>JADGRB010000171.1 GCA_017881315.1 Pseudomonadota bacterium
ACGTTGTGATAGATGTTGTCCATATTCGGAAACGCGATGGCGGTCCCCCGCTGGATGACCGCCCAGCTGGGAACGAACTTCTTCCCGCTCTGCTGAATGACCTTGCGCTCAGCCTTCGCCGGCGGCGCGGAGATGTTTTCGACGTACACGTACGCGACCGGCTCTCCGGCCGGAACCTCGACTTTTCCCCGGATGGCCCCCAGCGAGGTCTCGCTGGCGGCGCTCCGACGGGAGGAGCCGCTCGCCGCCACCTCGGCGCGCGGCGCCGAGCTTGCCTCGGGCGCCGAACGGGGAGCGGGCGCGGCGGGCTCGTTCTTGCTGGAGGGGGTGGCAGCGGCCGTCTCCGGGACGCTCGGGAGGTTCTTGAGTGCCCGCATCAGCACCGCCGCCCGCTGGCGGTCCAGCTCGGCAGCTTCGCTCATTCCGGCTCGGAGCGCTTGGACCTGGGCCTGGAGTTGACGTAGGTCGCGCCTCACCTCGTCCATGTCGGAGGGCTCCGCGCCAAAGGCGAGCCGAGGGAGGGCGAAACATACGGCGACGAGGCCGGCAAGCGCGGTTCGAGGTGACATCGATTTTCTCACGGGTTTCCTCCGTTGGTTCGTCGTGAATTGACAAGCAAGAGCAGCAGCAGCAGGGCGCCCAGGGGCACCGGGCACCAAACCAGAAACAGCAGCGAACGCGCACGATCGACCACGCGGCGGTGGGGCACGAGCCAGGCGAGCCGGGCCGCGGTGGCGCCGTCCCCCGCCCGCCCGATCTTCACACGATAGCCGTGGTCCGCGACCGTGAGCTCGCCGCTTCCGTCGGCCAGCCGGCCGGCGCCTCGAAACGCCTCGTCGAGCTCAGCGTTCTGGGAGCTCGACGCCGCGATCCGATCACCTATGAAGACCGCGCCGGACACCCCGATCGCCGTCTCCACCGTGGCGAGCTGGCTCTTCGCGAGCGCCAGCCCCTTGACGAGCAACGCGGGCGCCTGGTCGCCAGATCGGATCGGGGCCAGGCCGATGATCTGCACCTGATCGGGGAGGGTCCAGATGTCCGAGGTCGGGTGCTCGAACGCCGCCTTGACCGCCGCGGAACCGCTGAGGTCGACCTGGCGGAGGCTGACGGCACCCGTGACCGCCTGCACCTTCCCGCTCGCGTCGAGCACCGCGAGCAAGGTGGCGCCGGAGGACTTGCGCAGATCCTCGAGCACGTCCTGCACCGTCGCCTCGTCGAACTTGGGCGCCAGCACCGTGGCCCGGATGCGGTTGTCGTCCGCGAGCACCTTGACCTCGGCGACGAGCTGTTCCCGCTGCCGGTTGACGAGCTCCTCGAGCGTCCGAGAGGCCTGGCCGAGCGCCTCGTCGTCGAGGCCGGAGAGCAAACGCCGGAGCTGCCCCTGGGCGAGCCAGGAGGCGAACCCGAGGGCGGCGACGAGCAAGATCGCCGTCGCGATCACGCCAGAGGAGGACCCGGCTGGCTGCGGCCCGGGCGCCGCCGGGCGCGTCGCTGGCGCGCCCACCACCTCGAACCTGGTCCTCGTCATTCGGCGCTCCGATCTGTGCTGAGATCCAGCTTGGTCTCCGCGTTCGCGCGGACCTCGATGGTCTTCGAGACGAGCGGGGTCTGGTCGAGCTCGAGCCGCAGCTTGTGAGCGCCGACCGCGGCGGCGATCGGCTTCGACGGGTCGACCGGCCGATCGTCGAGCTCGGCCGTCGCCTGCCGAGGAACCCCCACCAACCGGATCGTGCCCATCGCCGACTCGAGGGCGAAAGACAGCGTCTGCGGCTGGCCCGCCGCGAGGGTCGTCTCCCTGGAAGCCGCCGCGTAGCCCTCGAGGTCGAGGCGAAGCTTCACGGTGCGGCCGACCGGCAGACCGTCGAGGAGCGCCGGCGTCTTGAGACCGGTGGGCCGGCCGTCGACGAAGATCGACGCGCCCGCAGGCTGGCTCCGCAGATCGAGGCTGCTGGTCGCTTGCGTGACCGCGGACGCCGGGGCGCCCGAGTGAAGGCTCTCCCCGCGCATGGCGAGCGCTCCGATCCCGCCCAGAGCGGCCACGGCGATCAACGACCCGACCACCACGAGGCGCGTCCCGCCGCGGCGGGGGCCCACCCCGGTGGCCACGCTCGGCCGCGCGGTGATCGCTACCGGTCGCGTCGAGGTCAGCTCATCCCCGGCGCTGGCGGCGGCCTCAACGGGGGCCGCCTTCAGGCCCGACGACGATCCGGCCACGCTGAAGCTGGTCGACCAGAGCGCGCGGGGCTGAGCGGTCGAACGACCGCTCGACGATCTCTCGAGATGGGGCGTCCCCACAGTCACGGCATCGATGGCCTTGAGGCGATGGAGGGCCCCTTCGGCGTTGTCGCCTTGGCTGATCGACTTCTTCAACGCCGCTCGCTCCGAACCGAAGATCGTCTCGATCCATTGACCGACGCTGGTGGTGGTGGGCCGATTGCTTCGATCGAGCAGGAAGCGATCCAGGTCCTCGGACATTTCGTTGGCGCTCTGATAGCGCTGCCCCGGTTCGCGGGCCAGCGCGCGCAGGACGATCTGCTCGAGCGCACGAGGGACCTCGGGGCGCAGCACGCTCGGGTGCTCGATGCGACGAGATCGAACGGCGTTTATCGTCTCGATGTCGTTGCCGGTGTCGAACAGCCGCGACCCGGTGAGGCACTCCCACAGCACGATTCCGAGACAGAAGACGTCCGTGCGGCGATCGATCCGTCCCCCTTCGAGCTGTTCGGGCGCGCAATACCCGTACTTGCCCTTGAAGACCCCCGGAACGCTCTTCGGGCCGGAGGGATTCCTCACCATGCCGAAATCGAGCAGCTTCACGCCGCCGTGATAGGTAACGAAGATGTTTCGCGGGCTCACGTCGCGGTGGACCAGGCCGAGCAGGCGCCCTTGCCCGTCGCGCGCGTCGTGGGCGTAGTGCAGCCCCTTCGCCACCTGCTGGGCCAGCGTCACGGCGATCTCGATCGGGATCGTCTGCCCACCCTGGCAGCGCCCGATCACCGCCGACAGATCCTCGCCCGGCAGGTACTCCATACTGATGAAGTACTTCCCATCAACTTCGCCGAGCTCGTAGGTGGCGACGATGTTGGGGTGCTCGAGCCGCGCGGCGATGCGCGCCTCGTTGAGGAACATGTCGCGCAGCTCGGCGCTGTCAGCGAGGTGAGGAAGGATGCGTTTGAGCGCGACGATCTTGACGAAGCCCTGCACGCCGCGACGCTCGGCAATGTAGAGGCGACCCATGCCTCCCTGTCCGAGCAATCCCAGGAGTCGATAGCGACCGAAGGTTTCGTACATCTGGGTCGAGGAGTCCGGTGGCGGCGAGTCCACCGTATGTCGCTGCCCCATCACGCGGAACCTCTCTCGTCACTATAGGCCAGTTGGTTTAGGCGCGGAACGCCGGCGTGATTGAGAGCTCGCGTTGACGACAGGCGCGCACATTGCGCGCGCTGCGTTTTATTTGCCTACAGAACTGATTTCCGAAACTGGTCGATTAGCAAAACCGATTTCGAGATCACCGTCGAACGGTCGCCGTCAGACCCCCAGATATCAGCGGTATTCGCGCCTGAATTTCGAAAACAGTCCGCCGAGGATATCGGATCGCAAATTCGTTGTTCGCGTTGAAGTCGGTGATGCGCCCCACTCATTGCCCTAGGATTGGTGATGCGCACTACGTGTCTCGAAATTGCAGTAGCGCGCATCATTGGCCAAGCATCGATGATGCTTGAAAGTCCGCTCAAGCTAAAAGAATTTCCGTCGAAGCATCCGGTCGCGTGTTGCGTCCCATTCTGAGCAAGTTGAGAGAAGCGCGACGGCGGCGATCTCCGGATTCGGATCCGGGCGTCGCGCTGCCGCCGGCCATCGATGACCCGCGCGGAACCGATCTGGACGGCGCCGGCACCGATCAGCAAATGACCACGCTCGGTATCACGCTGTCCCGCGACGGGCGGCACGCCGAAGCGATCCGGCTGCTCTCCGAGGTCGCCAAGCGCTGGCCCGGCGTGGCCGCGGTGCAAGCCGATCTGGCGATGGCGCTGTTTTCCGCCGGTCAGCTGGAGGAGGCGCTCTGGGGCTTCTCGGAGGCCCTTCGCCTCGACCCCCGATCCGCTCAGGCCCGATGCGGGCTGGGGCTGGCCTACCAGCGCCTCGAGCGCTGGCAAGAGGCCGCGGAGGCCTTCCGCCAGACCGAGTCCCTCGCGCCGGATCAGGCGGTCGGCCCCTTCAACCTCGGCCTCGTCCTGAGCGCGCTCGGAGAGCACGACGAGGCGCGCCGCGCGTTGCTTCGCGCGGCGACGCTTGCGCCCGACGACCGAGAGATCCACGAAGCCCTCACCTCCCTCCTGGCCCAACCGGCGAACGCCGAGACAGCGACGCCGTCCGGCCGTTTCAGCGGCGATCTCGGAAGCTTCGGGCTCCCCGAGATCCTGGAGTTCATGCGGGTCCAGCAGAAGACCGGCTCTCTCGTGATCTCGTCGCGCCAAGGCGCTGGCATCGTGCGCCTCGTGCAGGGCCGGCTGACCAGCGTCTCTGCCCCGGGCGTGCAGCGCCTGGGCGAGACGTTGGTGAGCCGAGGAATCATCAGCCGCTCGGATCTGGACGCCGCTCTCGCGATCCAGCGGGCGGATCTTCGCCAGACCTCGGAAGCGCTGGGGAGCGTGCTCCTGCGGAAGCGCCCCGGCGATCGCGAACAGCTCAATCAGGCGGTCCTTCAGCAGATCCTCGACGGGCTCGCCGAGATGTTGAGCTGGCGAGAGGGCGCGTTCTCCTTCCACGCGGGTACGCCGGCCGAGGTCCCCGCCATCTCCTTCGATACACAGAGCGTGGTGATGGAATTCTTCCGAATGACCGACGACAAAAGCTCACGCAGTTCTTCCACCTGACTCGAGGAGGATCGATGATCGCAAACGGAAAGCCAACCCGTCGCCCCCCGGCCGGTTATCTCGAGCGCGGGAAGCGGGCGTGGCAGGTCATCGCGGCCGTCTCGTTGCTCACGGCCCCCGCGCTCGCGCCACAGGCGTTGGCGCAGGAGGAAAAGCCTGAAGCGCCGTCTCTCCCCCCCGAGGCTTCCGACGAGGAGGCGCCGCCGGTGCCCGATCAGGCGCAGTCGCTGGAACAGCAGATCGCCGAGCTCAACGACCGCATCGCACGCGAGGAGCAGGATCGGCTGAAGAGCGTCCCCGCCCTGTCCTGGAACGGGTACGTCGACTTCGGGTATTTCGCGCCCATCGGCAACGCCGGCGTGGGCTGGGTCCGCGACTCCGGCAACGTCGTCTTCCCCCAGTACTCGAACTACTCCTGGACCTTCCTCGGCGACCTCCTCGCCACCGCGGTGAACACCCGGGGCGAGGTTGCGTCGCTCGGGAACGCTCCCGGCATCACCCGTTTCGACAGCGTCGACTCCTCGGGGGCGGGCGGCTTCATCGTCAACGAGATCAATCTCCGCCCGCGGTATCAGCTGACCGACAACGCCATCATGCGGGCCAGCGTCAACTTCGTCCCGCGCACGGGTTCGGACTTCGCCCTCGGAGACTTCGTCGAGGCGGACCTGGCCGAGCTCGAATATCTGCCCACCAAGGACGGCAAGACCTCGATCTTCATCGGCAAGATGATGCCGATCTTCGGGATCGCATACAAAGAGCGCAAGTCGGACCAACGGTTCGGCATAACGCCCTCCCTGATCGATCGATACACGACCGGGTCGCAGCTGGGCGTGAAGGTCCGCAGCAAGCTCCTCGACGATTGGCTCATCCTCGCGGGAGCGGTGACCAACGGGTCGTCGACCACGGAGCAGTTCCACTTCTACAGCGAGATCGACCAGAACTGGGGCAAGACCCTGAACGGCCGCGCCGCGATCAGCATCCCGGTCGGCCACCTCTTTCGCAACGACGACAAGCTCGAGATCGGTGTCTCCGGCGAATGGGGACCGCAAGACCGGGCCACCGACAACAACGGGAAGATGTGGTTCGGGGGGCTCGACCTGCAATATCTGAGCGCGAACTTCGCGTTCAAGGCCCAGATCATCAAGGGCGGCTCACCGGGTGAACCCGACGCCGCCCAGGGGGTCTACGGGCTGCAGCTGCATCCCTCCGGCTACGCGGAGCTCGACTGGCAGGTTCTGCCGCAGTTCGGATTCATTCTCCGCGCCGCGGCGCGCGACGCGATCGTGACCCTCGGGACCGACCGCATCTACATCACCAAGGAGATCCAGTACACGGTCGGCGCGCGCGTGGTCTTCACCCCGCACATCATGACCAAGGTCGAATACCTCCACAATCAGGAGTACGGGAGCATCCCGGAGTTCCTGGACGACATCTTCACGTCGTCGCTCGTGTTGGCGTTCTAGGCCCATGGCTTTCGCAGCAAACGGAGGACACATGCTCAACGAGACACGCTTCGGCAGTCGGTTTCAGGTCGGCTTACTGATCTTGGCAGCCTCGTCGGCGCTGGCGGCTTGCGGCGAGGTCGACGGCTTCACGCCGGACCAGTGGGACCAGATCAAGAAAATGGAACCGCTGGCCGGGGACCCGCCGCCAAACCCCTTCAACAACCGTTTCGCCGACACCAACGACACGCTGGCCAAGCTCGGTCAGCAGCTCTTCTTCGACAAAGACGTGGCCGAGGCGATCAAGGTCGCCGGGCCTTCGGGCAACATCGGGGACATCCGCAAGGTCGCCTGCGTGACCTGCCACGGCACCAAGTACTTCACCGACGCACGCCCCGGCCCCATCTCGGAGGGCATCAGCTACCTCACCACCAACACCGGGGACATGCTGAACCTGGCCTGGTACGACTGGACGCTGTCCACTGGCCGCTTCGACAGCATGGTCGAGCACGGCACCACCGTCTGGGGCACCTCCGCCACGCCCATCGCCCAGGCGCGCTTCCTCTACACCAAGTACCTGGCGGAGTACAACGCCGCCTTCCCGGACACGCCGCTCGATCCGAGGCTCGGGCTGCCGACGACCGATCCGGCCTCGGTCTATCCGATGACGGGCGGACCCAAATCCAGCGCCACCGCCGCCGACGGCCCGTTCGAGATGATGCCCCAGGACGCGCAGGACAACATCAGCCAGATCCGCGCCAACCTGGGGCGGCTCTTCGACATCTACCCGCGCAAGCTCCTCACGCCCGAGTCGCCGTTCCAGAAGTACGTCCGGGATCGCGACTTCTCGCAGCTCAGCCCCAAGGCCAAGCTGGGCCTCGGGCTCTTCATCGGCAAGGCCGCCTGCAACGAGTGCCACAGCGGCCCGACGCTCGCCGACAACAAGTTTCACAACGTCGGTGTGCCCAACCTCGACTTCATCCCCAACACGACCACGGCCATAACGCCCAACCGGGGGCGCGCCGGCGTGATGCAGACGATCCTGAACAACCTGGCGACGATCCAGGCCAACCCCGCCTCGCCGCTCATCTTCAACGGAGCGGGGATATACAGCGACAACCCGACTCTCGGGCTGCAGCGCCTGCTCGACGTCCAAGCCGAGGATCAGCAACGCTGTCTCACCCGCGACCCGAAGACCAACGCCTGCACGCTCTACGATGAGACCCTGGAGGGCGCGTTCCGCACGATGTCGTTGCTCAACGTCGCCCAGACGGCTCCGTACTTTCACAGCGGCACCGTGACCAGCCTCGAGGCCGTCGTCCGGCAATACAACGCCGGCGGCGGTCCCCCCGGCAGCTACGTCGGAACGGTCTCCCCGAAGATCCGGCCGCTGCTCCTCACCGAGGAGGAGATCTCCGAGCTGGTCGAGTTCCTGGGGACCCTCACCGGCGTCTCGCCGGCCGATCAGGCCGCCGCCGACCCGACGATCTGGAACTGGGCGGCGAACACGGCCAAGCCGGCGCTGCCGCCGCCCACGTCCCCCTGAGTCGGGGCGTGATACCGTCGGCGCGTGCGCGCGGGTGCCCTGCTCATCGGCCTGGCGCTCGTGGCTTGCGCCGCGGGCGCGGCCCGGGCTGCCGCGGCGGTTGGTCCGCCGTCGCCCGGCCCGCCGTCGCCACGGCAAGCCCCGGTCCCCCCTCCGGCTGCCGCTCCCGCTGCCGACGGCCCGGCCGCCTTCGGCGAGAAGATCTACTTCGACAGCGGGCGCTCGGAGATCAAGCCCTCGTCGTATCCCGTCCTCGACGCGATCACGGCGATCCTCAGCCGAGAGCCGGAGCGGTTCCCGCAGCTCGCGCTCGAAGGGCACGCCGCCTCCAACGAGCCCGGCCCGATGCGCCTCTCGCTCGCGCGGGCGTCGGCGGTCCGTCTCGCCCTCATCGAGCGCGGCGTCGACGGCGCTCGCCTCTTCGCCCGCGCCTCGGGCGCCACCGTGCCCGCCTGCGCCCATGACCACGGCGTCTGCTGGGACCTCGAACGGCGGGTCGAGTTCGCCGTTCTCCGCCCCGCGCCGGAGGCCGAGCCAGCCGCCTCCTCGACGCCCGTCATCGAGCCCGCGGCCCCCGCCGACGCCGAGCCCAACGCCCACCCCGACGTCCACGCCGATCGAGGCCCGCCGCCGTCCCCACGCCCCGCCGATCCGGGGCTCCTCGATCGCGTGGAGTTCGCGAGGGGGAGCGCGGTGCTGATGCCGTCGGCGCTCCCCGCGCTGGACCTGGTAGCGGGCTTCTTGAAGGCGAACCCGAACGCGCTCGAGATCGGCGGACACGCCACCGCCGACGAGCACCACCCCGTTGAGCTGGCCCGCGCCCGCGCCCAGGCGGTTCGCGCCTATCTGATCGCCTGCGGCGTGAGAGGCGAGGCGTTGGTGGTGCGGTCCCAAGGGTCGTCGAAGCCCGCGTGCGCGGAGCGATCGGCGTCCTGCCGCGCGCGGAGCCGACGGGTCGAGCTCAGGTTCTCCGACACCGCGCCCTGACTTTCAGCGCCAGCGCATCAAGAGACCGACGATCCCGGCGCCGAGGATCACCGCAGGCTCGGGGAGCTTCTTGAAACGGGTGAAGAGGAACCAGGTGACGAGCGCGATCAGCGCGGCGCCCAGATCGACGAGAGCCCGCCGGCCCAGGACGAACACCGCACCCGCAATGGCGCCGGTCGCGGCGGCGGTGACGCCGTCGACGAAGGCCTTCACCTTGGGGTTGTCGGCGAAACGCCGGAAATAGGGTGCCGGGATGATCACGAAGAGGTAGCAGGGGAGGAACACGCCCACCGCCGCGGCGGATGCGCCGAGGGGCCCGGCGACGAGGTAGCCCATGAAGGCCACGGTGATGACGACCGGTCCGGGCGTGATCATCGCGACCGCGACGGCGTCCAGAAATTGCCGCTCGCTGAGCCAATGAAGCTGGTTCACCACGCCGCCGTGCAGGAAGGGGACGATCGCCAGTCCGCTGCCGAACACGAACGAGCCGGCTTCCGCGAAATAGAGCGCGAGGCGCCCGAGGAGGGGCCAAGACGGAAGCGAGGGAGCCACCGCGACGGCGAAGGTCAGGTGGAGGCTGGTCACGGGCAGCCACGCCACCGCGCCGTTGGGCGCGCGCCGAGGGGGGAAGCGCACCAGCAGCGCCGCCAGGCCACTGCCGAGGAATAGCCACACGATCTCGGACTCGGTGTAGGCCGTGGCCGCCGCGCTCGCGGCGAACAAGATCCACAGCGTGCGGTCCTTCCCCAGGGTCAGCTTCACCAGCTTGAGCGCGCTGCGGGCGATGATGGCGATGACGGCCGCGCCGACGCCATAGAACACGCTCTGCATCCAGGGCAGGCCGCCGTAACGGACGTAGAGGCTGGATAGCACGAGCACCATCACGAACGAAGGCAGGATGAACGCGCCTGCAACCAAGGTCGCGCCGCGGACGCGTCCCTTCACCCAGCCGAGATAGATCGCCAGCTGCGCGGCCAGCGGACCCGGCGCGAGCTGCGCCAGCGCCAGGCCGTCGACGTAATCCTTCTTCGTGATCCAGCCGCGCTTCTCGACGAGATCGCGCTGCATGTAGCCCGCCAATGCGATCGGACCCCCGAAGCCGAGCGTGCCGAGATAGAGAAAGTACTTCAAAACGTCGCGCAAGCTTCCGGACCCCGCGCCCTGCGAATCGGGCGGGGTCGGCCCCACGGTCTCGGTCATGGAGCGGCGGGCGGAAGGTGGTCGGTCAGGTCGAGCGCGATGCGGAGGGTCCTGGCCAACCTCTCCGTGGAACCGACGCCCCAGTAGTGCAGGAAGATGATGCGCGGGTTCTCGTTGGTCATGTGGTTGTGGATCGCGACGACGTCGATCCCGCCCCCGCGCAGCGCCTTCAGCACGGGCTGCACCTCCGATTCCAGCATCGCGAAGTCGCCGTCGACGACCGCCTTGTCGTCGCTCCCCACGAAGGCGGCCCAGGTGTTTACGCCCATGGCCTTGCCGACCGTGTGCCCGTTCATCTTGGTGGTTCGCCCGATGACGACCTTGTAGACGCCGTCCTTGAGCTCGCCCTTGTAGACCAGCACGGCCTCGATCTTGGCAGGGGAGAGGCTGGTCTTGGCCGGATCGAGGTCGGCGTGCAGCACCTCGCCCTTGCCGCCCGCCGTCTCCTTCAAGCGCGCGAAGACCTTGCCGACCGCGCCCGCCAGCACCTTCTCGTCGCCCATGCCGCCGATATGCATGAACATCACCTTGGGCGTGTCC
>JADGRB010000172.1 GCA_017881315.1 Pseudomonadota bacterium
GCGCAGATGTACCAGCACGGCGGTGAGAGCGAGGGCGACCGGCAGCAGCAGCCAGAGGCCGCGGGACGAGGCCACCGCTCGATCGAGGACCGTGAGGCGCTCGGTCGCCAGCGCCGACTGAGGCATCGGCGCCGGCATCGCCAGGGCCGCCTGCGGCCAGCTCCACTGCGCGAAGTTGGGCCGCCGCGCGACCTCCGCGGTCCCGTGAACGCGGCGCCGGGGCGGACGGGCCTCGACCGCGCGCAGGTCACGCTGCACGCCCGCCGCGACCACCACCGACGGCAACGGATGTCCGCAGGTCGGCGGCAGTCTGGTTGGCAACGGCCGCGGCTCGCGGGGCAGTCGGGACGGCTCCCCGTACCGCGCCGTGCGGGTGCGTGGGCCACCGTCGAGATCGACGTCGACCGACAGCCGTGGGATGCCGTCGCTGGTGGCGGGATCGACCGCGATCTTCCTGATCACGCCCGCGGAGGCGACCCCGTCCTCGCCCAGGGTCACGTCGACGCCACCGTCGAGACGCAGGAACGGCAGCGTCGCGGTGAGGCGAACGACTTGCTCGTCGACGCGGGCCTCGCAGCGCAGGGGCCGATCGACCCCGTCGATGCGCAGCTTCGCGGGCAACACCTGCTTTGTCCGCGTGTCGATGAAATGATCGAGCGCGCCGACGACGCCGGGCGCCAGCCCTTCGAAGGCGATCGCCAGCCCGAGGCCGCGCGGCACCGCGGTCACCCGCACGACCCGGCCGATCACGGTGCGCGGCCCGCCCAGCAAGAGCAAGCTGCAGCGGACCGCGGTGCCGATCGGACAGGCTTCGGCGCAGACGATCGAGAGGCCGGTCGCGCTCAGATCCAGCCCGCGACCGTAGAGTCTTCCCTTGCCATCGATCCGCGTGAGGCAGATCGCCTCTTCGTACGGGATGCGGGGAGAGACTCTCCGAGGCTGTGTCATCAACTGCCCTTGGATCCAATTGTGACACCCGCCACGCACGATGAAAGGTGTAAGCGCCGCTTCGTTACATTTTGGGCGGATTTCCTGCCACATCCGCGGCGGAGTAGGCCGGGGTGGTCGAATCCACCCGCGGCGGCCAGGGCGGAAGCGCCGGAAGCCCCAGAGCCTCGCGGACGGGCGCGAAGGAGCGTCGGTGGATCGAGCAGGCGCCCAGACGTCGGAGCGCGCCCACATGCGCCTCCACCGGGTAGCCCTTGTGCTTGGCAAAACCGTACCCGGGGAACTCGGCGTCGAGGCCGACCATGTGCGCGTCGCGCGCGGTCTTGGCCAGGATGGACGCCGCCGCGATGGACAGGCTCTTGGTGTCGCCCTTGACGATCCCCTGCTGCGGCAGCGGGAGCTCGCGCAGCTTGCGGCCGTCGATCAGAAGATGCTCGGCGGCGGGGGAGAGCGCTTCGATGGCCCGCCGCATGGCCAGCAGGCCCGCCCAGTAGATGTTGATGCGGTCGATCTCTTCGACCTCCGCGAACGCGATCGCCCAGGCGATCGCGCTCGACTTGATGACGGGCGCGAGGCGCTCGCGCGACATGGGATCGAGGCGCTTCGAGTCGTCGACCTCGGGGATGCGCGTTCCGGGCGCGAAGATCACCGCCGCGGCGGCGACCGGGCCGGCCAGCGGGCTCATGCCGGCCTCGTCGACGCCGGCGACATGAACGACGCCGGTCTTCCAGAGCGCCGTCTCGAAGCGGAGCATGGTCCGCAGCCGCTGCCCCTCCGCGCGGTTGTCCCGGCGGCGACGCTCGACCGCGCCCAGGATCGCGCGGGCGCCGGCCCGCGGATCGGCGCGCAGCGCCGCCTCGATCGCCGCCGGCAACGGCCGGCCCCTGTCGACGTAGCGGGCGCGTAGCGCCGCCATCGACTGGGGCGGTCGCGGCTGGGTCACGGCGGCAGAGAGGTGAGGGCGGCGCGCGCTTCAGCGGCGTGCGTGCCGAGAGGCGCCAGCTGCAGATACCGGCGGTAGCTGTCGCGCGCGTCGATCACCTGGCCGTTCGAACGCTGGACCACGCCGAGGATCATGTAGGCGTCGACCATGTGCGGATCGGTGACGATCGCGAGGCGCGCGAGGTCGAGCGCCTCCGCGGACCGACCCTGTCCGAGCGCGGCTTGTGCCCGGTGGAGCAGAAGCCCCGCCGCCGAATCGACCGTTGGCGCCGCGGCCACGGTTTGGTGGCGCGCGGCTTGCGCGTGCAGCGCCCAGGCGATCCCGAGCGCCAGGACCGCGGCGCCGCCGATGATCGCGACCGCGCGCTTGCGTCCGGCGACCGGCGCCTGCCGATCGTAGACCGGCGCCAGGATCGGATTGGACCCGCTCGCATCCATCGGCTGCTCGGCGTCCACCAACCAGTGCAAGGTCGACTCCGAAAGCCCCATCTCCTGTTTGGGCTCGGCGGCCGGATCGTCGGGCTTGTCCGCTGGCACCGGCTCGGCGGGTTTGGTCAGGACCGCCGGCCCGTCGGGCGGCTCGCCGATCGGTGGATCGCTGGGCTTGGTCGGGGCCGGCGGATCGCCGACTGGCGGCTCGCTGGGCTGCGACTCCGGGGGCGGCCAGACGGGCTCGTCGGCGCTTGCCGTCGCGGCGGGCTGCGCTGGCACCTCGGTCTCCGGTTTTGCCTCGGCCTTCATCTCGGGCGCCGGCTCTCCCGGTGGCGCCGTCTCGGGTGGCCCGGGCTGGGCGGCCGCTCGGTCCCCGCCCTCATCCGCGTCTTTCTTGGGCTCGGAGGTCGACATAATTTCGGACCAGAAGACTAGTGCATTATCGATCGCGCGTCCGGAAAATCGCGCCGTCGGTGGGAACCGGTACTTCTGTTAACATGAACCGCGAATGTCGAAGTACCTCGACGACACCACCGACCACAGCGTGCCGATCGGGCAGGCGACGCCCGCGCCGCGCGGGCCGAGCGCCTACCTGCTGGTCATCGCGGGACCGAGCTTCGGCGAGATGCACAAGCTGAAGGGCGATCGGTCGGTGTTGGGCCGGGACGACAGCGCCGAGGTCCGCCTCCTCGACGACGGCATCTCACGCGCGCACGCCGCCGTGGAGCGCGACGGTGGCAAGTTCGTGCTCCGCGATCTCGACTCGACGAACGGGACCTTCTGTAACGGCGCCCGGATCAGGCGCTGCGACCTGACGGACGGCGACAAGGTCGCGTTGGGGGCCTCGACGATCTTAAAGTTTACCTTTCAAGATCAGGCCGATGAGCGGTATCAGAAACAGCTTTTTGAGTCTGCTCTCCGGGACGGGTTGACCGCCACCTTCAACCGGCGCTACTTCACCGATCGGCTTCGCACCGAGATGCGCTTCGCCGAGCGACACGACAAGTCGCTGGCGCTGCTCTTCGTCGACATCGATCACTTCAAGAAGATCAACGACAGCTACGGCCATCAGGCGGGCGACTACGTGCTCGCGGCGGTGGCGCGCGAGATGATCGCCACCATCCGCGCCGAGGATGTGCTGTCCCGCTACGGGGGCGAGGAGTTCGCCATCATCTGCCGAGAAATCGACCCCGAGGGCGCGCGCGCGCTGGGCGAACGGCTGCGGGTCGCCGTGTCGCGCAAGCAGTTCGAGCACGAAGGGAAGCTCATCGCGGTGACCATCAGCGTGGGCGTCGCCGTGGTGCGGGGACCCCGCGACGCCCAGCCGCTCATCGCGGCCGCGGACGCCGCCATGTATGAGGCCAAGCGCAGCGGCCGCGACCGGGTCGTCCTACACAAGTCCTAGTTCTTTCGCCTGCGGGCGCGGTCGTTGGTATGGTGGGGGTGGATGAGGGGACGTCCTTGGTCCGGGCTCGCGATCGCGGGCCTGGTCGTGATTGCCGGTTGTCGCGAGTCGGCGCAGCTGCATGGCGAGGGTCCGCCCGCCAGCAACGCCGGGGGGCGCCCGGCGTCCAGCGCGGCGGCGCCGGCCTCGCCGGCTGGCACACCGACGGCCGCGCGCCCGGCGGCACTCCGCGCGCCGGTTTCGGAGGCGGAAGCGCTCAAGCCCCGTTCGGATCTGTTGCCCGAGCGGCGCGCCTTGTTCGTGGTCGCCCCGCCGCAGCCCGGGCAGGCGCCCGCCAACCCGCAGGCACCCCAGCAAGAGCGCTGGATCGACGCCGACGAGGCGGAGGCGGCCGGCTTCACGCTGGTCGATCTGTCCGACGATTGGACGCCCTACATCTTCGCCGAGCAGGTCGGGGCCGACGGCCAGCCCCTCTCCAACCGCTACCGCCGGATCTTCCTGGGCCTCGCCAACGATCAGCTCGATGAGGACGGCGAGCCGCTGGCCGCCGGGAGCAAGAACTACCTCGAGCTCTACGGCATCTTCCCGTCGCTGTCGGTGCTGCGGGCGCGCTTCCTCGCCGACGAGCAGCACCCCTGCCTCGACCAGGAGAACGCCGACGCGCTCGACGCCGTCGAGACGGTCACCTACGTGGCGCCGGCGGATCTCAAGAAGGACGAGCGGCACCTGAGTCGAATCCGGGCGGAGCTCGAAGACGCGCGCCGCAAGCTCCACGCGGCGACGCTGGACGATCTGGCCACCCGCCAGCCGGCGCTGGCGGCCAAGGTGAAGCTCGTCGAAAAGCGCGCGGCCGAGAAGCCGGCGATGGCCGCGGTCGAAAAGCGGCTCACCTGCGAGGGGCTGCTCGGCACCGGCAAGAACCACCATCAACCCGGCATCTACGACGATGCCATGCGGCTGGCGGTCCGGAATTTCCAGCGCAAGCACATGATCTACGAGGCCAACTTCCTGCGCCGCAAGACGGTCGAGGCCTTGTCCCGATCGCTGCTCGACAACGACTACGACGCGCTGGTGCGGGCGCTCCGCGAGCGGGTGGTCTCCGCCGCCGCGATTCTCGAAGACGGCTCGACGTCCAAGGTTCGCAACCTGGTCGACGAGTACACCAAGGCGGCGCTCGCGCAGATGGGCCTGCCCGACGCCCCGTCGGCGCTGGCCTTCTTCAAGCGCCACGGGCCCGACGATCTCAAGCGGCTGCGCGTCGCGGTCAAGCTCCCGCCGCGCCCCGACTACTACGGCCCCGAGATGGATCTGTCGATCGTCGTCGATCGCGGCGACGTCTGGTACGACGTCCCCTTCGACGACAAGGGGCACTACAAGCCGCAGGCGCGCAAGAAGTACCCGTCGCTGACGCTCTACGACCGGGTGGGCGGCAAGCTGGTGGCGCTGTCGCACTGGCGCACCACCATCGGCGGGTGGCGCGCCGATCAGGCCAGCAACGGCTACGAATATTTCCGCTACAAGGGCTCCGACATAGGGCCGCGCGTGATCCGGCACGTGGTCTCGGGGCCGGTCTGGATCGCGCCCACCTCGACGCCGATTCGCTCCTTGATCAAAGGCAAGATCGTCAACGGCAAGTGGATGGGCATCGTCAACTACGACGAGCTGGGGCCGGGGTTCCTGTCGGCCTATGGCCTCATCGCCGGCTACTTCGTGGTCCCCAGCCAGAGCGGCGGCAAGGACTGGGACAACGGCGTGCGCGCGCACGGCTCGTCGGACTACCTGTCGATCTACAGCGCCAACGGCTATTCGCACGGCTGCCACCGGCTGCCCAACCACCTGGCCATCCGCCTCTACTCGTTCATCCTGCGGCACCGGCACATGCGGGTGGCGGGCGATCAGCCGATGGGCTTCACGCGACAGTTCCTCCAGAAGAACACGGTCTACGAGATGCGGATCCCCTCGCGCGGCTACCTCTACGAGCTCGATCCGCCGATGCCGGTGAACGTGCTCGAGGGCAACATCATGGGCGATCAGAAGAAGCCGGTGCTGGGCTACGTGCCCGAGCCCTGGAACAAGTACCCGCCCGGCCCGCCGCCGCCGGCGCCGGAGTCGGGCGACAAGGCGGGAGGGGGAAGCTGTTGCGGCGATTGAAGATGCGGATCCCCGCGTTGCTATCTCGTTTTGCCCCTCGGGGGCGGGTTCGCGTCGGGCGCCTGCCGGGGGCTGCCTGGCTGATCGCCGGCCTCACGATTGGGGCGTTCGCGGTGGCGGCTGCCGTCGCGGCGCCCGATGCCGGGCGGCCGCCGCTGCCCATCGATGTCGCTGCGCCCAACCCGCCGCTCGACCAGGCGCCCGCCGCCACGGTCCGGATCGTCATCACCATCATTCCTTCGGCCAAGAAGGCGATGGTGTTCTGGGGGAAGAAGCGCCTCGGCATCGTCGCGCCGCACGCGCCGCTGGTCGTGCAGCGCCCGCGCGACTCGGGGCCCCTCGATCTGATCGTCCGATCCGACGGATACATTCCCGTGCAGACCCGCGCTTACACCTTCGGCGACAGCAAGCTCTCCGTGAAGCTGACGCCTCTCGACCAGAAGAACACGCTGCTCGGCTTCCGCGAAGAGCTGCCCCCACCCGACGGCGGCGCCCCGGGAGAGCCGGACGGCGGAACACCGTAGTCCGGTTCGCATCATCGGGGGCCGGCTGGTGCTTCTCTGACCGGTGAATCCGTGATAACTAGCGATTTTTTTACGGATCCACTTTTACTTACACGGAAAGGACGGCTGCAGATGGCCAAGCCAATCGGAACACTCCTGCTGGTCGGAACATGTGGTGCGCTCGTTGCGAGCTTGGCGCTGGTCGGTTGCGGAGGCTCGGGGGCGGCGGGGCCGGGAAGCGGCGGCACCACCGGTTCGGGCGGGAGCACCGGCACGGCGGGAACGACGGGTGCCGGCGGCAGCGTCGGCTCGGGCGGGGCGACTGGCACGGCGGGAACGACGGGCGCCGGTGGGTCGACGACCACCAGCTCGCAGTTACAGTGTTCGTCGGGCGTCAATCCGGCGACCGGGCTCCTCACGGGATTCACGTCCGGGACCGATTGGACCGACGCTTCCGGCAAATGGGGCGTCGCCGGCAATCTGCAGGGTGCCATCTACGCGTATGCCGGTCCGAATTCGGGAACCTGGCATGCCGGGGTGGACACGACCGCAGGTGTCTTGGACATCGGCGTGCAGCCGACCGGGTCCACCACGACCGGTCCGGGAACCGTCGCGGTGGCCGATTACGCTGGGGGCGGCATGATGTTCGGCGAGTGCGTCAACACGTCCACCTGGACCGGCGTCTCGTTCACGCTGGGCGGAACTCCCGCCGGTTGCGATGTCTACTTTCAGGTCAAGACCTTCGCCGATCAGGCCATCTCGAACCAAGGCGGGTGCGATGCGGGCTGCTACAGCTTCCCGCAGGTGAAGGTCATGCCGGGCGATCCCGTCACGGTCCATTTCACGGAGGTGACGGGGAGCGGCCATGCCGACGCCGGGTCGATCCCGATGCAGATCGTCGGTCTGCAGTGGCAGCTCCAGTCGGCCGCGCCCCCCGACGGTGGCGTCCAGGCGGCGTGTACGAACGCCATGCTGACCATCGACAACGTCATGTTCGTGAGCAACTAGCCGTCTTCGCCCGGTGCGTTGCCAATCATGGCCCGCCGCATGAGGTCGGCGAGAGCGGACGCTTCGCCCGACGATCGGCGCTGCAGGCCCGCGATGGCGCCGGCGCGATCGTCATCGTTGCGATTTTGACTGAGCTTGAACTTGGCCTCGAGCCTCTCCACCGGCATCTCGAACCCGACGATGGCGGCCATGAGATCATCCCGGAAGTCGGTTGGTAGGTCATCGATGCGCCACGCATCCGGTCCAACTTCGTACTTGGCGACGAGCTCCGACACCGCCGCTTCCGTGAAGCTGTCGTCCTTTGCCGCCCGCGGCTTTCCGTGGGCGTGGACGACGGCGTAGTTCCAGGTCGGCACCGCCGGGCCGCTGGCGTACCAGGTCGGCGAGACGTAGCCGTGCGGACCGTGAAAGATGGCCACCGTCGGGGACGCGCCGTCCATCGCCCGCCAATGATCGTTCGCGCGGGCGACATGACCGACGAGCACCAGGCCTTCGGGACGCCGCCTCGCGATCAACGGCGCGTGGGTCACGATCGGCCCGCTCGACGAGGCGGTCACGATGGTCGCGAAGTCGTACTGCCCAATGAAGGCTTCGATCGTGACTTCATCGTCGAGGCTGAAGGACGCCGGGAGGTACATCCGTAACTTGTCTCGCGGGACGGCGGTTGCCGCAATCACGTTCCGACGGTGAACGTGTAGATCGTCGAGTGGCGGTAGGTCTCGCCGGGACGAAGCACGACCTGATCCCGCCAGTCGGGGACGTTGATCGCGTTCGGGAAGGCCTGCGTCTCCAGGCAGATCCCGCTGTTCCGGGCGTGGGCTCGGCCTCCGCCGGAGGTCGAGCCGTCGAGGAACTTGCCCGCGTAGACCTGCAACCCGGGCTGGTCGGAGACCACGGTCATGGTGCGTCCGGATCGGGAATCGTGGAGGCGCGCGACGGCGCGGACCTGACCGGGCGTCGCGTGGCGGACCACGAAGTTGTGGTCGAGATCGGGCAGGACGCGTTTCGGCGACCCGAAGTCGAACGGCGTGCCGGCCACCGGCTCGATGGTGCCGGTGGGAACGACGGGATCCCCCGGGGTGTAGGCATCGCCGAATATGGTCAGCGCGTGGTCGAGGATCGTTCCGGTGGCCGCCAGGTTGAAGTAGCTGTGGTGGACCATATTGATCGGCGTCGGCCGGTCGGTGGTCGCGCTCATTTCGACACGCAGGGCGTCGTACTTGGTGAGGGTGTAGATCACCCGGGCTTCGACCGTGCCGGGGTAGCCGCCGTCGCCGTCGGGGGAGATGAGCGTCAGCGCGACCGCGTCACCGTCGGCTGTTGTGACCGGCTCCGCGGTCCAGCGGGCCCGGTGCCAGCCGCGCGAGCCGCCGTGCAGATGGTGCGGCGGATCGTTGGCCTCCAGATCGTAAGTTCTTCCGTCCAAGGTGAAGCGCGCGTTCCGGATTCGGTTCCCCACCCGGCCGCAGGTCGCGCCCAGAAAGAAATTCTGCCCGGCGTAGTCGCCGGGATCGTCGAGCCCGAGCACCACGTTGCCGAGGCGGCCGTCGCGATCGGGGACCTGCAACTCCACCAGCGTCGCGCCGAACGTCGCGATGCGCGCGAACGATCCGCGGGCGTTGGTGAGCGTGTGGACGTCGCTCGGGGTCGCACTCATCGGGCGGCGCGCAGGGCGGGGTAGAGGCGGGTGAAGCGGCGGTAGGGCTCGTCGTAGGCGCGGTGGGCGTCCGCGCGCGGGCCCACCGCGGGCCGGCGGCGAATCGTCTGCACGGCGGCGGCGACGTCCGGGAAGGCGCCCGCACCGACGGCCGCCAGCAGGGCGGCGCCCAGCGCCGGGCCTTCACCCTGGTCGACGGGGACGACCGGTTTGCCGTAGACGTCGGCCTGGAGCTGACGCACGAACGAGGCGTTCGCGCCGCCGCCGGTGATCATGACCTCGGGAACCGCCAGTCCGAGCTCTTCGATGATCGCCAGGCTGTCGCGCAAGCCAAAGCAGATCCCTTCCAGCACCGCGCGGGTCAGGTGCGCACGGGTGTGGGCCAGCGACAGCCCCACGAACGCGCCCCGCGCCTCGGCATCGCGATGGGGCGTGCGTTCGCCCTGCAGATAGGGAAGAAACGTCAGGCCGAGCGCGCCGATGGGAACGCGCGCGGCCTCGCGGTTGAGGAGATCGGCGGCGTCCTTCTTCTTGGCCAGCTCCTGCGCCAGCTCGCGCTCCAGCCAGGCGAAGGCGGCCCCGGCGGTCAGCATCACGCCCATCACGTACCAGGTGTCGGGAACCGCGTGGCAGAAGGTGTGGGCGCGCATCTGCGGATCGACCTTGGGCGCCGCCGTCGGGCAAACGACCGTTCCGGAGGTCCCCCAGCTGGCGACCACCGCGCCCGGCGCGACCGCGCCCACGCCGACCGCGCCGCAGGCGTTGTCCGCACCGCCGCCGACGATCGGGGTCCCCGCGGCGAGGCCGGTCGCCGTCGCGGCGCGCGCCGAGACGGTCCCCAGGATCTCCGTCGAGCCGCCCACGTCGGGCAAGAGGTCCGGCGAAAGATCCATCGCGGCCAGCATCTCGCGGCTCCAGCGTCGGTTGGCGACGTCGAAGAGCAGCGTCCCGGAGGCGTCGGACGGCTCGGTGGCGAGGACGCCGGAGAGCTGCAGCCGGACATAGTCTTTCGGGAGCAGCACCTTGGCGAGACGCGCGAACGCCGCCGGCTCGTTGTCGCGCAGCCAGAGAATCTTGGGGAGCGTGAAGCCCTCCAGCGGCGGGTTGGAGACCCAGCTCCGCAAGGAGGCCTGGTCGACGCGCGACGCGATCTCGTGGCACTGCGCGGTGGTCCGGCCGTCGCACCAGAGCAGCGCCGGTCGGATCACCTTGCCGGCGGCGTCGAGAAAGACCGACGAATGCATCTGACCGGAAAGGCCGATCGCGTCGACGCGTCGGGCGGAGCGCCCCGAGCCGACCGCCCGCCGGATCGCGCGCGTCGCAGCCTTCCACCAGTCGACCGGATTCTGCTCCGCCCACCCGGGTTGCGGCACCCGCATCGCCAGCGGCTCGCTGGCGCGCGCGACCGTCCGGCCTCGCCCGTCGAAGAGCGCCGCCTTGACGCTGCTGGTTCCAATGTCGAGCCCCAGACAGTTCGACATCGATCGCGTGGGGGAGAGCCGGCTTGGCCGGCTCGAGCCCTTCGCGGG
>JADGRB010000420.1 GCA_017881315.1 Pseudomonadota bacterium
GATCTCGCTCTACGTTTCCGGCACCGCCCCCTGCAGCATCACGCCGTGGGTGACTTCAGCCACCGACAGCCTCGCTTCCCAGAGCCCCATCACGGTCAGCAGCGGCCGCTTCAGCGCAACGCTTGCTGCCCAGAGCGTCACAACCTTCGTGGGCAAGCCCTGAGATCACGGCCATCGCGGGCGTGAGGTAGTTTCCGGCCAGCTGCTGCTGGCCGTGCGGCGAGCGGGTGGCTATGGCCTCCGTTGACGTGCGACCCAGCTCCTTAACGGAGCGGTCGGCGCCCAGCCGCGATCACGGCGCCGGTGCCGGCATCTTACTGACTGCCGGCAGAAGCACGCTGCGCGGAAAGCGCGCCCGGAAAGCGACGGCGGCGTGGCGGGCCTCCTCCATCCGGCCAAGGCCAGCCAGCGCCTTGACCCGCAGGGCCTCCCGTTCCTCTGCGAGCCTGCCGTTTTTGAAGCGGCGCGCGTGTTCAGCGATCGGCGACAAAGCGGCTGCAAAATCGCCGCGTGCGACTGCGACGCGCGCCTGGCGCAAAAGGCGCAACTCCGCGCGGACCGCCTCCGCTCGCGATGACATCGGAGCGTCGACGGCAGGCATGGGCCTCGGGACCAGCTCGCCGACCGCCACCGCGGACGGCTCTGCGGCGGGAGCCCTCGCTACAACGTCGCCGACAGGCGCGACCACCTCCGGACGCGTCTCCGGCCTGGATGCCTTTCGAACGTGGAGCTCATAGGCCGCAGCGCCGACGGCCGCGCTGACCACCAAGGCTGCTGCCGCGGCCGCGGCCCACCGGGTCCGGGGCGCCGCGCCCGATGCGGCTGTGGTCGCCACGTAGGGCGTGGCCAGGCTTGCCCGGGCGCGAGCCACCGCCCGGGAGCGTTGCCATGGCGAGACAGCCGGGATGTCACGCTCTCGCTCGAGCAGAGCGCTGACTTCCGGCGCAAGCGGGGAAGGCGCGCTCATCAAGTCCTCGCCTTCGTCGATCGCCGCACGGCGCTTTCCAGCTCGCGGCGGGCTTTTCGCAACCGCGAATAGGCGGTGAACCTCGGGATTCCGAGGACCGAGGCCACGTCCTCGACGGGAACGCCGTCGAGATCATGCATGACCAGCACCGCGCGCCTCGGGAGGGGAATATGTTCGAGCGCCGCCAGCACCAGCGCGCGCGCCTGCTTGGTCTGAAGCGCCTCGTCCGGTCCAGGGTCCGTGGCGCTGACTTCGATGATCTCGAACGGCACTTCGCGTTTGCGCTTGCGGTGATGCGCGGCGGCGATCCGGAACGCGATCCCGAAGAGGTACGGACGCAGCGGTCGCCCGGGATCGTACGCGCTCCAGCATTTGTGCAGGACGAGGAAGACCTCCTGCGCCAGATCGTCCGTCTCCGACGGACTTGTGCCGAGCCGCCGCAACGTCCGATGGATGTAGTCAAACTCCGCCTGGAAGGCCTCCAGGCAAGCCTCGTCCGGGGTTACCCGGCTCGGAGGCGACTGAAGTAGGCGCAAATGGCTCACGAACAGCTCAATACTAGGTGGTTGCCGGCTAAAGATCTCCTGAGAAAAAGCGCACGCCAAGATCCAGGCCCAGGACAAGACCCGTGCGGGCTGTCGTCCAGAGGGCCGTCTCGTGGCGCGTCACGGCCCAGGTCGAGAGCATGACCAGCCCGTCGACTCGACCGGTCACGAAATTGCGCGAGCCGAGTTGTGTGTTGCGGCGAGCCGGGCGCCGCACTGGGAGAAGCTAGCCAGTTACGGCGCCGAGTCGGGCATCTGACTAACCGTCAGCAAAAGGGGGCTGCGCGGAAAGCGCGCCTCAAAATCGGCGGCCGCACGACGGGCATCGTCGCGGCGACCGAGGCCGGCGAGCGTCCTCACCTCGAGTGCCTCCCTCTCCTCCGTCAGCCGCCCTGTCTTGAAACGACGCGCGTGCTCGGCGAGCAGCCGCTTCGCGGCGAGGAAGTCCTCTCCGGCGACCGCCGCGCGCGCCTGCTGAAGAAGGCGCAGCTCCTCTCTGGCCGCGTGATCTCGCAAGATCGCCGACCTGCCCGGGTGCATCGGTGTGACGGGCAGGGTTCCGACCAGGGACCTCGCGACGTTCGGCTGGAGCGGCGCGGTATCTGCGCGCGGCGATGCAGCGACGGCCGCCGTCGGCCGTGCGCGGAGGCCAAGCTCATACGCGGCCGCTCCCACCGTCACGGTCGCCACGCAGGCCAGCCCCGCCGCCGCCGCCCATCGAGCTGCCGACGGCGCCCTCGACGAGATCGGCCGTGTGGCCACCCCCGCGGCCAGCGCGGCACGCGCTCGTGAGAGCGCCCGGGCACGGGCGGCGGCGGGCAGGACTGTAATCAATCGCTCGCGATCCAGCAGCAAACGGACCTCCGGCGATAACTTTGCGCGCGACCAGATCATTCGCCGGCGACCTGTCTCAGAAGGCGCCGAATCCCCGCCTGGAGCTCTCGACGAGCCTTCCGCAACCGCGAATAGACCGTGAAGGCAGGGATGGAGAGGACGGATGCCACTTCGTTCACCGGGACGTCGTCGAGCTCGTGCATCACGAGGACCGCGCGCCTCGGAAGCGGAATACGGTCAAGCGCCGCCAAGATCACGGCGCGCGCCTGCTTCGACTGCAGCTCCTCATCGGGCCGCGGCCCCGTGTCGTCCACCTCGCTGCCGATCCCCATCGCCACCTCGCGCCGCCGCTTTCGCTTGTGGGCCGCGGCGATCCGGAAGGCGAACCCAAACAGGTACGGGCGCAGGGGACGGTTTGGATCGTACGTGCCCCAGGATCGACGAAGGGCGACGAAAAGATCCTGGGTCAGATCGTCCACCTCGAAGGACATCACGCCGAGTCGCCGGAACGAACGATGGACGTAATCGAGCTCCTGCTGGAAGGCGCCGAGACAGGAATCGTCGAGCGAAATCAGCGGAACCGTGCGGGGAGCGAGACGCAGATGACTCACGAATGGCCTACCTAACGTCTTGTCGCGATCGGTCGAGGCTTGTCAGAAATAGCGGTCTCCGATCGGTGTGAGCACATCGCTGGCCGCGACGGGCGGCATCGTGGCGAGCAGAGAGCTCAACGCAGTCTGACAGTCTCTTTGGCGTGATGCGTCGCAGCGGCGCTCGTCAGCGACTTCACTCCCGCCAGCGTTGTTTCGGAAGCATCACTCTCTGTTGTTTCGGCGACAACGATTGGTGTCCAGACACCCCGGAACGGCGCAACATTCACACAAAAAACAGTTGGCTCGATTACTGCTTTTGTCTTGGTCTGTCCACGTAACTACACCTTGTGAAAAACCGCAAACCCCGAGCGATCGGGCGACGCAAAACCACGGGACTCAAGCAGTCGGCCGGGTTGCCTCAGGGAGAAATCAAATGAGAGAAGTAAGCAAACGCACCATCCAAATCAGCATTGCACTGGGCGCCATCGTCGGCCTTATCGGCTGCGGCGGCGACCAGGCCAGCGACATCGAAACGGGGACCCACGACCTGGGACTCTCGTCGATCAACGGTTTGTCGTCGATCAACGGCCTGTCGTCGATCAACGGCTTGTCGTCGATCAACGGTCTGTCGTCGATCAACGGTCTGTCGTCGATCAACGGCCTGTCGTCGATCAACGGCCTGTCGTCGATCAACGGTCTCATGACCACCTCGGGCGGCCGTAAGACGGTCTCCTACCTGATCAAATGCGCCCTCGCCGCCAATGACTCGCTGGTCAAGCAGGACCAGAACGGCAGCAACTACACCTTCGCCGGCGGGCTCGGTCTCTGCCCCGCCTGGAAGAACGGCAGCGTCGCGAGCAGCGCCCAGTGCATGGAGGGCATCTCGTCCTGCCTGATGGCCCACGTCAACACCGCGGGTGTCCATGTGCCCCTCTGGCTCGACTCCAATGACACCAGCATTGGCTGGGGCGTCGATCGCGTGAACTACCCGATGCAGGAAGGAACCTTCTTC
>JADGRB010000421.1 GCA_017881315.1 Pseudomonadota bacterium
ACCCGGCCACCGTCTCGCGCGACGCGGTCGAGGCGAACATCGTCCGCTGCCCCGACGCGGCGACCGCGACGCGCATGATCGCGCTCATCGACGAAGCCCGCAAGGCGGGCGACTCGCTGGGCGGCGTGGTCGAGGCGGTCGCGCGCGGGGTCCCGGTCGGATTGGGCGAGCCGGTGTTCGACAAGCTGGACGCCGATCTGGCCAAGGCGATGCTGTCGCTGCCGGCCGCCAAGGGCTTCGAGATCGGCAGCGGCTTCGCCGGCACCCGCCTGCGCGGCAGCCAGCACAACGATCCCTTCTACGACGGCGGTGGGCGGGTGCGGACGCGCGGCAACCGTTCGGGCGGCGTGCAGGGCGGCATCTCGAACGGCGAAGACATCGTCATCCGGGTGGCCTTCAAGCCGACCGCGACCATCCTGCGCGAGCAGGAGACCGTCGACGAGGACGGCCACGACACCACCATCAAGGCGCGTGGTCGCCACGATCCCTGCGTGCTGCCGCGCGCGGTGCCGATCGTGGAGGCGATGCTGGCGCTGGTGCTGGCCGATCATTTCTTGCGGCAGCGCGGCCAGTGCGGAAGCTAGCGCCCGCGTTTCTGGCGACCCTCATCGCGACGGCGACGGGCTGTCCTCAGCGTGCGAAGGATCTGATGTATTTCGACGCCTCGATGCCGGCGCCGCCCCAGCCGGTCGACGAGCCGCACGAGGTTCACTTCACGTACACGGCGCCCGACGCCGTGACGTTCGACTGGCGCGGGGGCGGATCGACGCTGCGCTACTGGGCCAAGGATCTCCCGCCGCGCACGGTGATCGGGCATTCCCCGCGCCCGTTGCCGCCCTCGGCGCCCGGCCCCTGGTGGGAGGCTGTCGCCGACCAGCTGGTCCCCGGCCTCGAATACCTCTATGAGGTCGGCCACCCCGCGAGGCCGGTTCCGCGCAGCTTTCGCGCGCCGCCCCCGCCGGGAGCCTCGGGGTTCACCTTCGCGGCGGTGGGCGATCTGGGCGACGCGGCCAATCAGCCGTCCGCGGCCGGCGTGCATCGCGACATCCGGCGCAGCGACCCGGCGTTCGTGCTCGCGCTCGGCGATCTGTCGTACGCCGATCTCGAGACGCCGGCGGCGGTGGATCGCCATTTCGACGACGTCATGATCTGGTCGCAGCGCGCGGCCTACATGCCGGTGTGGGGCAACCACGAGTGGGAGGATCCGCGGCAGGACGACCTGCGCAACTACAAGGGGCGGTTCGCGCTCCCGCACGCGGCCGCCTCCCCGGGCGCGCCCGCCCTGGGCTGCTGCGGGGAGGACTGGTACTGGTTCGATTTCGGATCGGTCCGCTTCATCGTCTATCCCGAGCCCTATACCCACGACACCTGGACCGATTGGGCCGCGCGCGCCGAGCCGCTGCTCGCGGACGCCGAGACCGACGCGAAGATAAAGTTCATCATCACGGCCGGGCACCGGCCCGTCTATTCGTCCGGCCACCACGGCAGCGACCTTGCGCTCCGCGCGATCCTCGACGGCTGGGGCAAGCGGTTCAAGAAGTACGTGCTCAATCTGAACGGTCACAGCCACGTCTACGAGCGGACCAAGCCGCAAGCGCACGTGGTGTACGTGACCGCGGGGATCGGCGGCGGCGCGCTCGAGCACGCGGCGACCACCTGTCTGTGGAGCGACTGCAAGCCGCCACCGTTCACGGCCTTCCGCGCGATCCACCACGGCTTCCTCAAGATCAGCGTGCGCCCGGCGGAGATCGCCCTCGAAGCGATCTGCGGTCCAGCCGCACCCGGCGAGGAGGACATCCGCTGCGCCGAGGGGCAGATCATCGATCAGACGATCATCCCCGCCGGCGGCGCACCGCCCGCGGTCCCGGAACGCCACCAGGTCGACGCGCTATTTCATTAGGGACCCTCAAAGGGTCCCTGGCCCCCCGCGATGGGCTCGGGCCGGCAAAGCCGTCCCTCCCCCGACGCGATCCACTGAGTCTAGACTTAGCTGGGCGGACCGGACGGCTTGACGGTCTCGCGGCGAATGACCTCCAGCGCCGCCTCGTCGAACTCGTAGTGGGCGCGGCAGAAGTTGCAGGTCACTTCGGCCCGGCCGTCGTCGAGGATCATCGCCGTCAGCTCGGCGTCGCCGAGCAGCGCCAGCGACGTCCCGGCCCGGGCCCGCGAGCAAGGGCAATCGAAGCGGACCGGGCGCCGGTCGAGGATCCGGACCTCGCCGAGCTGGCCGCCGAGCACGGCGGCGACCACCGCCTCGCCGTCGCGCGGTCCCGGGCCGAGCGCAGCCAGGAACTCACCGCCGGCGAGCAGAAGTCGCGCGGCCGCCACCCGGGCAGCGCCGTCGCTGCCGGGGAGCGCCTGGACCAGGATCCCGGCGGCGAAAGCGATCGTTCCGTCCGGCGCCAGCGTCGCGTCGCAGGCCAGCGCGCTCGCGATCTGCTCGCTGGCCTCCAGGTATCGCTCGACGTCCTCGTCGATCTCACCGGTCGCGATCGCGGTTCGACCGCTGAAGGTCTCGCCCAGACCGACGTCGCGGAGCACGCTCACCAGGCCGTTGCGTCCGACCGCCGCGGCCAGGCTGACGCGCGCCCCGGATGAGACCGCCAGGGCGACTCCGGGATGCTTGACGTACGCGCGCGCGGTACCGGCGGCGGTGGCGTCGGCGGTCAGCCCACCGAGCGGCCCGTCGCCCAGCACCTGCAGCGTCACGCGCTCGTCGTCCTTGGTGAGCGTCGCCAGCAAGAGCCCCGCGGTCAGCCCGCGCGCGAGCGCGATCGTGGCCGCCGTCCCCGCCTGATGCCGGCGGGCGGCCTCGCGCGCCACGGCCGTGGTGGTCACCGCGACGATCCGCACGGGACGGCCCTCGATGACGCCGCGGACAATCTCATCGTCGCTGGGATCGGAAATGTCGGTGCGGCTCATGGCGGCGCTCCCGTCAATGTTACGCTTGCCGAAGGCCGATGTCCGCGTCGCCCCCCTTCGCCTTCTTCACGCTCCCCAACCTGCTCAGCCTGGCCCGATTGCCGCTCGGGTGGCTGTTCTGGATCGCGCTCGGGCCGACGCCGGCGCACCCGCTCCGCGCGCTGGGCGTCATGGCGGCGGCGGCGGTGACCGACGTGCTCGACGGCACCCTGGCGCGCCGCCGCGGCATCGACGTGGCGGGCGCGGGCGCCTGGCTCGATCCCACCTGCGACAAGCTGTTCATCGCGGCGGTGCTGGCCGCGCTGCACTTCGAGCGCGGGGTCTCCTTCGGCATCCTGGCGCTCATCGTGGCGCGCGAGCTCTTGCAGCTTCCGATGGTGATCGTCTACCGCGCCAGCCCCGCGCTGCGGCGCTGGTTGCGTTACGACTTCCGCGCCAGCCTGCTCGGCAAGGCCGCGACGGTCGCGCAGTTCCTGGCGATCGCGGCGCTCATGCTGGGGTTTCCGGCGCGCGCGCTGGCGCTCCTGGCGTTCGCGCTCGGCGTGACGGCGCTGGGCGACTACGTGCGGCGCGCCGTGATCATCGGGCGCGCGCGGCTGCACGATGCGCAGGGACCGGGACGCGCATGAGCAGATCGCTGCGCCGTTTCCTGCCCGAGCCCGGGAGCGTCAGGTACCACCTGCTCCTCGCCTCGGTCGCGCTCTTCATCCTCGGGCCACTGGGCGGGATCACCAGCGCTTACATGACGTTCAGCCTGGGGTTCTCCGTCGGCGGACAGGTGCTGGCCGGCATCCTCGGCAGCAGCGTGACCACCGGCTACGGCGTCGAGGGCAAGCACGGCGCCAACTACATCCAGACCATGGCCGCGTCCGTGGCATCGATGGCCGGGATGGGCGTGCTCATCCAGGCGATGGTCTGGCTGGGGATGCCGCTGCCGGCGCCCTGGAAGCTGGGCCTCTACTTCGGCTGCGTCGGCATGTTCGGGATCGGCGTCGGCATGCTCTACACGCCGATCCTGGTCGACCG
>JADGRB010000422.1 GCA_017881315.1 Pseudomonadota bacterium
TGACGCCGCGGCGCGGACGGCCCTTCGTCAAGCTGCTCGATTTCGGCATCGCCAAGCTGGTCGCGGCCGCCGACCAGTCGTCCACGCAGACCGGCGCCGTGATGGGCACGCCGCACTACATGTCGCCCGAGCAATGCCACGGCCGCGCCGTCGACCACCGCACCGACATCTACGCGATGGGTGTGATCCTCTATCGCTTCTACGCGGGGCGGCTGCCGTTCGAGGGCGAGACCTTCATGGAGGTCCTGACCAAGCAGGTCACGCTCGCCCCCGACCCGCCGTCGCGCTACGCCTCGATCCCGCCCGCGCTCGACCAGCTCATCATGCGCTGTCTGTCCAAGGATCCGGCCGGCCGGCCGCAGAGCGCGCGCGAGCTGGGCAGCGAGCTGGAGGCGATCTTCGCGACCTCGACGCTGCCGCTGGCGGTTTCCACGCCGCCCATCGGCGTCTCGACCACCCTGGGCGCTTCGGCCTCCGAGATTCCGCGCCCGGTGGCGCCGGTGGCGGTCGCGGCGACGGGCCGCCATCGCCTGTGGGCGGGCGTGGCCGCCGGATTGGTCGCGGTCGTGGTGATGATCGTGATCCTGGCCGCCACCCACCACCCTGGACCACAGCCTTCGCCGCAGATGGCCGGCGGTCCGCCAGCGGCCCAACCTGCGGCCACCGCGCCGCCGCCCGCGCCGGCCGCGCCCGTACCGGTGGTCGCCGCGCCGTCGCCGCGCCGGGAGAGCGCGCCCGCTGTCGACCCACCTACCACCGCCAAGAAGCAGCGGCGGACGGCGACCAAGACCGATCGACCCGTCGACGAGGCGCCTCCGCCGCCTCGGCCGGCCCGCACGCGCGCCTCCGACACCGGTCTGGCGCGAGACAACCCGTTCCAGTAACGGCGCTCAGAACCTTCCGCCAAAGGTCAGGCCGTTGGTTTGGCCGTCGGTCCAGAGGCCGAAGGACGAGGCCGACAGGCCGGTGCCCTCCGAAGCGTGCTTGCCAGTGACCAGGAGATAGGTTCCCACGCCGGCGACGACCACGCCCAGGCCGATCCCGGCGTACGCCAGATCGCGTTTGAGCTTGGCCGAGCTGACGGCATCCTGGTCCGCTGCCTTGGTCTCGCCACAGTGAAAGAAGGCGTAGTCGGGGTTCAGGCTCCAGCAGTTCTGATTGGGGTCTTGCTCGATGGCGATCTGCTGGGCGAGCGTGGCTTCGGTCGTGGTCACGTCATGCCCGGCCACGACGGCAAGAATCACGGAGCCCGCGGCGATCGCGGCGCCGCCCGCGATCAGCGAGCCGCCCCAGACGTGTCGGACGTGGTTGCTCTCGTCGGTCGCGGCCCGGGTCTCGGCCGTCGGGACCAGGCTCGCCACCAGCGAGGTCTCGGCGCCCGCGCCCACGTCGACCTGGCGTTCGAACAGCAGGAAGCCGGCGCGCTCGACCCGCAGGGCGTGCGGACCCGCGACCAGGGCGATGCCGGTCGGCGCGTCGGGGCGCACGACGCTGTCGACGCTGACGATCGCGCCCGCTTCGCTGGGGGTGACGCGCAGGCGCCCTTTGAGCGAGGCCGGCGTGGCGGGATCTTCTTCGAGCTCGAAGGTCAAGGTGCCGTTCGAGCCCTCGTCGACCTGGATGGTGCGCTTCGCGCTGCGGTAGCCGGAACGCCGCAGCTCGATGACCGCCGCGCCCGGCGCCACGGCGATGCTGGTCGGGAGCGGCGTCAGACCGGCGCGCTGCCCGTTGACCAGCACCTCGGTGCCCGGCGTGGGAACCACCAGCGTCAGGTGCGCGTTGCTGCTCTCGGTCGGCAGCAGCGCCAGCGTCAGCGTCTGCGTGGTCCGCCCCGCCAGCGTGATCTCCCGCCGCGCCGGCAGGCAACCGGGCGCCAGCGCCGACAGCACGTGCGCGCCGCTGGCGAAGCGCAGGGGGCGTTCGAGCGGCGTGCGGCCCACCTCGACCCCGTCGACCTCGATGACGGCCGGCTTGTCGGTCACCACCGTCACCTCCGCGATGCGCGCCGCCTGATCGGCGCGCACCTGCCGCGCCTTCAGCGCCTGCGCCGGCGCCAGGCCGGCCGGGGCGTCGAGCACCTTGTCCAGCGCGTCGACCGCGTCGACCGGCCGATCCATCGCCGCGTACACCAGGCCGATGTTGAAGAGCACCAGCACGTTGGGGATGAGCTCGTAGGCGCGCCTGAATTCGGCCAGGGCCGCGGCGTTATCGCCCTTCTCGAACAGGTGCAGCCCCTCGTCGAAGCGCTGTCGCGCCTCCGCCTTGGTCGAAGCGGCGGACACGGGCGGCTTCGCCGACGGTGCTGCGGGAGCGGCAGGCGCCGCGGTCGGTGCTGCAGGAGCGGCCGGCGCGGCGGTCGGCTGCTCTGCGCGCACGCGGCGCCCACTCCCGGACACAGCGGCCAGCACCGCAAGCGCGGTCGCAAATCGTCGGGCGTCCATGGGCACGGACAAGCGGCCTATTTCAGCGCGCCGGTGGTGTAACAGGGCGTGCTGGCACCCGGTGTGACCAGCGCCGAGGAGTTGAGGTTGAGGGCGCCCCCGCAGCCGGTGTTGATCCGGATCCGACCCGCGCCGCCGCCGCCGCCGCCGAAGTTGGTGGTCGACATCACGGTTCCGTTGCCGCCGTTGATCGAGGTGGCGCTGCTACCGACGCCCCCGATCCCGGTTCCGCCCCCCACCGCGCCCGCCAAGGTCACCGATCCGTTTTGGCCGCCGCCATGGTACGCGCCACCGCTGGCGCCAGCGGCCGCGAGCGCCCCTTTGAGGTTCACGATCGGAGCCTCGAGAAGGATGCCACCACCGCTGCCCCCGCCGACGGCGTATGCAGACAGGTCGGCGCCCCCGCCCATGTTGATGACGGCCGTCGCCTCCACGGTCAGCACGTTCCCCGCCAGGAGCTCGATGGCGCCGCCACCATGGTTGGACTGACCGACGGTCGAGCTCGCGCTCCCGCTGCTGGCTCCGCCGACCAGGGGAACCAGCTCCGGTGTGCCATAGGGGAGGCCACCGGTCGCCGCGACCCCGCCGTCCGGATTCAGGATCGATCCGGCGCCGCCCTTCCCGCAGAACGCGCCGCCCCCCGAGCCCATCTCGAGGGCCGGGTCCGCGCTGCCGGCCCCGCCGCCGCCCGAACAGTTGTTGAGTGCGCAGATTCCGCCGCGCGCCGTGGTGGCCGGCGCGGCGGCGCCGCCCCCGTACCACTGGTTGGTCGGGCTCGGGCCGGTGACGATCGTGCCGTCGATCTCCAGCGTGTCGTTGGCCGCCAGGATGAGCGGGGGCTGTCCCCGGACGGTGAGCGTGAATCCGGTGGCGAGCGTGTAGCTCTGAAAGAACAGCACCGTGGCCTTGCGCCCGTCGGCCAGCGTGACCTGCATAGCGACGGGCGCCCCGCCGTCGGTCGCGATCGCGTTGGTGAACGTGAGGGTATCGGTGTCGAAGATGGTGTTCACCGACTGGGTGACGGTCGGCAGCCCGGTCGGGATCGCCAGCGACGCGGGGAGGTTCGAGGGGTGGAAGCCGGCCAGACCGGCCGCGCAGCTGGGCGGGGTGGTGCCGCCGGCGCCGCCGCCTCCCGCTCCGCCGGCGCCGCGGCCTCCCGCTCCGCCGGCGCCGCCGCCCGCCGCTCCGCCGGTGCCGCCGCCGTCGGTGCTGGGAGCGCCCCCGTCGAGCGTGCGGAAGTCCATGGTCGTGGGGTCGTAGTTCTTGTCGACCGTCGGATCGGCGCACAGGTGCGAGTTCACCGTGCAGACCTGTGACAGCGGACAATCCTGCAACGTCTTGCACTGATCGCGGCACTGCTGGTCGATGCCACAGACGAGCGGCGGCTTGCAGTCACTGTTGTAGTGACAGAAGACCGTCTCGGGGGCCTGGCAGGCCGTCCCGAGACGTGCGGCGGTGCTCCCGTCGCTGGCGGTGCCGGCCGATCCATC
>JADGRB010000173.1 GCA_017881315.1 Pseudomonadota bacterium
GGCGGCGCGGGTGGAGGCGGAATGGGGGGCGGCGGGAAAGGCGGCGGCGGCGCGGGTGGAGGCGGAATGGGGGGCGGCGGGAAAGGCGGAGGTGCAGCGGGCGCGGGCGGCGGGGGCGCGGGTGGGAAAGGTCAAGATGCCGGGGGCGACGTCGCCCTGGATCTCGACGGTGAGCTCGACGCGGCGGAGGCCACATGACGGTTGCTCTCCCTGTCATCGCGGACGATGCGGCAGACAGCTTCGACGACTGGCACTGGCAGCTTCGCCATCGGATCACCGCCAAGGACGAAATTGCGGCGCGCCTGCCGCTCACCGCCGACGAGGCGGCGGGCCTGGACGCGGCGCCGGGACGATTCCGGGTGGCGATCACGCCGTATTATTTTTCGCTCATCGATCGCGACAACCCGGCCTGTCCGGTGCGCATGCAGGTCATCCCGAGCGCGCGCGAGCTCCACGACGAACCCGGCGATCTGGTCGATCCGTTGGGAGAGGACAGCCATTCGCCGGCCACCGGAATCTTTCATCGCTATCCGGATCGCTGTCTCCTGCTGGCGCTCGACCGCTGCGCGATCTATTGCCGCCACTGCAACCGGCGGCGGTTGGTCGGCAAAGAAGAATCCCCGATCTCGCGCGACGATCTACAGGAGGCGCTGGCCTACATCCGGCGCACGCCGGCCATCCGCGACGTGCTGGTGTCGGGCGGCGATCCGCTCACCTTGTCGAATGCCCGCCTCGAGGAGATCCTGGCTGCCCTGCGCGCGATCCCGCATGTGGAGATCGTCCGCATCGGAACGCGGGTCCCGGTGGTCCTCCCGATGCGGATCGACGACGCGCTCTGCGCGATGCTCAAGAAATACCACCCGCTCTACATCAACACCCACTTCAACCACCCCAAGGAGCTGACGCCGCTGGCCCGCGCCGCGTGTGAGAAACTGGCCGACGCCGGCATCCCCCTCGGCAATCAGACGGTGCTCCTGCGCGGCGTGAACTCCTCGGTGCGGGTGCTGCGCAAGCTCTTCACCGAGCTTCTGCGCTGCCGCGTCCGCCCCTACTACCTCTTTCAGGGGGACGTCGCCGCGGGCACCTCGCACCTGCGGACCTCCGTCGAGACGGGCATCGCGCTCATGCAGGAGCTGCGCGGCCACATCTCCGGCCTGGCCATCCCCCACCTGGTGATCGACACGCCCGGCGGCATGGGGAAGGTCTCGATCGGGCCCGACTACGTGGTCTCGCGCGGCCCCGACAAGTGGACGCTGCGCAACTACGAGGGGAAGCTGGTCGACTACCCGCAGCCCGCCGACAAGGACGCCACCTGCGCCTACGACGAGGTGTATTTTTCGGGGCCGCATCCCGCGGGCGCCGGCCCACACGATCATGAACACGCTTCGTGACGTAGCGAAGAAGGCGCGCGTTTCCCCGATGACGGTGTCGCGGGTGGTGAACGGCGCGCCGAGCGTGCGGCCCGAGACGCGCCGGCGGGTCGAAAAGGCGATCAGCGATCTGAACTTCATCCCCAACGGCGTCGCGCGCGGGCTCAAGTCGAACAAGACCGGATCGCTCGGCCTGATCGTGCCCGATATCGTGAACCCGTTCTTCGCGGTGGTGGTGCGGGGCGCCGAGACCGTGGCGCGGCGGGCCGGCTACCGGCTCCTGCTGTGCATCAGCGAGAACGATCTGGCGCTCGAGCGACAGTACGTGGAGGACATGATCTCCCATTGCGTCGAGGGCCTCCTGATCGCGCCGGTCGGCGATCGCTCGCTGTCCAACATGGAGCTTCTGGTGCGGCGCAAATTTCCGTTCGTGCTGATGGACCGCTCGGTGCGCGGCCTCGACTGCGATATCGTGCAGGGCGACAGCGTGGCGGGCGCGCGCCGGCTGGTTCGGCACCTCATCTCCATCGGCCACCGCCGTATCGCCGCGATCGTCGAGCCCGACAACGTGTCGACGGCCCGCGAGCGGCTGCAGGGTTACCGGGAGGCGCTCGCGGCGGCCCGGATCGCGTCCGATCCGGAGCTGGTGGCCGAGACCTCCGCCGACCGGGCTGGCGGCTATTCGGCGACCCATCAGATCCTGAGCCTCGACCCGCTCCCGACCGCGATCCTGGCGGTCAACAACATGACCGCGCTGGGGGCCATGCAGGCGATTCGCGAACGGGGGCTGGCGGTGCCGACCGACATCGCGCTGGTCTGCTTCGACGACGTCGAGCACCTGGCGGTGCTGTCGCCGTTCCTCACCGTCATGAACCAGCCGGCCGAGAGCTTCGGGACCGTCGCCGCGCAGCTCCTGCTCGATCGGATCGCCGGAAAGAGCAGCGATCGACCGCGGCAGGTGGTGCTCCAGCCGCACCTGCTGGTTCGCGAGTCGTGCGGCGCCAAGGCGGGTCCGCCCGCAACCGCCTGAGCCGCTCAGCTCTCCAGGCCCGCCGAGGGACAAAACGGCGCCAGCGTGCAGCCAACGCAGTTGGGCTTGCGAGCGAAGCAGACGCGGCGACCGTGCCAGATAATCTGATGACCGATGCGGATCCAGACCTCGCGCGGGAAGACCTTCATGAGGTCCTGCTCGATCCCCTTGGGATCGGTCGCGCGCGTGAGGCCGAGTCGCATCGACAGCCGCTGGATGTGGGTGTCGACCACGATCCCCTCGGCGATACCGTAGGCGGTGCCGAGGACCACGTTGGCGGTCTTGCGCGCGACGCCGGGCAGGGTGGTGAGCTCGGCGATGGTCCTCGGGATTTCCCCCCCGAAACGCCCGAGCACCGCCGTGGCCGTCCCCTTGAGACTCTTGGCCTTCTGCCGGAAGAAGCCGGTCGACCGGATGATCCCTTCTAGGGCGGGCAGCGGGGCACGCGCCATCGCCTGCGGCGTCGGATAGCGGCGGAACAGCTCGGGTGTCACCATGTTCACCCGGTCGTCGGTGCACTGGGCCGAGAGGATGGTCGCGCAGACCAGCTGGAACGGCGTTTCGCGGTCGAGCTCGCAGTCGACCTCCGGGTAGAGCTCCTCCAGGCCCTCCACGATCGACCGGACGCGCGCCGGGTCGGGCGGCCACTTGCCGCGCATCGGGCGCCGGTTCGCTTTGGTAATCACCTTCGCGCGGAGGCGCGCCATGCGCCGCCGTTATAACATCACGGCCGAGGACCATGGACGAGACGCCCGAAGAGATGGACCAGATCCGCCGCGAGGCCGGCGAAATCAACGTCAACCGCTACCGGAACCGCTTCCGCCTGTTCGGCGCGATCGGCATGGGCGCGGCGATGGCCGGCCTGGTCTGGCTGATCCTGGCGATGCTCGACGGCAAACGGAACCCCTGCGAGCGCGTCCGCGACCACTTCTGCAAGAAGGACCCGGCCGGGATCCAGTGCACCAGCTACCGCGAGATCATGGAGGAGTCGCTCCACGACGACAGCCCCGCGATGCGCGCCAACATCAAGGCGCAATGTCAGACCAAGATCGACCGCCTCAAGGAGGACGACGGGGTGGAGGTCAAGTAGCCGATTCAGCCCGCGAAGATCTTGCCGGGGTTGAGCAGCTCCTGCGGATCCCACAGGCGCTTGAGGCGCTTCTGCCAGTCGATCACCTCGGCCGATTGCTCCCAGGCCATGTAGCGCGCCTTGGCGATGCCGATGCCGTGCTCGCCGGAGAGCGTGCCGCCCAGGTCCAGCGCGGCGCGGAAGATCTCTCCCAGCGCGGCCTTGATCCGCGCTGCGACCTCCGGATCGCGGTGGTTCTCGTCGGTGAGCACGTTGACGTGCAGGTTGCCGTCGCCGGCGTGGCCGAAGGTGGCCATGAGCAGGCGCTGCCGCGCGCCGATCTCGTCGGCGCGCCTGAGCATCTCGGCGATCGATCCGGGGGGCACCACGATGTCCTCCGAGATCTTGTAGGCGTGCGCCTCGCGCAGCGACGGCGAGACCAGCCGCCGCGTCTTCCACAGCCGCTCGCGGTCGGCGTCGTCGCGCGCCACGATCACCTCGCGCGCCCCTTCGTCCTCGCAGACCGACCCGCAGCGCAGGACCGCCGCCTCCATGGCGTCGGGCTCGCCGTCCAGCTCGACCAGCACGATGGCGCCCGCCTGGGCGGGAAACGCGAACGACGCCTTGGCGCGCACGTGATCGATGGCGGCCCGATCGAGCAGCTCCAGCGCGCGCGGCCGGTAACCCTTGCGGATGATGGCGCTCACGGCGCGCCCGGCGGCGACCGCGTCGGGCATCACCGCGATGAAGGTGCCGACCCCCTCCGGCCGGCCGATCAGCTTGACGGTGATCTCGCTGGTGACGCCGAACGTTCCCTCGCTGCCCACGAACAGCGCCGTCAGATCGTATCCGGTCACCCCCTTGGGCGTCCGGCGCCCCAGCTTCATCGTCTCGCCGCCCATCAGCGTCACCGTCATCCCGAGCGTCCAGTCGCGGGTGACGCCGTACTTGAAGGCGCGCGGACCGCCGGCGTTCTCGGCGACGTTGCCGCCCATCGAACAGAAGGCGAGGCTGGCCGGATCGGGGGCGTAGAACATCCCCTCGGCCTCGGCGGCGGCCTGCAGATCGGCGTTGATGACGCCGGGCTCGACGACGGCGATCCGATCGTCGACGCTCACCTCGACGATTCGTTTCATCCGCTCGGTCGAGAGCACGAGGCCGCCGCGCACCGGCAGCGCGCCACCGGTCATCCCGCTGCCGGCGCCCCGCGGGGTCACCGGGATCCGGTGCTCGGCGGCCAGCCGCAACACGATCTCGATCTCCGCCCGCGACTCGCAGAGCACGGCCGCATCGGGCGGAAAGACCCCCAGCCGCGATTCGTCCTGCGCGTAAGGCTCGAGCGCCTCCACCGAGCGCAGCACCCGCCCAGCCCCGAGCTCGCGACTCAGCAGCTCATACGGATCAACCATCGAGCGGCGCAGCCGCGCCGTTTAGACGCTGAAGGAGCTGCCGCAGCCGCAGGTCGACTTGACGTTCGGATTGTTGAACTTGAATCCGGCGCCGTGCAGGCCCTCGACATAGTCGACCTCGGTGCCGAGCAGGTACATGAGGCTCATCTCGTCGCAGATCAGCTTCACGCCCTTGATCTCGAACGGGCGGTCGGTCTCCTGCGGCTGGTCGAAATAGAGATCGTAGGAAAAGCCCGAGCAGCCGCCGCCCTGGACCTTGAGACGGAGCGCGTAGCCCTCCTCGATGTTCTCTTCGCCGCGGATTTCCTTGACCTTTTCGGCCGCCTTGTCGGTGAGCAACACCATCGGCGCGTCGTCCTGCTGCGCGGGGGGGGCGTCGTTCTTGGTCTCGGTCTCGCTGGTGCCTGCTGCGACGGACATCGAATCTCCTTTGCTCGGACCGTTGGGAAGTGCCGAAAGTATATTCGACCGCGGTAGTCATTGCCAACCGTTGAATCGGGCCCGTGCGAGGGGCCATTTCGTCGGCTAACGACGAAGAAAAACCAGGGTTCAGGGGAGCAAGCGCGGACGCCAGGTTCGGGCCCGGAATTTGCAAAAAAGCGCCGGTTAAGCTAGTGATTCGGGCGCCCGGCGGCAATATTCTTGCCTCCGCCGCACGCTGGTTGGCCAGCGTTTAAACCCCCTCTGACTTGGAGAACATCGCACATGACTGAAATTAGGAAGCGGGCGTTTGTAGGGATTGTAGGTCTGGTCTCGGCCGGGCTCTTCTCGATCGGCTGCGGCAGCAGCGGCAACACGACTGGAACCGCCGGTAGCAGCGGCTCGGCCGGCCACGCCGGCGGCGGCTCGACCGGTTCCGCCGGCACCACCGGCACCGGTGGCACGACCGGAAGCGGCGGGACAACCGGCACCGGTGGCGGCTCCGCGCTGTGCACGGGTGGACCGCTCACGGGCGCGCCCCTCGTCACGGACTTCTCCGACGTCACCGCCACGGATGGTGGGACCCCCGGCACGGCCACGATTCCCGGTAAAGGCGGGATCAGCGGGTACGGCGGCGTCGCCGTGGCGATCGAAGGCGGCCACGCCCACGCGACGGGAAGCGTGACCGCGGGGACCTACGCCGGCGTGTCGCTCTACTTCAGCAACTGCGTCGACGCCACGACGTATACCGGCGTCCAGTTCACCCTCACGGGGAGCTTCGGCACCTGCGACATGCTCAAGATGGGCGTGAATTTCCCGCAGGATGAGCCGCTGCCTCCGGCGAGCGGCCACGGAACCTGTCCGGCCAGTCCCGGGACGAACTGCTATGGCCCGGGGTCGGTTTTCACGACCGCCACGACCATGGTCACCTTCGCCAACATGTCGGGAGGCGGCGCCGTCGCGACGGTCACCAGCGACGCTCAGAACCGGCTCACCGGTATCGGCTGGGGCTTCCACGGTCCCGCGGCAGCGGGCGAAGCCGGCGCCGGTGGCTGCACGGTGGACTTCACGATCGACGACGTGAAGTTCTTCTAGTCGCCTAGAACGACTCAACAGGAACGGGCCTGCTCGAGCAATCGAGCGGGCCCTTTCTTTAGGTCCCGACTGTGGTCGGGGGGGTCGGCTCCCCTGCCGCACCAGTCGAGCCGTTTAGTAGGGTTCCCGTTCGCGCCGCCCTTGCGCCGGCGGCACATTCCCGCCAAAATCCCGCGCTTTACAGCCTGGGACCTGTCACCGCAGGACCGGGGCGACATCCAAGGATACCGGGGGAAACTGCACCATGAGCTTCGGCAAACTCCTGAAAGACGTCAAAGCGCAGATCCGCGAGACCGACGTGGAGAGCGTGCGCAAGGGCGTGGAGGCCCAGAAGGGGCCCGGCGGCGCCGGGAACGGCGCGGGGCCGATCCTGATCGACGTGCGCGAGAAGGACGAGTGGGCCGAGGGGTTCATCCCGGGCGCGCGGTCGATCCCGCGTGGGTTCCTGGAGCTGCGCATCGAAGATCAGGTGCCGGAGCACGGCGCCGAGATCGTCCTCTACTGCGCCGGCGGCACCCGGTCGGCGCTGGCGGCCAAGTCGCTGGCCGATCTCGGCTACACCAACGTCAAGTCGATGGCCGGCGGGTTCACGGCCTGGAAGCGGGCGGGGCTGAAGTTCGACCGGCCGTTCGTGATGACGCAGGAGCAGAGCCTGCGCTACGCGCGCCACACCATGCTGCCGGAGGTGGGCGAGGCGGGGCAGGCCAAGCTGCTGCAGTCCAAGGTGCTCTGCCTGGGCGCGGGCGGGCTGGGATCGCCGGCGGGGCTCTATCTGGCGGCCGCCGGGGTGGGGACCATCGGCTTCGTCGACGACGACGTGGTCGACGCCTCCAACTTGCAGCGGCAGATCTTGCACGCCACCGATCGGGTCGGCATGCCCAAGGTCGAGTCCGCCAAGATCGCGATCGCCAAGCTCAACCCCGACGTCAAGGTGATCGGGCATCAGACGCGATTGACGTCGGAAAACGTCCTCGACATCATCAAGGACTACGACGTCATCATCGACGGCGCGGACAACTTCCCGACCCGCTATCTCATCAACGACGCGGCGCTGAAGCTGGGCAAGCCGCTCATCGACGGCAGCATTTATCGCTTCGAGGGCACCGTCACCACGTTCCTGCCCTTCAAGGGACCCTGCTACCGCTGCTTCTATCCGGAGCCGCCGCCGCCCGATATGGCGCCGTCCTGCCAGGAGGCGGGCGTGCTGGGCGTGCTGTGCGGCGTGATCGGTTCGCTCGAGGTCGTGGAGGCCATCAAGGTGCTGCTCGGGGTCGGCAAGACGCTGTCGGGCCGGGAGCTGCACTTCGACGCCCTGGGGATGAAGTTCCGGGAGTTCAAGCGGCCGCACGATCCCACCTGCCCGGTTTGCGGCGACGGGAAAAAGGCCGAGGACATAGAGCTCATTGACTACCAGCAGTTTTGCAACGTCAGGACCTAAGGCGCTGACCGAGTCTCCTTTCGCGTTCGCCAATGGCGCCGGTCGGGCGCCGCACGACGAATCGCGCGACTTCGCCCTGGGCGTCGCTGGTTTCCGCTACGGAGACCTGTACGACCCCGCGCGCCTCGCCGCGCTCGACGCGCAGTTTCGCGCCGAGCTGGCGGCGGGCGACGCGATCCTGTCCGAGCGGTTCGAGAACTATCGGGCCGGCACCGAGCTGTCGCCGCCGGAGGAGTCGGCGCTGCTGATCGACGTCGCGCGCCCGCTGGGGGCGTTCGTGGCGCGCCTCTTCCGCGTGGAGCCGGCGCGCGACGCGCAGATCGACACGGCGGCGCGCGAGGCGGCGATCTTCCGGATGAAGGCCTTCGTGGTCCGGCGCGCGAGCAAGAAGTATCCCGAGGACAAGCTTCCGCCCGAGGCTCCGGCGGCCCTGCGCGCGGCGGTGCGCGAGCTCGGCACGGCGTCGTTCCCGGAGCTGGTCGTCGCGGGCGACGAGGAGCTGACGGTCGCCAACGTGCTCGACGCGTTGCTGGCGCGCGAGAAGGGTGGGGCGGCCGTTCCCGAGCTGGATCTCTTCGAGCGCTGGGCCGCGGTGCATCGGTTCAACCACGACGCGCACGCGGCGGTCGCCGGCTGGGTGTCGTTTCACACCCCGCACCTGGTCGACTACGACGATCTGGTGCCGCTGCGCCGCCCCGACGCGACGCTGGTCAACATCACCGAAGGACCGGCGTCGCACCGCCGCCGTCGCGACGGCTTCTCGCTGACCGACGGCCGCATGTCCCGCCGCGAGGTCGCGTCCGAGGCCGACTACTGCATGTACTGCCACGAGCGGGAGAAGGACTCCTGCTCGAAGGGGATGCACGACAAGCAGGGGGGGCTCAAGAAGAACCCGATCGGGGTCGCGCTGCGCGGCTGCCCGCTCAACGAGAAGATCGGCGAGATGCACGTCCTGCGGCGCGACGGCGATTCGATCGCGGCGCTCGCGATGATCGTGATCGACAACCCGATGGTCCCGGGCACCGGTCACCGGATCTGCAACGACTGCATGAAGGCCTGCATCTTCCAGAAGCAGGAGCCGGTCAACATCCCGCAGGCCGAGACGGGGGTCTTGACCGACGTGCTCGGCATGCGCTGGGGGTTCGAGATCTACGGGCTCCTGACGCGATGGAATCCACTCAACCGCGCGCGTCCGGTCACCCGCCCGTACATCGGCAAGAACGTTCTCATCGTCGGGCTCGGGCCAGCGGGGTTCACGCTCTCGCAGCATCTGGTCAACGCCGGGTTCGGCGTGGTCGGGATCGACGGGCTCAAGATCGAGCCCCTGCCGGCCGACCTGATCGGCGGCGACGTCTGGCCGCCTCGCGCGGTCGAGCGCTGGGAAGAGCTGGCGACACCGCTCGACGAGCGGCGCCTCTCCGGTTTCGGTGGCGTCGCCGAATACGGCATCACTGTCCGCTGGGACAAGAGCTTCTTGACGGCGATCTATCTGAACCTGGCGCGCCGGCCGACCTTCCGGGTCTACGGCGGCGTCCGCTTCGGCGGGACGCTCGACGCGGATGAGGCCTTCGCGATGGGGTTCGACCACGTCGCGATCGCGGCCGGCGCCGGCAAACCGACCATCATCAACATGAAGAACAACCTGATCCGCGGCGTGCGGAAGGCCTCGGACTTCCTGATGGCGTTGCAGCTGACGGGCGGGTTCAAGCGCGATTCGCTGGCGAACCTTCAGGTTCGATTGCCCGCGGTGGTCATCGGCGGTGGCCTCACCGGCATCGACACCACCACCGAGGTCGCCGCGTACTATCCGGTCCAGGTCGAGAAGTTCCTCGAGCGCTGGGAGTCGCTGGGCGGCGAGGGCGGTGAGAAGGCCATGCACGCCCTCTACGACACCGAGGAGGCGGAGATCGCGCGCGAGTTCCTGGAGCACGGACGCGCGATCCGCGCCGAGCGGGCCCGCGCCAAGGCGGCCGGCGAAGCGCCGAGCTTCGCGCCGCTGGTCGAGAAGTGGGGCGGGGTCTCGCTGGTCTACCGGCGCAGCCTGGCCGAGAGCCCCGCCTACCGCCTGAACCACGAAGAGATCACCAAGTTCTTCGAGGAGGGGGTGCGCTTCGTCGAGAAGCTGTCGCCGACCGCCTGCATCCCCGATGAGCGCGGCGCCCTGCGGGCCGTCGAGTTCGAGCGTTTCGAGGTCCACCTCGGCGATCTGAAGCCCACCGGCGAGAAGGTGACGCTGCCGGCGCGCAGCCTGTTCGTGGCCGCCGGCACCTCGCCCAACGTCACCTACGAGCGCGAGCGACCCGGATCGTTCGAGATCGATCCGCGCGCCAAGGGATTCAAGAGCTTCCGCGCCCGGCGGCACGACGACGGCACGCTCGAGCTCGATCCGGTGCTGCCCGGCGAGGTCGGCTTCTTCACCAGCTACCTCCGCGACGGCCACACCGTCAGCTACTACGGCGACAATCACCCCATCTACGCGGGCTCGGTGGTGCGCGCGATGGCCTCGGCCAAGGACGGCGCGCCGCACGTCGAGGCGCTGTTCGCGGACGAGATCGCGCGGCTCGACGCCGCCGCGCAGCCGGCGCGGGACACGGCCTGGCGGGCGTTCGCGGCGCGGCTCGACGACGACT
>JADGRB010000423.1 GCA_017881315.1 Pseudomonadota bacterium
GGGCGGACGTCGACGGGCACCTGGTAGGTGGCGCCACCGACGCGGCGGGACTTCACCTCGACCTTGGGCTGCACGTTGGAAAGGGCGCGATCCCACACCTTCACTGGATCGTCCTTGGCCTTCTCCGCCATGATGTCGAACGCGCGGTACACGATCCGCTCCGCCACCGCCTTCTTGCCGGAGGCCATGACCGTGTTGACGAACTTCGTCACCTTCCGTCGCATGTCGAGCGGCTGGTCGGTAAACTTCGGATCCGGGAGCGGCTTGCGCTTCGGAACTTCACCCTTGCGTGGCATTTTCTGTAGTTCCTCGGTGGCTTATTTGGGGCGCTTGGCGCCGTACTTCGAGCGCCCCTGGCGGCGGTTGGTGACGCCCGAGGTGTCGAGCGTCCCGCGAATGATGTGATAGCGAACGCCCGGGAGGTCCTTGACGCGGCCGCCGCGGATCATCACCACCGAGTGCTCTTGCAGGTTGTGCCCCTCGCCCGGGATATAGGTCGTCACTTCCATTCCGTTGGTCAACCGGACGCGCGCGACCTTGCGCAGCGCCGAGTTCGGCTTCTTCGGCGTCGTCGTGTAGACGCGCACGCAGACCCCGCGCCGCTGCGGGCAGGCCATCAGCGCCGGCGACGCGGTCTTGCGTCGCTGCGCCTTGCGGCCGAATTTGACCAGCTGGTTAATGGTGGGCATGGGGAGCGAAAACCTCGTGATTTATGCGGAAACGAAAAACGCCGGCGGCCGAACAAAACCCATTCGCCGAGACTCCGGGCGTCAGGAAGGCAGGGATTATAGGGATCGGCCGCGGGTTGTCAACGTCGACCTGCGGGCCCGCCCCAGGTTCTCTAGCGACGGTCGCCCGGAAGCTCGATCGTAGCCGCTTCCGCCGCGGCCCCGACCGGACCGAGAAACCGGCGGACGACGGCGCGGGCCGTGTCGCTGCGGCCCAGGACCTCGGCCGCAGCCGGACCGGACCGGTAGTAGAGGTCGGTGGCCGCGGCGAACAGGACACTGGCCGGCCTCAACCGATCGCGCACCCGTCGCAGCGCACGGACCTGCGGCCCCAGCGCCGAGCCCCAGGCGGCGGTGGCCACGAAACAGCCCGAAAGCTGGGTGAAATGCATGACCGGGGTGACAAAGGTCGACTCGGTGATCGCCGACGTCTGGCCACATCCGTCGACCGCCCGCACCCCCACCACATACTGGGTGCTCGGTCTCAGCCGAGGGATCGAGAAGGACGCGAGTGAGCCCGGGCTGCCGGGCTGGACCTGCTGAACGCTGATCGCCTGGGCGAAGTCCCCATCGGTCATCGAGGTCCCAGCTTTGTAGCGAATCTGATAGCTCCAGACCGGCCCGCCGTTCGATTGCGCGTTCAAAAACGACAGGGCTGCCGCCGTCGCGGTGAGGCCTTGGTCGACCGGCGCGAGGCCGGTCACCTCGCTTGGCGCGGGGGGCAGCGGCGTGCAGCCCTGGCAGGGTTCGAGGGTCACGTGAACGCGCCCGGAGCCTCCCGGCCCGTCGGTCTGCAGCAGCCGGGCCGCGCCGGATCCCAGATCGGTGGTCGAGATGGTGGCGTCGGGCGGGTGGATGACGCCGGTCGCGCCGTCCCAATCAGCGTAGCCGGCGATCTGCGAGACCGTGGCCTCTGCCGCTGTCCCGCTCACGAGGTCGATGTGGATGGGCACCCGATAAATCACCGACGGCTGACCGAAGTTACCCTCGATCCCGTAGCTGGCCAGATTCGGATCTACGAAGTCTTTGTACCGGTGCGACGGGTTGGAGTCGAACTCCTTGTTGACCTCCACCAGCAGGGCATAGTCGCCCGATTGGAGATCGTTCGGAATCGTCCATTTGCCGGTATAGGGCGCGCCGTAAAGCGGCGTCGCGGCGGCCACGGCATCGAGATCGTTGACCGCCGCGAAGGTCAGCGGGTCGGCCCCGTCGGTGGCGGTGAAGGTCGTGAGGTCGCCGCGAGGCGGATAGTACGACTTGGTCGTGGTATCGAATTTCCCCTTCTCGCTGTGGAAGGCCGACGCGCAGGTGATGGCGTCGACGTTGATCTCGTCCGAGGTGAGCGGGCGACAAAAATAGGGCTCCGGCGACGAATAGGGCTCGTGCCAGCCCAGGCAGCTCTCGCCGGGGAAACCGCTGCCGCCGACGGCGCAGATGGACTCCTGCATGACCAACGTGTCGTAGAGGACTCCGCGCGCATGCGCCCAGATCGGCAACGCCATCTGTCGCTTGCCGTACGGGAAGAGGGGGGCCGACAAGAAATCCCAGCGCCCGGGACGGTTGCCGATGCCAAGCACCGCGGTGAGGTTGGTGACCATCAACGTGTCGACGAACTGCGTCCCGTCCGCGCTCTGGACCCAGACCGCGATCTGCGGTCCCAGGTCGAGCCGAGCCACGGTCTGCACACACGCCGAGCTGGGGTCCGGCCGGTAGCAGTCCGGCTGGAACGTGTAGCTCAAGGTCATGCACTGCTGGGCACGCACGGACGCGGGGACCAGGGCCGAGGCCAGGAACACGGGCAGTCCGAACCCAAACGCTAAGCGAAATAACCGCAAGAGAGAGTCATTTTGGCCTCGACGCACGGCGATGCGCAAGCGCCTCGCGCGTTCATTTGCAAGCGTGGGTTGGCGGTGCGATCTTGACGCCGTGCGAATTGGCATAGATGTCGGCGGCACGAAGATCGAAGGGCTTCTGCTGGGGGACGACGGCCGCGAGGTGGTCCGCCACCGCGTCCCCACTCCCGCTGCCTATGAAGACGTCCTGCGGGCCATCTCGAAGCTGGTGACCGGCCTGGAGCAGGGTGCGGGCGCACCCGGTCGGGCCACCGTCGGGGTGGGGACGCCCGGTTTCCTGCAACCCGGGCGCGGCGTCATCTGGAACTCGAATCTGCTGTGCCTCAACGATCGACCACTGGATCGGGACCTGGTGGCGGCGCTGAGCCGCCCGGTCCGTTTGGCCAACGACGCCAAGTGCTTCGTGCTCTCGGAGGCCATCGACGGCGCGGCAGCCCCGCCCGCTGGATTGGATCGCTCGCGGCCGGACGTCGTGTTCGGCGCGACGCTCGGTACGGGCGTCGGTGGGGGGATCGTGATCGACGGGCGCGTGCTGACCGGCGAAAACGGCGCTGCCACCGAGTGGAGCCACACCACCCTCCCCTTCCTGAACCCCGACGAGCGCTCCCCCTACCCCTGCGTCTGCCGCCACCCGAGCTGCATCGAGTCGTTCATCTCGGGCCGCGGGCTCGAGGCGACCTACCGCGCTCTGGGCGGCGACGGCGCGGCGGGCGCGGAGATCGCGCAGCGGGAGGCGTCCGGAGAAGAAATCGCCCGACGCACCTTCACGCTCTACGAGGATCGCCTCGCGCGGGCGCTGGCGTCGGTCATCAACCTCGTCGATCCGCGCGTCATCGTGCTCGGCGGCGGCGTGTCGAACAACCCGCGCATCTTCGCCGGCGTCCCCAAGCTGCTGGAGCGCTACACCGTCGCCCGCGACCTCCGCACCACCGTGGTGCGTGCGGCGCACGGCGACGCCAGCGGCGTCCGCGGCGCAGCGTTTTTATTTAATCTGGAACCCTGAGAGGGTTCCAGACCTCCCGCGATGAGCTCCGGTGGGCAAAGCCCACCTTCGCTCGACGCGATCGCTCTGGAGCGCGGGCCCCCAGTAGGGCCCGCGTCCTCCGGGTTCTACTCTTCGAGCAGAGCGGCCGTGGCGGCGGCGGCTTGCGCGGCGGCGGCCATGGTGGGCGGGGGCGAGATCTCGTCGGAGGCGGGGTCCTCGACCTGGATCGAGAGGCGCTTGTAGGCGCCGAGGCCCGTGCCGGCGGGGATGAGACGCCCCATGATGACGTTCTCCTTGAGGCCGCGCAGGTAGTCGACCTTGCCGCAGACCGCGGC
>JADGRB010000424.1 GCA_017881315.1 Pseudomonadota bacterium
GCTGCTCGTGCACACCGCGCCCAGCGACGCACATTTGCAGTCTGCAGTGCTGGTGCACCACCCATCCATGCCGGCCGGCTGCGTCCCCGCCGGCTTGCACGTCTGCGTCGGGGTCGTATAAAAGTCGCAAACCTGACCGCCGCACGCGGAAGTTGGACAATCGATGTCGTTCACGCAACTTTGGGCGTGCGCCCTGCCCGCTGCCAGGAGGCACAGCAGGGTTGCCAGGAATGAACACCGGATCGCCGTCGCGCGTCTCGTCATGCCGACCTCCATTAGTGAACTATGTTTACCATCGATCGGCAGAAAGTCATCGAGATCCTCTCTTCGCTGGCTATCGGGCGATCTGTCGGCCAAGACCTATGGGTCTCGGGGCTGCAGGAGGGCGTGATGAAGAGGCGGCGGTATTGGGTCTCGCTGGCGTTTGCGCTCGCGGCCGGTGGCCGGGCGCGGAGCTCGATGGCAGAAGCCACGCCCGCTCTGCAATCCACGATCGTGCCGGCGCCGCCGCGCGACCGCATCGTGGGGGTGGGCTACCACGCCGGCAACTTCATCGGTCCACTCGCCTTCGACGTCATCCTCCGCCCGCTGCCGCACCTCGCGCTCGACGTTCAGGCGGGCGTCTCCAGCTCGGAGCTTGGCGTGCGCACGCTGGCGGTCGCGCCGCAGCTCCAGTGGGAGCTCCGGCGGGGATGGCGGTCGACGCCGTACGTGGGCCTCGGCTATCGCTATGAAGAGGATCGATTGGACGGGGTGACGGCCACCAGCAAGGGCGGCTTCCTGGTCGGCGGCTGGCAATTTCGATGGCAGTCCGGCTTTGGCGTGCTGCTCGGTGGGGGCGTCCTGCACATGACGCCGATTGCTCTCAACACCCCGGTGGGAAGCACCTCGAGCTCCGGGGGTTGGTTCGGCACGTACGAGATTGGCGCGCGGTACTTCTTCTAGCGCGGAGATCCATCGGAATCGGCGTGGAGGTTCCGCCGGTGCTGCTGCTGCCGCACGCTCCGCAGAGGAGCGCGAGGGTGAGGGCGACGGGCAGAGGGGCTCGCGGAAGGCGCATGGGCGGAACGTAACACGCAATGGGTGGCGGCCCGGGCCGCTCGGCGGAGCGTAGAGCCACCCGAAGCTCCGGCTCCCGAATATCGTGAAAATGACACTCAGATCAGGCCGCGGCATCGGCTCGACAAGTTTCCTTAATAATCATAATAATATGATATAGTTAACTGCATATCGCCTTCCTGTTCGACATCAAAACGAATCGGTATTATATGGGAGCATAGTGATCCACTATCTCCACCCGAAGAACTGGGTCTCCTACGACGTCCGGGCGGTGGCGAATGCCCTGGTCGAGGCGAAGTCGGTCGTCCTATCTCTGAAGACGATTCCCTATCAACGCAGCTGGGTCGAGGCACTCCAGAAGATGCAGCTCAAGCGAGAGGTCGCCGGTACCTCTCGCATCGAGGGCGCCGAGTTCACCGATCGTGAGCTCGAGGTCGCCCTCAAAGAGACCGCCGAACAGCTGCTCACCCGATCCCAGCGGCAGGCGCATGCCGCCATGCAGACCTATCGATGGATCGCGACGATACCCGACGACCGCCCGATCACCGCCGACCTCATCTGCGACATCCATCGGCGGATCGTGACGGGCGCCGACGACGACCACTGCCCCGCCGGGAAGATCCGCGAGCGCGATCAAAATGTGACGTTCGGATCCCCTCGCCATCGGGGCGCCGAAGGCGGAGACGAGTGCAGGTCTGCGTTCACCGAGCTCGCCCACGCCATCGAGCACCGGCTCAAGGAACACGATCCGATCATCCAAGCCCTGGCCGCGCACTACCATTTCGCGGCCATGCACCCGTTCCTCGACGGCAATGGGCGGACCGCGAGGGCTCTCGAGGCTCTGTTACTTCAGCACGCCGGCCTGCGGGAGACCTGCCTCATCGCGATGTCGAACTACTACTACGACGAGAAGACCTCGTACCTCGCCACGCTCGCCAAGGTGCGCGACGACGACAATGACCTCACCCAGTTCCTGGTCTTCGGTCTCAAGGGCATCGCGATCCAGGCCCGGCGCCTGCTTCAGGAGATCCAGCACCAGATCTCACGAGAGCTTTTCCGCAACCTGATGTTCCACCTCTTTCATCGCCTCAAGACCCCGCGGAAACGAATCATCGCCGAGAGACAGATCGAGATCCTCAAGCTGCTCCTCGACGCCGAGTCGATGGAGCTCGAAGCGCTGATCTCCAGAACCGCCGCCTCTTACAAGGGCCTCAAAGACGCCCGGACGGCTGTCATCCGAGATCTCAACGCCCTCATCGGGCTGGGCGCCATCGGCGTGGCCAAGACCGGAGACCAATTCCATTTGGCTGCACGCCTCGAGTGGCCCACCGAGATCACGGAGACCCAATTCTTCGCCCAGCTCAAGAAGCTCCCCAAAGCGAAGACGCATTCGTTCTTGCCCTGACGCCTGGTTCCGCACGCCCTACGGGCAGGCGGAGGCGGGGGCCGATGCGGGGAGCTCGCAGAGGCCGTTCTTCGTGCACTCGAGAGATCCGAGACAAAACGGACCGGCGAGAGTGCATAACGCGCCCGCCTTGCCGTTGGAGACGCACGTCCTGGTTGGGCCGTCGCATTGCGCGTAGTCGACGCAGTCGATGCCGTTGGGGCAGGCTGCGCCCACGGCGATCTTGGGCAGGCACTTGCGCGTCGCCACATCGCAGTAGTCGTCGAGCGCGTCGCAGGTGGGGAGCGTGGCGCAGGACTCGCCCTCCGCGGGATGCGCGAGGCAAACCTGCTGGGAGCCCGACGCGGCCGGGCCACAGGTGAGCCCGATCCCGCAGAACTTCTCCGTCGCAGGGTCGCAAGGCTGGCCGACCGCGACGTTCGCGACGCAGAGCCCCCTCGAAGCCGAACAGAAGGAGCCGGCGACGCAGCTCGACCCCGCCGCGCTGCAATCGCTGCCGATCGGCAGCGGCGCGGCCGCCGCCGGCCCACAAGTGCCCGCGCAGCACATGGTGGGCATCCCGCTGCAGGCGGTCAGGTCGTTGGTGTCGCAGTTGGCGGAGGCGCATTCGTTGCTTGTCCTGCAGGCGGCGCCTTCGGCCTGCGTGCCAATGAAGATGTGGGCGCACGACGGATCTTCCGGCGCGTACCACTGCGCCGACATCGTGCACGCCACCGACGTGGCGCTGGTGGCCGCGAAGCAGGTGGCCGCCGCCGCGCCGTCGTAGGTGATCTTGCCCGCGTTCACCGCGTCGATGAGCGGGCTGAGATCGGCCGAGGTCGTCGCCAGGCAGGTGGCCATGTCGGGCATCTGGCGGCAGGCGACGGCGCGCGCGCAATTGTGGGCGATGAGCGCCGGGACATAGCCCTCCAGCGGGATCGGCGCGAGAGGTCCGATGGGCCTGCTGCTGCAGGCGCCGGAGAGGAGCGCGAGGGCGAGGGCCAGTCGGGCCCGCGGGGGGAGGCGCATGAGCGAATGGTAACAGGCAATGGGTGGGGGTGGCCGCGATGTGGTCTTCGTAACTCGCCTCTTGGGATAGGGTCGGCCCATGACACCCCTCGATGAGCTACGCGCCGAGCTTCGAGCTTTCGTGGCGGCGCGCGACTGGCAGCAGTTCCACGACCCGAAGAACCTGGCCATGCTGGTGGCGTCGGAAGCCGGCGAGTTGCTGGCGGAGTACCGCTGGGTGCAGAGCGACGAGGCGGACGCTCACTCTCGCGATCCGGCGACGCGCGAACGGATCGCAGCGGAGGTGGCGGACGTGGGGATCGGCCTCTTGCTGTTGTGCGAAAGGATCGGGTTGGATTTCGTGGAGGTGATGCGGGCGAAGGTGAAGAAGAATGCGGAGCGGTATCCGGTGGAGGGGGCGCGGGGACGGGCGGGGCGG
>JADGRB010000425.1 GCA_017881315.1 Pseudomonadota bacterium
CAGAAGCTGTTCGAGATGGACGGCGTCAAGCTGCGCTTCACCAAGGGGGCGCTGCAGGCGGTGGCGCTGGACGCCCAGAAGCACCGCTCGGGCGCGCGTGGCCTGCGGGCGATCCTCGAGCAGGCGATGCTCGACATCATGTTCGAGGTCCCGACGGCCGGCGCGCCCATCCGCGAGGTCGTGATCAACGAAGAGACGATTCAGAAGGGCCAGCAGCCGATCCTGATGTACCAGAAGGGAACGGCGGCGGCCGGCGGAGCCGGAGAGAGATCGGCATCGTGAGCTTCACGCACGGAGGTGTCCCATGAACGATCTGTGGTCACGTTCGACAGCCCGCTCGACCGCCCGCTGGGTAATGGCCATACCGCTCTTGCTGGTCGGCTCGATGCTGTTCTGGACCACGGCCCTCGGCTCCGGGGCGATCTCGCTGCTGGCGGTGACCGGCTTCGCCGGGGTCCCCCAGGCGTCCGACGAGTTCGCGACGCCCGACGAGGTCGCGCCGACGGCGATAGAGCCCATGCCGGGACCGACCTTGGGCACCCCGGCCAACCCGATCATGATCCATCTCCAGGAATCGGCCGAGCCCGAAGACGTCAACGACAACCTGGGTGCCGCCGTCCCCGGCGAGTCGGACGACGACGGCACGGGGCAGATGTCCAGTCAGGCGCTCTCCCCGGCCGACCCGAACTGACCGGGCTCGGACCCGCGAAGTAGGAGGGAATTTGGCGTCTGCCTCCGGGCGGCGCTACGATTGACGGCAGTCGAATGCCCGACCGCCACGACGACAAGAGGGGTCCCCGCCGCGTTCCGCTGCTGCCGTTGCGGGACATCGTCGTCTTTCCCCACATGGTGGTGCCGCTCTTCGTGGGGCGTGAAAAGTCGATCGGCGCGCTCGAAGAGGCGATGGCCAAGGGGGGAAGCAAGGAGATCTTCCTCTCCGCCCAGCGCAAGGCCAAGACCAACGAGCCGATCCCAGAGGACATCTTCACGATCGGCACGCTGGGGACGATCATCCAGCTCCTGCGCCTGCCCGACGGCACCGTCAAGGTGCTGGTCGAGGGCAAGCGCCGCGGCGCCATCCGGAAGTTCACGCAGACGGACGGGTTCTTCACCGTCGAGGTAGAGGAGATACCCGACCTCCAGGAACGGTCGCTGGAGCTGGATGCGCTGGTGCGCGAGGTGCACGCCACCTTCGAGACCTACGTGAAGCTCAACAAGCGCATCGCCCCCGAGATCCTGATCTCGGTGCAGACCATCGAGGACGCCGGGCAGCTGGCGGACACCATGGTGGGGCAGCTACAGCTCAAGCTGGGCGAGAAGCAGGCGGTGCTGGAGATCGATTCGCCCTTCAAGCGCCTCAGCCGGATCTACGAGCTGGTCAAGGCCGAGATCGAGATCCTGCAGGTGGAGCGGAAGATCCGGACCCGCGTCAAGAAGCAGATGGAGAAGACGCAGAAGGAGTACTACCTCAACGAGCAGATGCAGGCGATCCAGAAGGAGCTCGGTGATCGGGACGAGTTCAAGAACGAGCTCACCGAGCTGGAGGAGCGCGCCAAGCAGAAGGAGCTCTCCAAGGAGGCGCAGGGGAAGGTCAAGAAGGAGCTCAAGAAGCTGCGCATGATGGCGCCGATGTCGGCCGAGGCGGCGGTGGTCCGCAACTACGTCGACTGGGTGCTGGCGCTCCCCTGGGGCGAGAAGAGCGAGGACAAGCTGGACGTCACGGACGCCGAGCGGATCCTCGACGAGGACCATTTCGGTCTCAAGAAGGTCAAGGAGCGGATCCTCGAGTACCTGGCGGTGCAGGCGCTGGTCAAGAAGCTCAAGGGACCGATCCTCTGTCTGGTGGGGCCGCCGGGGGTCGGCAAGACCTCGCTGGCGCGCTCTATCGCAAAGGCCACCGGCCGCAACTTCGTGCGCCTCTCGCTGGGCGGCGTGCGCGACGAGGCCGAGATCCGCGGCCACCGCCGCACCTACATCGGCGCGCTCCCCGGGAAGATCGTGCAGTCGCTCAAGAAGGCCGGCACGCAGAACCCGGTATTTCTCCTCGACGAGATCGACAAGATGTCGACCGACTTCCGCGGCGATCCGTCCGCGGCGCTGCTCGAGGTCCTGGATCCGGAGCAGAACAGCACCTTCAACGACCACTACCTCGATCTCGACTACGACCTCTCGGACGTCATGTTCATCACGACGGCCAACTATCTGCACGGCATCCCGATCCCGCTGCAGGACCGGATGGAGATCATCCAGCTCCCCGGCTACACCGAGTTCGAAAAGGTCTCGATCGCCGAGCGTTACCTGATCCCCAAGCAGAAGCGCGACAATGGCATCGCGGAGGTCCCGGTCGAATTTCCCGACGACGCCGTTCGCGACGTCATTCATTTTTATACGAAAGAGGCGGGCGTCCGGAACCTGGAGCGCGAAATTGCAACCGTCTGCCGGAAGATCGCGCGCGACGTGGTCGCGAAGAAGGCGCCGGTCCGGACGCTGAGCGACGGGGCCGGGACCGGCTGGCGGATCACCCCCAAGCGGCTCACCCGCTATCTGGGGCCGCACCGCTTCCGGTACGGGCGCCAGGAGGGCCAGGACGAGATCGGCCTCGTGATGGGCCTGGCGGTCACCATGTACGGCGGCGATCTGCTGGCCACCGAGGTGTCGATCGTGGCGGGCAAGGGCAAGCTGGTGCTGACCGGCAAGCTCGGCGACGTCATGCAGGAGTCGGCGCAGGCGGCGATCAGCTACGTCCGCTCGCGCGCGCCGTCGCTGGGGCTCGAGCGCGATTTCTACAGCCGGGCCGACATCCACGTGCACCTGCCCGAGGGGGCGATCCCGAAGGACGGGCCTTCGGCCGGGATCACCATGTGCACCGGGCTGGTCTCGGCGCTCTTGCGGGTGCCGGTCCGGCGCGATCTGGCCATGACCGGCGAGATCACGCTGCGCGGTCGGGTGCTGCCGATCGGCGGCCTCAAGGAGAAGATTCTCGCCGCGCACCGATCGGGCATCACGACCGTCATCATGCCCAAGGAGAACGCCAAGGACCTGCGGGACATCCCCAAGCGGGTGCTCAAGACGCTCAAGGTCATCCCCGTCGAGCACATGGACGAGGTCCTGCGGCACGCGCTGATTCTCCCCAATCCAGAAACCTTCCTGATCGAACCGTCGGTTCCCGTCGACTGGCGGCAGCCCAGCGAGCGCCGCGACCGCGACCGCCGCGACGAGCTGTCGCGGATGCCGGTCGCCAGCGCGGTTCCGCCCCCCTCGGCCATCGACGAGCCGGCGTCGCCCTCGAACGATCGTCCGCCCGTGTCGTCGCCGGGGTCCTCACCGACCGGCCCCGGTTCCAGCCCCGACACCAACGCCGCCCCGTTCCCGTCGCCCGCGCTGGGCGTTCGCGAAGACTGAGTCAGGGCCCGCGGAGGATCTCGGCCCCTTTGACGACCTCGTGCCGCGGGGGTCGCTCCGCCTCGGCCGGGGCGACGCTGGAGCGCGCGCCCGAACGAACCTTGCCGGGCCCGCTCGGGGGAGCGTCGCCCAGGACCTGGTGGATCCGACGCAGAACCTTGGCCTGAGAGCCGTCGCCCCAACCGTGGTTGATGTACCGGACGACGCCAGCTCGGTCGACCATGAACAGGGTCGGATAGGCGTTGCAGCCCCAGCGCTGCCGGGCGGCTCCCGAAAGATCGGTGGTCACGGCGGCCCCTTCCGGCACCGGGTTCTGCGCCAGGAACTGTCGTACCTCCGCCGGATCGTCGCCGGCCTCGATCAGCACGAAGCGTAGCCGCGGCCCGACGAGCTGGCGGATCGCCACCAGCTCGCGCAGCGCCCGGTGACAGGGCTTGCACCAGGTGGCGAAGAACGCCACCACGTTGACGTCGCCCTCGAGCCACCC
>JADGRB010000010.1 GCA_017881315.1 Pseudomonadota bacterium
CTCGGAGTCCGGGCGGCGCCGCAGACGGAGGACGCGGCGGGTGAAGGTGGAGAGATCGTCGAACAGCGAATAGGCGACCGGCGTCGCGAGCAGCGTCAGCAGCAGCGACAGCAACTGCCCGCCCACGACGGGGCCGGCGGTCGCGCGATTGAACTCGGCCCCCACCCCCTTCGAGGTCAAGAGCGGCAACATACCGGCCACGAACGCCAGCGTGGTCATCAAGATCGGCCGCAGACGATCCCGGTTGCCGTGCAGGATCGCGTCGAGACGCGACATCCCCTCGCCGCGGAGCTGGTTGATGTGGGCGATCTGCAGGATCGAGTTCTTCTTGACCACGCCGAACAGCACCAGCACGCCCAGCATCGTGAAGATGTCCAGCGACTGCCCGAGCATGAGCAGCGACATGAGCGCGAACGGGACCGTGAGCGGCAGCGCCAGCAAGATCGTGATCGGGTGCAGCCAGGACTCGAACTGCGCGGCCAGGATGAGGTACATGAAGATGAAGGACATCCCGAAGGCGAGGACGAACGCCTTGCCGGTCCGCGCGATCTCGCGCGACTGCCCGAAGGGAACGAAGCGGTACTGCGAGGGCAGGCCCATGCCCTTGACCGCCCTTTCGAGCGCGGCGCCGACTTCGCCCGAGCCGACCCCCGGCACGGTGTTGGCCAGGAAGGTCACCTGCACCTGGCGCGCGTACCGGTCAATCTTGGAGGGCCCCTCGGCGCGCTTCAGGTCGACGACGTCGAGCAACGGCACCGCGCCGAGCCGCGCGGAAGGGACCGAGAGCTGCGACAGCACCTCCGGGCTCGAGCGAAAGGCCTCCTCGGCGCGCACCAGGATGTCGTATTCGCGCCCCGCCTCCTCGTAGCGCGAGACCTTGACGCCGCCAATGAGCAGCTGGGAGGCCAGCGCGACGTCCGCGACGTTGACGCCCAGATCGGCGGCCTTGCGCCGGTTGACGGTGGCCACCAGCTCGGGGTTGCCGGTCACCAGCGTCGTGTCGACGTCGACGGCGCCCGGAATCTCCTTGAGCTTGCCGACGATCTGACCGGAGTACTTGATGACCTGCGCGAGATCGGGGCCGGTGAGGATGTACTGGACGGTCGCGGTGCTGAAGGTGCCGCCGCCGAAGGCCGCCACCGCCGAGGCGCTGATGCGGAACTCCTTGGGCTGCTTGGGGACGATGTCCTTGCGGACGCGGTTCTGCAGCTGGTCCTGCGAGACGGTGCGGTGATCGGGGGGCAATAGACGCACGAAGATCGAGGCCAGGTTGGCGGTTTGCTGGCTGTTGTCGCCGATGGTGAGCAGCGTCGTCTGGACCTCGGGCCACTCCCGCACCTGGCGGGCGATCCGCTCGGCGGCGATCTGGGTGGCCGCCAGGCTGGTCCCCTCCGGCGTGCGCACGCTGATCTCGAACTGCCCCTCGTCGTTCTTGGGAAGGAAGCCCTTGGGCACCGCGGCGACCAGCCACTTCATCGAGACCAGGGCCAGGACCGCCGCCAGCACCACGATCCAGCGGTGACGCATGACAAATGCCAGGATCTTCATGTAGCCGCGTTCGATCGGGCCGTAGAAGGCGTTGACGAACCGCTCGAGAAACGATTTGCGCCGCTCGGCGTCCGGCCGCAGATCGAGGCGCAGCCAGCGCGAGGCCAGCATCGGCGTGAGCGTGAAGCTCACGAACAGCGAGATCGCGATCGCCGCACCCATGGTGAGCCCGAAGCTGCGCAGGAAGCGCCCCGGGATGCTGTTCATGAAGGCGACCGGCAGGAACACCGCCAGCAGCGACAAGGTGGTGGCCAGGACCGCCAGGCCGATCTCCTTGGTCGCGTAGATCGCGGCGGGCATGGGCCGGATCTTCTTTTCTTCGACGAAGCGGAAGATGTTCTCCAGCACGACGATCGCGTCGTCGATCACGATGCCGACGGCCAGAGCCAGCGCGAGCAGCGTGATGGTGTTGAGCGTGAACCCCATCAGCCACATCAAGAGGAAGGTGCCGATGATCGAAGTCGGAATGGCCAGCGCGGCGATGATGGTGGTGCGAAACTGTCCCAGGAAGAGCAGCACCACCAGCGCCGCCAGGAAGGACCCCAGGATCAGGTGCTCGCGCACGGCGTTGACGCTGGTGCGCGTGGTCTCCGTGTTGTCGCGGATGACGTTCAGCGTGTAGCCGGACGGCAGCGTCGGCGCGAGCTCCTTCATCCGAACGTGCAGCGCATCGACGACCGCCACGCTGTTCTCGCCCGACTGCTTGCGGATCGAGAGGACCACGGCCGGCTTGCCGGCGATGCTGGCCGCGGTCAGCGCTTCTTCCTGGCCGTCGACGACGCGACCGACGTCGCGGATCATGATCGGGTGGTTGTCGACGTTGCGCACCACCAGCTCCTCGACCGCCGCGACGGTGGGCACCCGGCCGCTCACCCGGAAGGTCAGCAGCGACGGACCGGTGTCGACCGTTCCGCCCGGGGTGGTCACGTTCTGCGTGACGATGGCGCGCTGGACGTCGGCCGCCGTGAGCCCTGCGCCGCGCAGACGCTCAGGATCGAGCACCACCTGGATCTGTCGCTTGCGGCCACCGACGATCGACACCTGGCCGACACCCGACACGTTTTCCAGCGCCTCGCGGATCTCGTGGTCGGCGTACTCCGTCACCTCGCGCAACGGCCGGGACGATTCCAGTGACAGGAACAGCACCGGTGCCGCGTCGGGATCGAGCTTGTTGATGACCGGGCTCTTGGTCCCGTCCGGCAGATCGGGCAGCACCGCCGAGACGTGCTCGCGCACCTCCTGCGCCGCGACGTTGACGTCTTTGTCGAGCTGGAAGCTGACGATGACCTGTGAGACCCCCTCCGTCGAAACCGACCGCAGCTCGTCGATCCCGCTGATGGTGTTGATCGCCTCTTCGATCTTGTCGGACAGCTCGGTCTCGACCTCCTCGGGCGCGGCGCCGGGCAGGGTGGTGAGGACCTGGACCACGGGAAGGTCGACGTTGGGGAACCGATCGACGTTGAGCTTGGTGTACCCGATGAACCCCACCACGACGATGAACAGGATCAGCACGGTCGCGAAGACCGGGCGGCGGACGCAGATGCTGGCCAGCCACTGCACGGCGGTCCCCTATTTCACCCGCGCGCCGTCGCGCACGTCGGGGGTGAGCTCGGCGACCACCTCTTCGCCGGCCTTGAGACCGCTCACGATGGGAACCTCGCCCCCCTGCGCTTCGCCGGCCTGCACCAGGCGGTCCTCCAGGCGACCGCCGACCGCCACGTACACGTGGCGGAGCGTGCCATCGGCGCGTACCGCCGCGGCGGGCACCGCGGGCAGCGACTGCTCCCCGACGGTCAGCCGCGCGGTCACGAACATGCCGGGGCGCAGGTCGTGGGCGTCGTTCTGGAACACCGCCTCCACGATCGCGTCGCGGCTCTGCTTGCGCACCGACGGGCCGACGTAGCGGATCTTCCCGTGGTAAACGCGCCCGTCGGTGTCGCCGGCCGCGCGGAAGTCGATCAGCATGCCCTGCCGGACCAGCGGCACGTCGCCCTCGGGGACGGTGATCTCGACGCGCAGCGAATCGACGTTCACCAGCCTGGCTACCGGCGAATCGACCCGCACATACTCGCCGGCGGTCACCGACCGCTCGACCACCAGCCCCGAAAACGGTGCCCGGATCTCGGTGTCGTGGAGCGCCTCCGTGGTCAGCGTCTTCTGCGCCTCGGCCGAGGAGACCGACCACCTGGAGGTCTCGCACTGCGTGCGCGTCTTGTCGTAATCGGCCTTGGCGATCGCCCCCTTGGCGAACAGTCGATCGGTGCGTTCGCAGTCGACCTGGGCCTGGGCCGCCTGCGCCTTGAGGGATTCGACGTCCGCCGTCGCCTTGGCCGCCTGCGCGCTGACGGCGCGCGCGTCGAGGCGGGCCAGGACGGCGCCTTTTCTGACGTACGACCCGCGCTCGACGTAGGTCGCCACCACTTTCCCGGCGGCCCCCGCGGCGACCTGCGCCTCCTCGGCGCCGATCAAGGATCCCGACAGCGTGAGGACTCGGGGCGTCTTCACCTCACGCGCCGCCACCAGCGTGACCGCGACCGGGGCGGACTCCGCATCGGAGCCGCCCGTCGGCGCCGCGGCGTGCTTGCAGCCCGGCGCGAGCGACAACAACAGCGCAAGTGGAAGCGCAACCCGGCCGGCTGGCCACCCCGCCGCCAGCGTCGGTGCGGGCAGGTTCCAATCAGATTTCTGCATCGTCTTGTCCATCCGGTTCTTTCGCATGTAGTCGTACACGACAATAATTTAGGTTGTCAACCATCAAAGGAACGGACAATATGGCATCGTGACTTCCAGGCGAGGCCCCCCCCAGCCAGCGTCCGATCCCTTCTGGGGGACGCTCATCGAGCTCCTGCTGGGCATGCGGGGCTGGTGGAGCGCGCTCTGCGAAGAGCTGGACCTCACGCCTTCGCAGGGGCTGGCGTTGCGCCGCCTCGATCCCGAGCGTCCGCTGGCGATGAGCACCCTGGCCGAAGCGCTGGCCTGCGACGCCTCCAACGTCACCGGGATCGTCGACAAGCTCGAGACCCGCGGCCTCATCGCCCGCCGCGGCGCCGATCACGACCGCCGGATCAAGACGCTGGTGGTGACGGAGCGGGGCCGGGCGCTGCGCGATCGGCTCATCGCGCGTTTGCTCGAAGCCCCGCCGGCGGTCCGGGCCCTGTCGGCCGAGGTGAAGTCGCTGCTCACCTCCACGCTGCGGGCCGTTCTCGAGGAACGTGCCCGATGCCCGCTGCCCGCCGCCGTGCCGGAACGACGCCGGCCGCCCCGCGCCTCCCGCCCCACGGGCGCCCCGCGCAACGGCTGACGGCCACCGGTTGCCGGTGCCTCGTGCCAAAACTCGCACGGTCATTGGGAAAATGCCTCCGGCCCCAGGCTATCTGATAGCATCAGCCGCGATCTCGATCTCGAGTAACCGATCGGGCCGCAGAGAGTCTGAGCAGAGTCAGGCAAGGAGGAATCACGTTGGGTCCCGAACGCAGCGGGCTCCGCTTGAAGGGCGGCGGGCGGCTTCTAGCACTACTTGTGACTTCCATTCTTCCAGTAACGGCGTTGGCAGCTGCCGGCGAGCCCGCCGCGCCGACGCAGTCGCTGAACCTGGCCGCGCCGGCGCCCAGCGATCTGACCTCGAGCGGTGACGTCGAGGCGCCGCCTCCCGAAGAGGTCCTGCCACCGCCGACGCCCACCACCCCGCCCCTGGTCATCACGGGCTACCTGGACGTCGGGTTCGCAAAGGCCCAAGGCGACGGCACCAGCTTTCCCGGATCGTACGCGGCCACCCCACCGCCGGGTCCGGCCGACTATTACGTCGATGGGTTTGCGCCCGCGGTGAACTCCCGCGGAGAGGCCGCGTCGACCACGATACCGGGCGCCACGGTGCCGGGCGCCATGCCGATGGTGGGCGGCTTTCTCCCCCGCTCGGCGGGCATCGGCGGCAAGCCGTCGTTTCTGCTCAACACGGCGGACGTCGATGTTCGCTACACCGCGCCTGAAATCCCGGTGATGATCTTCACCCGCCTCCAGATGATCCCGCGCCTCTACGACGCCGATCCGAGCCAGGGCATCGCGGGGGGAGAATACACCCGGCTTCTGCTGGAGCAGGCGTTCGGACGGATCACCCCGATCAAGAGCGCGGAATTCGCGCTCAGCGTCGGCAAGTTCGACTCCGTCTTCGGCATCGAATACCTCGACAACGAAGCCAACTTCCGCGTCGGGGTGACACCGTCGCTCATCGCCCGCTACACCACCGGCCAATCGGTCGGCCTCAAGGCCTTCTATCGCTATCAGATGATCCCGATCTCCTCGGCGATCAGCATCAACGCCTCGGCCACCAACAGCGGAACCTTCGTCGAGGCGCTGCAAGGCCCCTCTCGCAGCCTGACGGGCGTTCCGATCATGGCGGTCCGGGTCGGCTACGAGCTCAACCTGGCCCGGATCTCCTTCAAACTGGGCGGGAGCGCCGAATACGGGCCGCGCAACGATCAGACCACCACCTCGGCCCTCCAGACCCTGCTCGGGTTCGACGCGCGGCTGATTCTCCCGACGTTGACGCTCTCTGGCGAATACGTCCACGTTTCCGAAGAAGACGTGAGCGGTATGACCGTCCAGAAACTGACGGGCCTGAATCCCTTTCCGGTGGGCGTCTTCCCGCACATCACCGAGTTCTACGCACAGGGCTTCTGGATCCAGGCGGCCGAGGAGTTGCCGCTTCCGATCGACCCGTTCCGGATCACCCTCTACGCGCGCTACGAGCAGCGACACGCGCAGTTCCCGGACTTCATTGGCAGCTTGCTGACCGTCGACCGCACCACCGTCGGCGTAAACGTGGGCATCGGGGAGAGCCTGCAGGTGAAGGCGGAGTATCTCGTCAACCGCGAGATCGAAGGGGCACCCAACGTCGCCAACAACGTGTTCACGTCGTCGGCGGTCTGGACCTGGTGATGACCATGACGACGACCAAGACCAAGAATTTCGGGATCTCCCTGTTGGGTCTCTGTCTCTGCTTCAATATCTTCCTCTTGTCGACGGCCGGGCCGGCCTCCGCGGCGCCCGCCGGCGACGGCCGCTGGCTCGGTGACGATCTTCCCTTGCCGTTGCCGGTGAAGACGCCCCAGGACATGGGCTTCAAGTCGGCGACCGAGCGCCAGTACCTGATCTTCAACCTGATGGCCGGGGGCAAGCTCGCCTTTCAGCGTGGCGACTACGCGAGCGCCGCCGACAAATGGGAGAACCTGCTGCGCATCCCCGGGCTCGATCCCCAGATCGAACGGGTGGTCACCCCGTTCCTCAACGAAGCGCGCGCCAAGGCCGGAAAGCCGGGCGTGCGCATCGAGCCTCAGCCCGCCGAGCCGATGGAGCCCGACACGGTCGCCGAGGAGAAACCGACCGAGACCCGTGGCCACGGGGGCGCCGCCGTTCCGCGGCGCGCCTCGGGGCTGGTGAGCGTCGCCGGCATCGTGAGCGGCGGCGGGCAGATCGGTCCCGGCGGGACGGTGATCTGGTTGCGGCGCCTGGACGGATCGACACCGCGCGCCGCTCCGGCCGCCAACCAGATCGTCACCCAGCGCGACAAGACCTTTCTGCCGCACGTGCTGGCCGTGCCCGTCGGCACCACCGTGCAGTTCCGCAACGACGACCGCATCTACCACAACGTCTTTTCGATCGCGAAGCCGAACGAGTTCGACGCCGGCATCCGCCCCACCGGATCGACCTACTCCAAGGTCTTCAACCACCCGGGGGCGGTCGAGCTGCTGTGCAACATCCATTCGACCATGAACGCCTACGTGTTCGTGGTCGACACGCCGCTCTACACCAAGGCGCAGGCCTCGGGGTCCTTCGTCATTCACGGCGTGCCCCCGGGACGATACGAGCTGTCGGCCTGGCACGAAGCCGCCTCCACCATCACCCGCAAGAGCATCAGCGTCGGATCGGAAGGGAACCACGAGGTGGCTGTCCCCGTCGGGAGCGACAAACGTCCTGGCCCATTCGTTCCGGATAAATACGGGCACAAGCGGCAACCACAGCTGGGATACTGAGGTCGGAAGGTCGGAAGGTCGGAAAGGTCGGAAGGTCGGAAAGGTCGATGGGGGGAAACCGCAAAGCCCGGATCGGAGCGCTGATCGCCGCCTTCGGGGTGCTCGGGCTGACGACGGGGGCCGCGTCCCTGCTCATGCGCCTCGATCGCAACCGGGTCGGCGAACGGCTCGCCAGCGACGCGCAGGCCGCCGGGCTCCGCGCCGCCGACGGCGTCCGGACGCTCATCGGGTCGCTCGAGGTTCAGGTCCAAAACGGCACCTCCAACCCGCGCCTGGTGGCGGCGCTCGACGCCAACGTGGATCAGGAGACGCTGCGCGATCTGTTGCTGACCGAGCCCTGGTGGGAGCCGTTCCGGCGCGCCGTCGACGGCTACGCGCTCTATAGCGACGAGACGACGGCGGTCGTCACCTCACACCTGCCGGCGAGCTTCGACGCCCGCGCGCAGGTCCACGACGCGCGTCAGGCGCACCATCCCTCGTCGGGACTCCTCCAGGCCGCCGGCCAGGTACTGGCGGTTGCCTCCGCGCCGGTGGCCCTCACGGGGCGATCCGACTGGCCGGTGCTGGTCGCGGCCAAGGTGCTCGACGTCGGTCTCCTCTCCGGGATGGCGGAGCGGGCGGGCGCCTCGGTGGCCATCTCCGACGGCCGCCGCCTGCTGGTCGCGGCGACCACCGGTCCGAGTGGCGGCGCCGACGATCTTTCGGCGCTCAAGCAGGGACTCGATCTGCCCGCCCCCGGCGTGAGCTCGTCGAGCGGCGGCACCGTCGCCGCCCTGCCGCTTTCGGATGGCCTCCGGATTCTGGTCGCCGTGGCTGCGACCACCAGCGAGCCGAACGGGATGCCGCTGCCCCCGGCCGTGCTCGCGATCCTCGCGATCGGCTTGGTGCTTTCCATCGGGATCTTCGTGCTTCTGGCGCGGCGGGCGCCCGAGGAGCCCGGGGAACCGGCGGTCAACGTCGAGGTCGAGGTCGAGGGAACGGCCGTCGCGGCGCTCACGGTCATCGGCCGCTACACCCTGGTCGACCGCATCGGTCAAGGTGGCATGGCGGAGATCTATTCGGCGGTGACCACAGGCGAAGGAAGCTTCCGTCGACCGGTGGTGATCAAGCGGCTGCGTCCCGAGCTGACGGTCGACCCGAACGCCATCGCGCAGTTCTGCGACGAAGCCAATCTCCTGTCCGCCTTCCACCACCCCAACATCGTCGCCGTGCACGACTTCGGACGCTGGCAAAACCAGTTCTTCCTGGCCGAGGAGTACGTCCCCGGGCGCGACCTCGGCCAGCTCATCGGCCGCCGGTTCGAGCGCGATCAGCGCCCGCCCCCAATCGAGGTCATCGCTTTTGTCGCCTACGAAATCCTGAAGGCGCTCGACTATGCCCACACCCTGCAGAGTGAGCAGGGACGTCCGCTGGGAATCGTGCACCGCGACATCTCGCCCGAGAACATCATGGTTTCCGCGCGCGGCGACGTGAAGCTGCTGGACTTCGGAGTCGGGAAGGCCAACGAAGGGCGGGCGGCCAAGACGGAGATGGGGGTGGTCAAAGGAAACGTCACCTACATGGCCCCCGAACAGGCGCGCGGTCTGCAGGTCGATGCTCGGGCCGATCTCTATTCGCTGGCGCTGGTGATCTACGGCTGCTGCACCGGCCAGCCGCTCTACACCGGCGATACGACGTACGGGCTGCTCATGAAGGCCGGCGTCGGACCAGGGCCGGAGGAACGCGCCGCGATCGAGCAGCTCCCCCGGCCGTTCGACGCGATGGTGCAACGCGCGACGGCGCCCCGACTGGAGGATCGCTACGGGAGCGCGCGCGAAATGGCCGCCGATCTCGAGCCCTGGGCCCGGCACGGCGCCACCCCCACCGGCGCGCTCGTGACCGACCTCTACGGACCGGAGCTGAAGGAAGAAGCCCATCGGCTGGCGAACTTCGCGGTCGACGGTCCACCCGAGACCCTCGCCCATCTGTCTTCGCGTTGAAAGGCGTTGGCAAACGCCGACGGCTCAGCGCAAGACCGCTTCGAGAACCATCGTTAGCAGGAATCCCGCCACCAGCCCGGCGGAGGCGGTTCCTTCGTTGCCGTGGCTGTGCGATTCGGGAATGATCTCGTTCGACGTCACGTAGATGAGCGTCCCGCCGGCCAGGGCCAGAACGAACGGCATCGTGGCCAGCGCGGCGCCGGCCAGGATCTGACCGATCACCGCGGCGATCGGGATCACGAGGCCGGTGAGCCCGACGATCGCGAAGCCGCGCCAGGCCGGCACGCCGCCTTGACGTAGCGGCGCGGCCATCACGATCCCCTCGCAGGCGTTCTGCACGCCCACCGCGATGGCCAGCACGATCCCCAGGTGGGAGGTGCGCGCCACGGCGAAGCCCGCTCCGATCGCCAGCCCCTCGGGAATGCGGTGCACGCTGAGCGCACCAACCATCGAGTACGCGCGACGCGCGGAGCCGGCCGGGACCCGGTCGTGCACGTCGTGTCCCGGCTCGTGACCGAGGTGCTGGTGGTGGCCACCCGCGTGCTGATGTGGAATCAGGCGATCCATCGCCGCCGCCAGCCCACCTCCGACCACGAACCCCGAGACCACCAGCGCCAGCTGCCCCGGGTGAAAGACGCCGCCGGCGTTGACGCCGCTCACCGCCTCGGCGATGAGCCCCAAGGTCGCCGCCGCCAGCATGAGCCCCGCGCCCAGGCCCAAGATGCCGTCGTAGGTCCGCCTCGGCAGGGTGCGCACGAACAGAAACGGCAACGCCCCCAAGCTGGTGGCCAGCCCGGAGATCGCCGCGGCAAGAGTTCCAGCGCCCACGCTCCCGGACTATATACACGGTCGATGGTGACCGCTTACCTGGCGTTCGGCTCGAACCTGGGCGACCGGGCGGCCGCAATCGCCGCCGCGATCGCGCGCCTGGGCGCACTCGGCGTCGGGCTGCGCGCCCGCTCGCCGCTCTATGAGACCGATCCGGTGACACCCGATCCGCAGCCGCTCTTTCTCAACGCCGCCGCTCGCGTCGAGACCGCGCTTTCCGCGCGGGCGTTGCTGGACGTCTGTCTGGATGTCGAACGCGCGCTCGGGCGAGTCCGGCCCGTTGATCTGGCGCTCGCGCCCGCGCCGCGCGAGATCGATCTCGATCTGCTGCTTTACGGCAGCGAGATCGTCGAAGCCGGGCCGGCGCTGCTCGTCCCGCACCCGCGCCTCCTGCATCGATCCTTCGTGCGGATCCCGCTGGCCGATGTCGCGGAGCGCGGCCTCTTGCATCCCGTCACCGGTGAACCGCTCGATCGCGCGGCGCCGGACCCCGCCGTGCGGGCCCTTCGCGACCCGCCTTAGAGGCCCAATCGCCGCCTGAAGTCTTCGACGGTGGCGGCGATGCCCTCTTCGAGAGACACGCGCGGCGCCCAGCCGTTCAGCAAGGCCTGGGCGCGGGAGATGTCCGGCTTGCGGCGCGTCGGATCGTCGGTTGGCAGCGGCGCCCGGATGATCTCGGACTTCGATCGCGCCAAGCGTTTGATCATCTCGGCCAGCTCCAGCACCGTCGTCTCGTGCGGATTGCCGAGATTGACGGGATCGACCCCATGGGGACTGGCCATCAAGCGGACGAACCCCTCGATGAGATCGGAGACGTAGCAGAACGACCGCGTCTGTTGCCCTTGGCCATAGACGGTGATCGGCTCGTTCCGCAGCGCCTGCACGGCGAAGTTCGAGACCACCCGCCCGTCGTTCTCGTGCATGCGCGGGCCGTAGGTGTTGAAGATGCGGACGATGCGCACCTCGACGCCGTGCTGGCGCGCGTACGAAACGGCCAGCGCCTCCGCGCAGCGCTTCCCCTCGTCGTAGCAGGCGCGCGGACCGATCGGGTTGACGTTCCCCCAGTAGCTCTCGCGTTGCGGGTGCTCGATCGGATCGCCGTAGACCTCCGAGGTCGACGCGATCAGGATCCGCGACTTCACCTCGCGAGAGAGATCCAGCATGTTGAGCGTGCCCTCGACCGCGGTGCGGATCGTGCGAACCGGGTTGCGCTGGTAGTGGATCGGGGAGGCCGGACAGGCCAGGTGATAGACCTCATCGACCTCCAGCGTCAGCGGGACGGTGACGTCGTGGCGCATGAGCTCGAAGCGGTGGTCGTCGAGCAGGTGCTCGACGTTGGTGCGCGAGCCGGTGAAGAAGTTGTCGAGGCAAACCACCTCGTGCCCGTCCTTGAGGAGCCGTTCGCACAGGTGCGATCCCAAGAAACCCGAACCGCCGCTGACCAGTATCCGCCGACGCGACATGCGGCGTTTCATACACGCGACGGGCCGTATTTGCAAAAGCGCCGGCAAAAGCGCCCGCAAGAACGCCCGCCCAAGCGCCGGCAAAGCTCGCCGGCCAAAGCCGGCCGCAGCCGCCAGTTTTGGAGGGATCGGCCATCATGATAGAGTCGCGGTATGTCCGGAGCCACCGAGGAGCGTCGCGAGGGACCGCGCATCCCCATCGAGATGTGGGTGGAAGAGACGACCGGATCGGAGCGGTATTTCCGGCGGGCGGGGAACCTATCGCGCGGGGGGCTGCGGCTCGAGCACACCATTCCGCTGCCGGTGGGGACAATCGTGAACCTCACCTTCACGCTGCCCGGGGACAAGTCTCCGGTCGACGTCTCGGGTGAAATCGTTTCGGCCGCCGCGCCGGAGGATCTGCGGATGGGCGTGAAGTTCGTCGATCCGACCCCGGACGCGCGCGCCAAGATCGACGCCTTTCTGGCCCGCGCCGGGGTTTAGAGCCAGCCCAGGGGGGCAGCCCATTTACGGGGTGGCGCGCTCGGTCTAAGTTAGCGGCGGATGATCCGCTGCCTTCCCGCCGCCGCCGGCTTCCTCGTCGCCGCCCTGGCCTTCGCCGCACGTGCCGAGAAGACCTCGGTCAAGCCCCTCGAGCCGACCCAAACGATCAAACCGCCCGACGGTGAGGGCTATTTCGATGAGGCCTTCGGGCTCGACGACGAGGCAAAACGTCTGGCCGTTCTTCGCAGCGACGGCGCGACCTTCGCGAAGATCGAGATCTATGACCTCGCCGTGACGCCGCCGAAGCTGGCCAGCTCGTTCGATCTCCCGAACAGGATGTTGCTCGCGGAACGGATCGAGCTTCTGCCCGCCGGAAAAGGCCTGGTTCTCATCGCGCACGAAAGGCCCGACGATTCGGCGCCTCTCTACGCGTTGTTGTTCGACAGCGCCGGCAAGCTGGTCACCAAGGTCGGACCCGCCACGGCCTTCAGCCGCCCGCCCGCCGACGGCCCCGGACGCGCCGGTCTCCTGGTCGCCTTCGATCGCAAGCTCGGTGGGCACGGTGCCGAGGCCACCTACACGGTCACCCCCTTCTCCCTCGCCACCTTGGCGCCGGCCGGCAAGCCGCGCGCGTACCACACCGACGTCGCCGGCGGCCTCAAGGCCCCGCCCATCCGCCTGATCGGCTTCTACGAAGGCTACACGCGACTGCTCGGCGAGCGCCTGGGCGCCTACGACAAGGCGGCCGACGTGCGAAAACCGCCGCGCAGGGTGGTGCTCGACGCGCTCGGCGCCAAGGTCCTCGAGGAGACGGAGATCGCCGAGGTGGTGGGTTGGGCGGTCACCGGTCAGCTCCGCCGCGACCACCCGGGGCAGTCGATCTTCGTCGACCTCAACCAAGACGGCTCCGGCGTCGATATGATCGATGCGATGGGCAAGAAGACGCCGGCAGCCCTGGCCGTCCCGTTCCGCCTCTACGACCCGAAGACCCTCCTCGCCGAGGACGGCTCGACGCCGGGCGGGCTCACCTTCGGGATCGCCGTCGATCCGCTGAACGTCGACGCCATCAAGCACAAGAAGGCGGACCTGCCGATGCTCGATCTCTACTCGGCCGATCTCGGCAAGGAGACGGTCAAGCACCGCGGGCGGGTCTTCACCCCGCGGCCGGTGACCTGGCGGACTCGCGCGGACAAGCTGGTCGTGCTCAAGCGCTTCAAGAGCTTCGCGCGGGGAGGCGATGAGCTACAGATTTTCGATCTGCGTTAGCGCGGCGATCGTCCTCCTCGGCGGGGGATGCACGCAGGTGCGGGGGCGAAAGCGGATCCAGGACGCGAACGAGCTCTATCGGCGCGGGAAATACACCGAGGCGGTGGCGCTCTACCAAGAGGCAGAGGCGCTGGTTCCCAACCTGCCGACGCTGTGGCTGAACAAAGGCTACACCTGCCGCCAGCTGATCGCGCCCGGAGGCAAGGACCCGGAGAGCCGGCGCGCCGCGGCCTGCGCGCTGGAGGCGTTTCGGCGCCTCGGGGAAGTGGCGCCGGGCGATCCGCGCGCCTCGGAGCTGACGCTGGCGACCTGGTCCGACATCGAAGACTACCCCGCGCTGGAGTCGACGTTTCTGGCCCGCAACCGCCGCGCGCCGAACGACGTCGACGTCGTGCGAGGGCTGCAGGACGTCTACTACCGCTGGGGCAAATGGCCGGAGGCCCTCAGGTGGTCGAAGCGAGCGGCGGCGCTGCGGCCCGACGATGCGGAGGCGCAGTACGGCGTCGGCACCCTCGTCTGGCAGATCCTGTCGGCGCGCGGCGGCGGCAGCGAGATGGCGACCTACGACCCCTGGCCGCATCCGACGCCGGGCCCCGGAAAACCGGCCGGCGCAGCCTCCCCGCCGGCGACCGCTCTCAACGACGTGACCGGGGCGCTGCGCGTGGAGCTGGCCGATCAGGGAATCGCCTACCTGGAAAAGGCGCTGGCGCGGCGTCCGCGGTACCCGGAGGCGATGACCTACGCCGGGCTGTTGTGGCGACAAAAATCCTTCGCCTTCTTCGCCGATCCGATCGCCTGGCAAGGGGCGGTGGACGAGGCCGATGCCTGGCAACAAAAGGCGCTGCTCGCGCGCGCCGGGAAATCGTGATCGGTGGCCTTCGACGGCTTCCTCGCGCAATCGCAGGCACAACCCCGTGCGGGGCGGCGGCTCACGATCGCGCTGTCGATCGCCTTTCACGGCGCCCTGCTCGCGGCCGGAGTGGCCTATTCGTTCTGGCACATCGAAGAGCTCACGCCGCCGTCGGTGCGGGTGACGTTCTTGACGGCGGCGCCCCCCCCGCCGCCGCCGCCACCGCCGGCCGGGGGCGGCGGCGCGCGAAAGAAGGTCGCCCTGAAACCGAAAGTGACCGTTCAACCCAAGACGACCGACATCGTGCAACCGCGTGAGACCCCAAAAGAGACGCCCAAGGAGACGCCCAAGGCCGCGGACGAGACGGGCCCCGGTGAAAAGGGGGGCGTCAAAGGCGGCGTCATCGGGGGCACGATCGGGGGCACCATCGGCGGGACCATCGGCGGCAAGGCCGGCGGTGTCATCGGCGGAACCATCGGCGGCGGGGGCGGCACCGCGATGGCAGCCAAGTTTCTGCCCCCGAACATCGGCATCGGCCAGAAGGCCTCCGGCGCCGACCCCCCCTTCCCGCCCTCCTTGCGCCGCGCGGGGGTCGTCTACCATGTGCTCGCGAAGATCTGTGTCACGGCGAGCGGCGCCGTCGACAAGGTGACCCTCCTCAAGGGCGCCGACCCGGCGCTCGACGAAGGCGTCCTCGGCATGGTCAAGACCTGGCACTACCGTCCTTACATGGCCAACAACACCCCCATCCCCTTTTGTTATCCGATGAATTTCGAATTCAAAGGTCAGTAGAGGAGACAGACATGGATTTCACACTGGTTGGACTCTGGCACGAGATGGGCTTTCAGGCCCGCGCGGTGGTGTTGGTCCTGATCGTGATGTCGCTCTACTCGCTCGCCATCACGGGCGAGCGCCTCGTCACCTACCGGCGCGGTCGCAAGCAGTCGCGGCGCTACATCGAGGCGCTGGCGCCCCTGGTGGAGGCGACCGGCCGGCTGCGCGAGGCGGTCGGCCTCGAGAAGGGCTTCGCCGGCAGCCCGGTGGCGACCGTGATCGGCGCCGGGCTCCAGGAGTATGCGCGCGGTCTGGAACGGCCCGGCGCCGGCGTCGCGGCCTTCGACGTCGCCGAGATCGTCAACCGCGCCATGGAGCGCAGCAAGGAGCGCCAGCTGGCGATCCTGCGGCGCGGGATGCCGGTCCTGGCCACGGTCGCCTCGTCGGCGCCATTCGTCGGTCTGCTCGGCACCGTCGGCGGCATCATCACGGCCTTCCAGAAGCTGTCCGACCCGACCAAGGGCGGCGGTGGCATCGGCACCGTGTCGGCCGGCATCGCCGAAGCGCTCATCACCACCGCGGTCGGCCTCGGCGTCGCGATCATCGCGGTCTGGTTCTACAACTACTTCACCGCGCGGCTCGACGACGTCACCATCGACATCGACGAGACGGCTTCGGAGCTGGTCGACACCATCCTGCGCGGGGGCGCGGTGTGACCGAGGCCCGCACGCCGAGACGCCGCCGCCTCCAGACCAAGGCCCACCCGAAGGGCCAGGTGCGGGCGGAGATCAACGTGACCCCGCTGGTCGACGTGGTGCTGGTGCTGCTCATCATCTTCATGGTGATCACGCCGATGATCGTCCGCGGCGTGAGCGTCGAGCTGCCCATCACCAGCCACCACGACGTCAAGAACGACGACAACAAGGATCTGGTGGTCTCGATCAACGCGAGCGGCGACGTCTACGTCAACGCCGACAAGGTGCCCCTCGACCGGCTGGGGGCGGCGGTTCAGGAAGAGCGGCGGCGCTATCCCGACAAGGGAATCTTCCTCAAGGCCGACCACCGGATTCGCTACGGGACTGCGCGGGCGACGATGGAGGCGATCCACCGCGCCGGCGTCGAGGACGTGCAGCTCGGCACCGACGAGCAAAAGCCGGCGGAGCTGGCGCGCTGATGGCCTTCTCGGTCGGCGGCGGACGGCGCGGTCCGCAGGGGGAAATCAACGTCACCCCGCTCATCGACATCGTGCTGGTGCTGCTGATCATCTTCATGGTGATGACGCCGGTCATGCTCAAGGAGATCGTCGCCAAGGTCCCGCAGAAGCAGACCGAGAACGTTCCGCAGCCTCCCGGCGAGAACCCGATCGTCGTCGAGCTCGACGCACACGATCTGCTCGCGCTCAACGGTGAGGCGGTGGCGCCGGAGGCCCTGGCCGCGCGGATCGGGGAGCGTCTGCTGCACGATCGACAGAAGGTGGTGTTCTTCAAGATCGACGACGAGGCCAACTATGGGCGCGCCGTGAGGATCATGGATATCTGCAAGGGCGCCGGCGCCAAGACCCTCGGCATCGTGACCAAAGACGAGCGGTGAGCTCACGTATTCCGTCAACTGGCGCCGCTTCTGTCAACTGGACGACCCACGATCGAGTCGCGGGGTCGGTCCAAGCTCGGTAAAGGAACGACCGAAACCGCCGAATTTCAGGGCGAGCCGAATTCACAGGTCGCCAAATCACTGATACGATGCCGGCCAACGGGTGGTGTGTCTCGCTCGCCAACATCGTCCCTACCGGTCAAAAGGAGCCCCGAATGAAACGGCAGTTTCCTCGGATTGAGCGCCGCGCGCTCTTGGGCCTCGCCGCTGCGCTCACCACCCTCGGCGCCGCCTGCAGCCCGAATCAGAGCGTCCAACCGGGCGCCCCGGTGCTGACGGAAATCAAGATTGTCGAGGGGAACGGCGCGACCGTCACCTCGATTCCCTCCGACGTCGCCGAATGCCCAGCGCTGGATGGGGGAACGAGCGGCGGAATGTGCGACCCGAAGGTCACGATTTGCCGCCTCTCGAGCGCCAGCAACTGGTGCAGCTGCGTCCCCAACCCCGCCCCGCCCGGGCCGCCAGCGCCCGACCCCTGCGTCGACGCGGGCACCACCACCGCCGACGCGGGGACGGATGCCGGCGCGCCGGCGGACGCCGCCGCCACGGACGCCGCCGCCGTACTGGGCGGCACCTGGAGCTGCACCCCGTTCTCCCCCACCGCGGTGGCGCTGTTTGTGTTCGACCGGGTGCTCGACACGAAGCCCCTCGATCCGGGCGACGCTGGCGGCACCCTCAACCCCGCGATGCTGACGATCGCCCCGACGCCCCCGGTGTCCGTGGCCTTGAACGCAGACTACGCCTCCAACGGGACGCCGAACGAGGTGATCTTCCCGCTCCTCGGCGCCTTCCGCTCCGACGGTCCAAGCCTGCTCTTTGCGGGCCAGCCCGCGTTCCCGGCCACCTCCGCCGTCACGATCACCCTGGATGCCAACAAGGTCCGCGCCAAGGATGGAAAGACGGTCTTCACGGGGCCGGGCTTCTTCGCAGGCGGCACCCTCACATACACCACCGCGTCGTTCAGCGCGTCCGTGACCACGCCACCGACGACGCCGCCGGCGGCCGATGCCGGCGTCTGTACGCCGCCCCCCATCACGGTGACGCCCGACAAGACGCCCGCGACGGTGACCTTCAACAATTTCGTCGATCCGACGGTGATCGCCAGCCACATCACGATCACGGCCGGCGGGGTCCCCGTGACCTTCACCGTCACCTCGATGGACGGCTTGAACGTCTCGGTGGTTCCGGACGCCAACTGGCCCGCCAGCTCGACCATCACGATCACGGTTGACGCCACCGCGCCCGATCTGGTCGGCGACACGCTCGGAGCTCCCGTTTCTGGCTCCTTTACGACGAGCGCCAACTGATGCGGGCCGCGCCGATCCGAACCCTTCGCCAAATTCTCGCGCACCGAAAGAGAGGTCAGATGAATCGGATTCGTTGGGGTGCAACAGTCCTTGGATTGGCGCTGCTGCTGGCGGGCGGGGTTGCCCAGGCCCAGGAGACCACCGGTCGGGTCACCGGACGCGTCTCCGACCAGGACACCGGCATGCCCATGGGCGGCGTCACCGTCATCATGCAGGGGCCACAAGGCGAAGACGCCACGCTGACCGACGACAAGGGCGAGTATCGCTTCACCAGCTTGCCGATCGGGACCTACGTCATCCGCTTCTACGCGGCCAACACCTCGGCCCAGGTCGAGCAGCCGGGCGTGGCGGTCCAGGCCGACAAGATGGTGCGCGTGAACGCCAAGATCGCGGGCGCCGTGCAGGCGGCGGCCCAACAAACCTACGTCATCACGGGCAAGGCGCCTTCGATCGACATCGGTAGCGCCCGGGTGGGCGCGCAGTTCGACCAGGACTTCGACAACAATGTCCCCCTCGGCCGGACCTACGGCGACGTCATCGAAAGGGCGCCCGGCGCCTTCGTCGACGGCAGCGGCAACGTCTCGATCGGAGGCGCGACCGGCCTCGAGAACATCTACATCGTCAACGGCCTCAACGTCACCGGGCTTCGTTACGGGAGCCTCGAAAATGGCGCGGCGAGCAGGAACGGTGGAACCAACCTGCCGCTCGAATTCATGACCCAGATCGACGTCAACAGCGGCGGATACCAGGCGGAGTACGGCGGCGCGATGGGCGGCGTCATCAACACCGTTCTCAAATCCGGAACCAACGAGTGGAAGGGCAGCGTGTTCGGTTACTGGTCTCCCTACTGGCTGTCGGGCAATCCGAACGTCGTCCTGCCGGTTGGCAGCGCGCTCGGTGGCGTCCGAAAGCCCGACTTCGACGACAGCGTCGGCGTCGAGGTCGGCGGTCCCCTCATCAAGGACAAGCTCTTCCTGTGGATCGGCTTCGCGCCGCGGATCACCAACGCGCACGTCTTCCGGTTGACCTACGCCGAGACGGAGGCCACGGACAGCATGGGGAACCCAACCGGCGCCCCGGTCCTCGACGCGTCTGGCCGGGCAGTCGTCCATCAGGTTCCAGACTGGACGGCGCGAATGAACCAAACCCACAGGACGTACAACTACGCCGCAACGGTCGATTGGATTCCGCGGCCCGACAACAGGCTGACCGTGGCGCTCATGGGAGCCCCGAGCTTCAATGAGGAAATAAAGGACACCTACGGGGTGAACTCCTTGGTGGGTGACCCGCGAACAGCGATGGAGTCGCTGACCAAGGCCAACACGGACCTCACTGCGCACTGGGTCTCGAAGCTGTACGAGCGACGCTGGCAGCTCGACGTCCTCGCCGGGATGCACAACGAATATCTCTATGACCGGTCGCCGTACTCCGACCTCAACGGGTTGAACGAGCTTCAGTATTTTGGTGCCAACCTCTCGGATGTCGAGAACACGCCCGCCGCCTGCCAGACGACCGCGGACGGCTTCCAGCCCTGCCCGCTCAAACCCTCTTACTTCGGCGGAGGTTTCGGCGAGATCGACAAGTCCAGTGCGTATCGCTGGTCCGGCGAGGTGAAGTCGACCCACCTCTTCGAAGCCGGCGGCCACCACGAGCTCAAATACGGGTGGCACATCGATCTTGCGACGCTCGATCTGGATCGCCACTACACGGGACCGCTGGGCGGACGCGGCTTCGTGGTGCTCTTTCCGGGCGGTTTCCAGACCTCTTCGTTCTTCACACTCCCGCCCGGAGAGAGCCCAATTCAGTACACCAGCGGCGCTCTACCGGCCTCGAATCTGGCCGGGCCGCCTTACTACCGAGATGCGCTCCACGCCGCGGTCAGTAGCCTCTCCAACGCTTTCTTCCTTCAGGACAGCTATAGCCCCAGCCGCCTTCGAAACCTGACCATCAATGTCGGCGCCCGGCTCGAGCTCGAGAAAATTGAAGGCGACAGCGGCTATGCCTTTCTCAGTACGAACAACATCTCACCGAGGCTCAGTGCGGTTTACGATCCCTGGAACGACGGCCGCTCGAAGGTGTCGGTTTCCTACGGCCGGTATTACGAGGCCGTCCCGCTGGACGTCGCCGCGCGCTATTTCTCGGGCGAGAACATTCTTACGAGCAGCGGGAACATCGGCACCTGCCCGAGCAACCTGCAGAACCAATACAACTGGACCGGGAACGCCGATTTCCGGCAATGCGGCCCGCAGCCCGGATCCGCCATTTTCAACAGCGAGTATTCCCAGGCCAACCTCCAGGGCCAGTACCACAACGAGATCGTCGCTACGGCCGAACGCGAGATCATGGAAGACATGACAGTCCGCGCCGACTACCAGCACCGCTGGCTCGGCACGATCATCGAAGACGGCTACGGTCCGGGATTCGCCAACGCCATTCTCGCGAACCCCGGCCACGTCCCCCAGTCGGCCCTCGACGCCGCCAACCATCAGCTTCAACAGGCGAACGCGGCGGCGGCGGCCAATCCCAACGATCCCGTGGCCGCCTCCGCGGCGGCGACGGCTCAGTACAACCTCGGGACCCTCCAGACACTGGCCGCTGCCCCGGCCCCGGAGCGGACCTACGACGCGATCACGCTCTCCCTGAACAAGCGATTCTCGAAGAACTGGTTCACCCGCGCGTCCTATACCTACTCCCGGCTCTTCGGAAACTACCAGGGGCTATACCAGGCAGAGACGAACTACATCTCGCCCAACGGCGGCAACGCCTACGACGCGCCGGAGCTCTACGTCAACCAGAACGGCGCACTGCCCAATGACCGCCCGCATCTCTTCCACCTCGACGGCTTCTACTCCCACCCGGTCGGCCGGGGCCGCTTCACGGTCGGACTCTCGTTTACCGGGCGGTCGGGCACGCCCCGAAACTACGTCGGCAACCTCGAACCGGGATCGCCCTATCAGCTCGTGATGCTGCTGCCGCGCGGATCGGCCGGTCGCACACCGACGATCACCGAGCTCGACGGAAAGATCGCCTACGGCCGGCCGCTCTCCCCCAGGATGAGGCTGGAGGGGTTCATCGATCTGTTCAACATCTTCAATCAGCAGACGGCGCTCCTGCAGGACGACAACTACACCTACGATGCCGCGCCGCCCATCCTCAACGGCACGGCGCAGGATCTGAAGTTCGCCAAGAACAGCGGCGGGGCGCCGATCGGCAAGAACCCGAACTTCGGGCAACCCCTCGCGTACCAGACGCCGTTCAACGCCCGTTTGGGGCTGCGGCTGACCTTCTGACCTTCTCGACCTTCCGCCTTCTGACCTTCTGACCTTCTGACCCTCCGCCTTCTGACCTTCTGACCGCCGGGCGAGCCTTCGAAGAGTTTTCGCCCGGCCTGTCGCCTTCATCGCCATGACCGGGTGAGGGACGGCGCGACCGGCCTGCGGCCGGTCCCCTAGAGGCTCGCCCCGAAAAATGGGCCGCGGCCGCTGGCACCGCCTTCGCAATGTCAGGCGGCATGTTCGCGCGTGTCGCCTCAGCGGCGGTGGTGGGGATCGAAGCGGCGCCGATCGACGTCGAGGTCGACGTCGCGGTAGGCCTCCCCTGTTGCAACATCGTGGGGCTGGCCGACGCCGGCGTCCGCGAGGGGCGGGTACGGATCCGCGGCGCGCTCGAAAACAGCGGGTTCAAGCTGCCGCCCCGACGGATCACCGTGAATCTGGCGCCCGCGGATCTGCGCAAGGACGGCGCGGCCTATGACGTCCCGATCGCCGTCGGGATGCTCTGCGCGGCCGGGATGGTCGAGCCCGACGCGCTCACCAGCACCCTCTTCGTGGGTGAGCTGGCGCTCGACGGGACGCTGCGACCGGTGCGCGGCGTCCTGCCGATCGCCGCCTGGGCGCGCGGCCGGCAGGTGCGAAGGCTGGTCGTTCCACCGGAGAACGCGCAGGAGGCGGCCGTGGTCGGCGGCTGCGACGTCCAGGCGCCGCGCCATCTGGCCGAGCTCGTCGGGCTGCTGCGGGGAGAAGCCACCGCGACGGCGATCGCCGGGAGCGGCACGGTCACCACCGCGCGCGCGGCGGTCCCCGATCTCCTCGAGGTCCGGGGCCAGGAAGTTCCGCGGCGCGCGCTCGAGATCGCGGCCGCGGGGGGACACAATCTCCTGTTCGTCGGCTCGCCCGGCTCTGGCAAAACGATGCTCGCCCAGCGGCTTCCCGGGATCCTGCCGCCGCTCACCTTCGACGAGGCGCTCGAGACGACGATGGTCTACTCGATCGCCGGCCTGCTGGGCGGATCGGCGCTGGTCGGCGCCCGTCCCTTCCGCGCGCCACACCACACGGTGTCGCCCGCCGGCCTGATCGGCGGCGGTCCCCAGGCGCGCCCCGGCGAGATCTCGCTCGCGCACAACGGCGTCCTCTTCCTCGACGAGCTCCTCGAGTACCCGCGCGCGGTCCTCGAGGGGCTCCGGCAACCTCTGGAGGACCGCACGGTGACCATCGTGCGTGCACGCCGGGCGGCCGTCTACCCGGCCGACTTCATGCTCATCGCCGCGCTCAATCCCTGTCCGTGCGGCTATCTCGGCAGTGCCGTCCGCACCTGCATCTGCTCGGCCGCGGCGATCGGCGCTTATCGGGCGCGGCTCTCCGGTCCGCTGGTCGACCGCATCGATCTGCACGTGGACGTCCCGGCGCTGCCGTATCACGAGCTCGCCCACGCCGAGGCCGGTGAGCCGACCGCGGTGGTCCGGGCTCGCGTCGCGGAAGCCCGCGATCGACAGCGCGCGCGTGGTGGAGCCGCCAACGCCCGCCTGACGTCGGCGGCCCTGGCGCGGGTCGCCCCCATCGACGGCGCCGGGCACGAGCTCTTGGAACGGGCGGCCGCGCGTCTCGGCCTCTCGGCGCGCGCCATCACCCGCATCCGACGCGTCGCCCGCACCATCGCCGACCTCGAGGGGAGCGCGGCCGTGCGCGCTGCCCACCTCGCCGAAACCCTCCAGTACCGCTTGCTCGATCAACCCGCAGTCTGACCCATTGACCTCACGAAAAAGGAGCCGACCCATGTCCAGCATCAAAGAGAAAATGAAGGCCGTTGCCGTCGCGATCGCCGCCATCGAAAAGCAGTTCGGCAAAGGGGCGATCATGCCGCTTTCGGGCGGCGAGATCGCCGAGATCGGGACGATTCCCACCGGCTCGGTCGGTCTCGACATCGCCCTCGGCGTCGGCGGATTGCCGCGCGGCCGGGTGATCGAGATCTACGGCCCCGAGTCGTCGGGGAAGACCACGCTGACGCTGCAGGCGATCGCGGAGGCCCAGCGCGCCGGCGGCGTCTGCGCGTTCATCGACGCGGAGCACGCGCTCGACGTGGGCTACGCCCGCAAGCTCGGCGTGCGCACCGAAGACCTGCTGGTGTCGCAGCCCGACTGCGGCGAACAGGCGCTCGAGATCGCGGACAAGCTGGTCGGCAGCGGCGCGGTCGATCTGATCGTGATCGATTCCGTGGCGGCGCTGGTCCCCAGGGCCGAGATCGAGGGGGAGATGGGGGATGCGCACATGGGCCTGCAGGCGCGGCTCATGAGCCAGGCCCTGCGCAAGCTGACCGCGGCCACCGTCAAGAACGATACCGCGGTCGTGTTCATCAACCAGCTCCGCCAGAAGATCGGCGTCGTCTACGGCAATCCGGAGACCACCACCGGTGGCAACGCGCTCAAGTTCTACGCCTCGGTGCGCCTCGACATCCGCAAGATCGGGACGATCAAGAATGGCGAGCAGATCGTCGGCAACCGCGCGCGCGTCAAGGTGGTCAAGAACAAGGTCGCGCCGCCGTTCCGCGAGGCCGAGTTCGACATCCTCTACGGGATCGGCGTCAACGCGCCGGGCGAGATCGTCGACCTCGCCTCGAGCGCCGGCCTGTTCGAGAAGGCGGGCGCGTTCTACTCCTTCAAGGGCGAACGGATCGCGCAGGGGCGGGACAAAGCCTGCGCCTTCGTCGCCGAGCACCCGGAGATCGGCCAGGAGATCCGATTTACGCTGCTGGAGGCGCGCAAGGCGGAGAACGCGGCGCTGGGGGTTCAAGCCCCCGTCGCCCAGGCGGCTTGAGACGCGAGGCCCAGCTTGGCCTCGCGCGCCGGCGCCTCGAAGCGCGACCGGGCTTTGCCGGGCGCGGCCTGTCGAATACACTCCGCGGGCCGTGATCGACATCCGACTGCTGCGCGAAAACCCCGACGAGGTTCGACAGGCGTACGAGAGGCTCGGCGCGCCGGTCGACCTCGCGGGCGTCACGGCCGCCGACGCCCGGCTGCGCGACCTCAAGAACGAGTCCCAAACGCTGCAGGCGGAGCACAACCGGCTCTCCAAGGAGATCGGGCGCGCCGCGCCGGGAGCGGCGCGCGAAGAAGCCAAAGCGCAGAGCACGGCGCTCAAGGAGAAGGTCGAAAAGCTCGCCGCGGAGCTGGCGGCTGCCGAGGCGAAGCTCGACGAGCTGCTCCTCGATCTGCCCAATCTGCCGCACCCGTCGGTCCCCGTCGGGAAGGACGAGACCGAAAACAAGGTGATCCGCGAGGAGGGGACGCGGCGCCCCTACGACTTCGCGCCCAAGCCGCACTGGGACCTGGGGACCGCGCTCGACATCATCGACTTCGAGCGGGGGGTGAAGATCTCGGGCTCACGTTTCTACGTGCTCAAGTCCTGGGGCGCCCGGCTGCAGCGCGCGCTCATCACCTTCATGCTCGATCTGCACACGCAGAAGCACGGTTACGTCGAGATCTACCCGCCCTACATGGTGCGGCGGGAGTGCCTGGTGGGGACCGGCAACCTCCCCAAGTTCGGCGCGAATCTCTATCACGATGCCGAGGAAGACTTCTGGTTCATCCCCACCGCCGAGGTGCCGGTGACCAACCTCTACCGCGACGAGATCCTCGAGGGCGCGAAGCTCCCCATCCGGCACGTCGCCTTCACCGCCTGCTTCCGGCGCGAGCAGATGGCCGCCGGGCGCGACACCCGCGGCATCAAGCGGGGCCATCAGTTCGACAAAGTCGAGCTGGTCAAGTTCGTCCGCCCGGAGACCTCCATGGATGAGCTGACCGCCCTGCTGGCCGACGCCGAGGACGTGCTCAAAGCGCTGGAGATCCCCTATCGCGTGGTCCAGATGTGCACCGGCGATCTGTCGTTTTCGGCCATGGCAAAGCTCGATCTCGAGCTCTGGGCGCCGGGCTGCAACGAATGGCTGGAGGTGAGCTCCTGCTCCAATTTCGGCGATTTCCAGGCCCGTCGCGCCCGCATCCGTTTCAAGGAAGGCAAGGAAAAGGCCCGGTTCGTCCACACCCTGAACGGATCGGGTTTGGCGCTGCCCCGCACGCTCATCGGCGTCCTCGAAACCTATCAGCGCGCCGACGGAAGGATCGACGTCCCCACGGCGCTGCGGCCCTACCTGGACGGTGCAACCACCTTGGGCTAGACGCCAGCGGCGTAACTGGTTGTAACCTTTGACTTCCTTGCGAGATTCCGGTTACAGTAGCCAAGCGGGTAAGATGACGAAGGCGGATCTCATCGATCTCATCTCCGAGCGGACGAAGCTGCCGCATGGGCGCGCGGAGCTGCTCATCTGCCAGATGTTCGATTCGATGGTGGACGCGCTCTGCAAAGGCGATGGAATCGAGATCCGCGGATTCGGTAGCTTTTCCATCCGGGCCTACAAGGAGTATCAGGGGCGCAACCCGCGCACCGGCGAAGCCGTTCGCGTTCGCCCCAAGCGTCTCGCCTTCTTCAAAGTTGGCAAAGAGCTCCGCGAGCGGGTCAACAACGGCCGCACCCCGATCAAAGACGACCCGGACAGCCCGGACGACGTCTGACCGCGTCCACTGACCGCGATCCACCCAGGATCTGACCCAGGCCTGATCTAGGCGAGGCTCAAACCACCCGCCAGGTCGTTCCGGCCGGGGTGTCCATGAGCTCGACGCCGCTGGTCTGCAAGTCCTTGCGGATCTGATCGGCGCGCGCGAAGTCCTTGGCGGCCCGGGCCGCGGCGCGTTCCAGGATGCGCGTTTCCACGGCCGCGGCGTCGATTCCGCGACGGACGCAGAGGCGCCCCCGATAGGCGGTGAGGAACGCGGCCGGTTCACGCTGGAAGATCCCCAGCGTTTCACCGCACTTGGCGAGATCGCGGCGCAGCCGGACCAGGGTCCGACGCCGCACGTCCTTGGCCGCCGCCTGCGGCTCGTCGAGGAGCTTGTTCGCCAGCACGAACGCTTCGTAGAGGTGGCCGACCGCCGCCGCCGTGTTGAAGTCGTCGTCCATCGCCTCCCGGAACGCCGCCAGGGTGCGATCGGCGGGGGACACCACCGGGCCGCCGTCGTCCTCGCCCGGCGCCGCCGCCAGCCGCTCGAGCGTCCGGTAGAAGTACGCCAGGCGACCCTCCGCTTCGTCGATCTCCGGATATCGCGCGGAACCGTTCGCCTCCCGGGTAACCGTGAACGCCAGCGGGCTGCGGTAGTGGACGCCGATGAGATGCAGGCGCAACGCCTCGAGATCGTGCGTCTCACCGACGTCCCGGATGGCGACCACGTTGCCGAGCGACTTCGACATCTTGTCGGCACCGAGGTTGATCATCCCGGAGTGGAGCCAGTGGCGCGCGAAGTGGCCGTCCCCGAAGGCCCCCTCGGACTGGGCGATCTCGTTCTCGTGGTGTGGAAAGATGAGATCCGCGCCCCCGCCGTGGATGTCGAACGGCTCGCCGAGATACCGGTGGGCCATCGCCGAGCACTCGATGTGCCATCCGGGCCGTCCCGGGCCCCAGGGGCTCGGCCAGGCGGGCTCGCCCGGCTTGGCGGCCTTCCACAAGGCGAAATCGAGGGGGCTCTTCTTCTGCTCGTCGATCTCGATGCGCGCGCCGGAACGAAGGTCGTCGATGCTCTGCCCGGAGAGCTGGCCGTAGCGAGCGAATCCGGTCACCGCGAAATAGACGTCTCCGCCCGCGGCGTAGGCGAGCCCGCGCTTTTCGAGGCGCTCGATGATCTCGATGACCTCGGCGATGTGCTCGGTGGCGCGCGGCTCGCTGTCCGCCGGGCGCACGTCGAGCGCGCGCAGATCGGCGTCCATCAGCTCGGTGTAGTGCCGTGCCACGTCGGCGGGCGATCGCCCCTCAGCCTGGGCCTTCTTGATGATCTTGTCGTCGACGTCGGTGACGTTGCGAACGAAGTGGACCGCGTAGCCCGACCCGCGCAGGTGGCGGACGATGACGTCGAACGCCACCATCATCCGGGCGTGTCCGACGTGGCAACGATCGTAGACGGTGATGCCGCAGCTGTAGATCCCGACTTTTCCGGGCACCAGCGGCTCGAACGGGATCTTCTTTCCGACCCGTGTGTCGTAGATCCGCAGCGTCATGCGGCGGTCATCGCGAAAGCTCGCGCGCGAGGCCGACCAGGTTGACGGCCCCGAACATCACCAGGACCAGCCCGAGGAAGATCGTCGGCAGATGCTCGCGCGGGGTCTCCCCTTCGACCAGCAGATAGGCGTCGTCGGGAATCACGACCGGCGACATGGTGTGAATCGCGGCGATTACCGAGGCGGGAAGGTGACGCGCGGGACCCTGGCCCGGCCGGACGATCAGATCGCCTGCGGCCACCGAAACATCCGCCACCTTGACCTCGATGGTTTGGCGCGCGTCGCGGATCTCGACGGCCCGATCGAGGTTGCCGAGCGCGTCCAGCGCCGCCTGCCGCACGCCGACGGGAAACTTCACCAGGAAGGTCCAGCGCTCGGGGGGCTCCGGGGTGGACGAAAGCGGACCGGCCTCCGGCACGGCCGCCGAGGGCGCCGCCTTGATCGCACCCAGTGCCTTCACGATCTCCCCGCCGCGCGAGGTGAGCGCCGTCCGCGCGTCCGCTTCCGTCGAGAACCGAGCCCGCGGCAATCCGATCCGGACCTCCTCCGGCTCCAGGACGTCGATGGCGACGGTCTCCGCATCCGCGAGCGAGACGCCGTCCCCGCTCCGATCCACCACGGCGAGGGTCGCACCGACCCGATGCGCGCCCACCGCCCGCGCGAAGACGTCGGGCGCGAAGAAGTGCGTGGCCGCGACGTGATTGGCGAAATAACTGCGGATCGCGGCGGCAAACGGGAGATCGTCGATGCGAATCAGCCGTCCTTCGAACACATCCGCTTCGGCCCGCGCCGCGGGCAGCGGGCTCTCGCGCCGGTGCAGGAACAGTCGGTCACCGGTGCCGAGGACCCGGAAGAACTGGCTGAAGACCCAGGACCCCTTGGTGTCGAGCTCGAGGGCGCTCTCCCGGTCGGGGAGACCGGAGGTGCGCACGTAGCGGTTCTCGAGATCCGACGGAATCTTGCCGCCGCCAAAGATCTCCCGGGCGCTCCCCAACTCCAGCGGCTGCCCCGCCAGGAGCGCGTAGCGCAGCTCGTGGCGGCTGTGAAAAACCAAAAAGAATGCCAGCAGCGCGCCCGCCACCGCGACCAAGGGGTGTCGGCCACGCGGTTGCGGGATGTGCGCGAACTCGTCGACGACGCCCGGCGCGGCACCCGCGGGTCGGTCGGTCTGGGCCGGATCGGTCATGTCTTTCGCGGCGCTTGGGGCCAGCCTAGCACAGGCTTGCTCTCCGAGGCTCTTTCCGCTATGTGCGGGGGGTGTCGGTCCGATCGGCGATTCTCTTCGCGACGCTCTCGGCGACCACGGTCGGCTGCCGGCACAAATCGAAGACACCGGAGGATGCCTACCAGCGGTTTGCCGCCGCGGTCACGGCCGGAGACAGCGGCGCCCTGTTCGACGCACTCGACCAGCAGACGCGCTGGGCCCTGATGACGATCCAGAAGTGGCATCGCGAGGCCTACGACATCGTGCTCAGCAACTACCCGGAAGGGCCCGAACGGGAGCGGGAGGCGCATCGCTTCGAGCGGGCCGCCACCGCCTCGAGCGCGCGGGAGCTGTTCCGGGTCGCCACGGCCCCGCGCCTCATCCCCATGCTGGCGCCGCTGGTGATGGACACACCGGCTTCGTTCGAGCGCGGACCGGGCGACGATCGGGCCGCGGCCGTGCTCCCGAACGGCGGCCGGATCCTGTTCCTGCGCGGCCAGAACGGCGGTTGGGGATTCGGGGGGCTCGCCCAGGGAACCGAGGAGGACAAGAACCGCGCGTATCATGATCTGGAGGTCGTGCGGGCCAGCGCGGCCGACTACGAACGGGCGGCCGCGCGCGCCGCCAAATGACGCGCAAGACGGGGCAGGAGGAAGGGGGGCGCGCGGAGGCGGGACGCGCAGAGACGGGACGCGCAGAGACGCAGCTCTCCTTTCCGACCGCTCCGCGTCCCGAGCCGGTCGTTGCGCCGCAACCGGCGGCGCCCCGGATCTTCTCGGTCACCGAGATCTTGCGGGCCGCGCGGGTCACGCTCGAGAGCCGGTTCACCGACGTGCGCGTCGAGGGGGAAGTCTCCGGCCTCAAGCGCTCGGGACCCGGGCACCTCTATTTCTGCCTCAAGGACCAGGAGGCGCAGCTCGACTGCGTGCTGTTCTCGCGCGAGGCGGCGCGGCTGCGTTTCGCCTTGGAAGAAGGCATGGCGGTCCGCTGCCGGGGGCGCCTCACGCTCTACGAAGCGCGCGGACGCTTTCAGATGTCGGTGGTCGAGATCGAGCCGACGGGGGCTGGCGCGCTGGCGCTGGCCTTCGAGCAGCTCAAGCAGCGCCTGGGCGCCGAGGGGCTCTTCGATCCCGCGCGCAAGCGGCCGCTTCCCTTTCTCCCCCGCCGGCTGGGCGTGGTGACCTCGCCGCAGGGGTCGGTCCTTCGCGACATCATCCGCGTCGCGCAGCGCCGCTTTCCGGTGCCGATCCTGCTGTCGCCGGCGCCGGTGCAGGGGGACGGCGCGGCGCTGGCCATCGCGGCCGCGCTGCGCCGCCTGGAGGCGATCGCCGACGTCGACGTCATCATCCTGGCCCGGGGCGGCGGCTCGCTGGAGGATCTCTGGGCCTTCAACGAAGAGCCGGTCGCGCGGGCCATCTTCGGCTGCCGCGTCCCGGTGATCTCCGCCGTCGGTCACGAGACCGACTTCACGATCGCAGACTTCGTGGCCGACCTGCGCGCGCCCACGCCGTCCGCCGCCGCGGAGCTCGCCGTGCCAGTCCGCGAGGAGGTGCTGGCGGAGCTGACGCTGCTCAATCGGCGGGGGGGCCGCGCGCTGGCGGAGTCCCTGCGCGCCGCGCGGCACACGCTTGAGCGTGTGCGGGGTCGGCTCGGCGATCCGCGACGACTGCTCGACGAGCGCCGGCAACGCCTCGACGAGCCGATCGAGCGCGCGCGCCGCGCGCTCACCCGGCGCTTCGCCGCCGCCCGCGCCGAGCTGCGCGCCACCGAGAGGCGGCTCTATCACTTTCACCCCCAGCGCCGAATTCTCGAGCAGCGCGGCGAGCTGGCCGCCATGCGCCATCGCCTCGAGGCGTCGATCCGCCCCACGCTGGTCCGGCGGCGGCACGCCGTCGAGGCCGCCAGCGGCAAGCTCGGAGCGCTGTCGCCCATGAAGGTCCTCGAGCGCGGCTTCAGCCTCACCCAGCGCGCGGACGGCCACCTGATCAAGAGCGCCAGCGAGGTCGCCCCCGGCGAGCGCGTCCAGATCCGCCTGCACGACGGCGCCTTCGCGGCGACGGTCGTGGAGACCAAGCGATGATCCGCGTCGCGGGAGGGACGGCTTCGCCGGCCCGAGCGCATCGCGGGGGGCGCGGGACCCTCCAAGGGTCCCGAACATGATACTTCGGGCGGCCGTGCTGGGCGCCGACGTCAGCAAGAGCCGCTCGCCGGCGATCCACAACGCCGCTTTCCGGGCGCTCGGCGTCGAGGGAGAATACGGCGCGTTCAGCGTAGAAGCGCGGCAGTTCCGGAACATGGTCCGGCGGCTGCGGCTGGAGGGCTACCGCTATCTGAACGTCACCATTCCGCACAAGACGAAAGCGGCCGATCTCGCCGACAAACAAGGACCGGAAGTGCGCGTCTCCGGTGCCGCGAATACCCTCTTGTTCGCGAAGCCGCAGGGCGCCGTGCGCGCCGAAAACACCGACGGCGCCGGACTGATCGCAGCACTCGGCGATCTGGGGCTCAACGTTAGCGACAAAACGATCGTCATGGTCGGCGCGGGGGGCGCCGCCGCCGGCGCGATCGAGGCGCTGACGCGCGCTGGGGCCCGCGTGCGTCTGGTCGCTCGCCGACCCGCCGTGGCGGAGGTGCTCCGGCGCCGTCTACCCGCCAGCCGAAGCAAGCGGGTCGCCGTGATTGGCTGGGGCACGAAGGCCGCCCTCGCGCACGCGCTCGAGGGGGCGGACGCGCTGGTCTCGGCAATCCCCGCCGGCGCGTGGGCCGAGCCCGACGCCCGCGCCGGTCTGGAATCCTTGGCGCGCGGCGCCGCCGTGCTGGAGATGGCCTACGGCGCGCCGACCCCGCTCGCCGAAGCGGTCCGCTCCCGCACGCGACGCTACGCCGACGGCCTCGGAATGTTGGTCCACCAGGCCGCCCGCGCCATCGAGCTGGCGCTCGGCGAGAAGCCGCCGCTGCCCCCTCTGTTTCGCGCCGCCCGGGGCACGCCTTAGATTTGTTCGTCCCAGCTCAGGCGGGCCCGCCGGCCGCTCACCAGTAGTGGTGGACGTGAGCCCGGATGCGGCGATCGTAGATCTCGCGGACGCGCGCCATCGTCTCATCGGACAGCGGCGACAATGCCGCCGCGGAGCAGTTCTCGTCGACCTGCGCCGGCCGCTTGCCTCCGGGAATCACGCAGGTCACGGCCTCGCTCATCAGGATCCAGCGCAGCGCGAAGGTCGCCAGGCTCTCGCCCGTCGGGACCAGCGCCCGCAGCTCCTCGACGGCCTCCAGGCCGACCTCGAAAGGGACGCCCGAAAAGGTCTCGCCGCGATCGAACGCGGCGCCGTCGCGGTTGAAGTTGCGGTGATCGTCCTCGGCAAACTTGCTCTTCTTGGTCATCTTCCCGGCCAGCATCCCCGACGACAGGGGCAGGCGTGCCAGAATCCCGACCTTGCGACGGCGCGCCTCCGCGAATAGCAGATCCGCGGGACGCTGGCGGAAGGCGTTGTAGACGATCTGCACGGACTGCACGCCCGGAAACTCGATCGCCTTGAGCGCCTCCTCGACGCGCTCCACGCTGACCCCGTAAAAACGCAGCTTGCCCGCCTTCACCAGGTCATCGAGGATCCCGAACGCCTCGGGGTGATAGTAGAGATCGGTGGGCGGGCAGTGGAGCTGCAGCAGGTCGATGGTCTCCACCTCCAGGTTCTTCAGGCTGCGCTCGACGAAGGCGGTCAGGTTCTCGCGGCTGTATCCCTCGACGGTCTGCTTGGGCAACCGGCGGCCGGCCTTGGTCGTGACATAAAACGGGTCCTTGCGCTCGCGGCGCAGCCGCGCGATCAGGCGCTCGCTCGACCCGTCGCCGTAGACGTCGGCGGTGTCGAAGAAGTTCACGCCGCGATCGAGCGCCCGGTGCAGCGCCGCCAGCGATTCGTCGTCCTTGACGGCCCCCCAGGTCCCGCCGATCGCCCAGGCGCCAAAGCTCACGGTCGAGACCTGCCAATCGGTCCGACCGAGTGTGCGATATTCCATCACGCGCGGAAAACTAGCATGGGTGGCGCGCGTCACACCAATCGATCGAGCGACGCCTCGACCGAGCCCACGTAGCTGCCGCCGAAGAGGTTGACGTGCACCATCAGCGGATAGAGCTGGTAGAGCGCGACCCGGTCCCGAGCGCCCTCTGACAGCGGCCAGGCTTCTTCGTAGGCCGCGAAGACCCGGGCGCCAAAGCCGCCGAAGAGCCGCATCATCGCCAGGTCGATCTCGCGGTGGCCGCCATAGACGGCGGGATCGATGAGACAGGGGGCGCCGCGATCGTCGCAGAGCAGGTTGCCGCCCCACAGATCGCCGTGCAGGCGCGCGGGCGGCTCGGGCGAGCCGATCAGATCCTCCAGCGCCCCAAACAAGCGTTCGAAACCTTGCCGCATCCGCGTCGTGGCGAGCCCTGCCTGACTGGCCTGCCGCAGCTGTGCCTCGAGCCGTCGCGCTCGATAAAACTCGACCCAGCTCGGAGCGGGCGCGTTCTCCTGGGGCAACCGGCCGATGAAGTTGTCGTGATCGAGGCCGAAGCTGACCGCGCCGTGGCGGTGCAGCGCCGCCAGCCCGCGCCCGAGCTGCACGTCGAAATCGCGGGCCGGGGGACCCGAGGCGACGAGCTCGAGGACCAGGAACTGCTGCGCGTCCTCCGCGCGCGCCACGGCCACGACGTTCGGGATACGCAACGCCTTGGCGGCGTCGAGCCAGGCCAGCCCGCGGGCCTCCGCCGCGAACATCCCCCGGGGCGACCGCTCGTTGGTCTTGGCGAAGTGCCGCCGGCCGTCGGCCAGCGTGATCTCGTAGGCCTGGTTGATGTCGCCCCCGGCGATCCCGCGTGCCGCCGTGACCTCACCGCCGAGCGCGGCGCCGAGCGCAGATTTGAGCCGCGCGTGCAAAGCTCAAGCTCCCCGCGGGCGCCCGCCCATCACCGCCGCTCCGTGGGCGACCAGGAGATGCTGGAGGAGCCCGCGACAAGCGTGCTCGCAGATGTCGAACACCTCTTCGAAGCCGCGCGCGCCTCCGTAATAGGGATCCGGCACCTCGGCGTCCGATGGCGCGCCGGGATCGAACGCGCGCAGGAGCCGCACCTTGGCGCGATCGCGATCGTCGCGGGCCAGCCGCATGAGCTCGTCCCGGTTGGCGCGGTCCATCGCCAGCACGTGGTCGAAGCGCTCGAAGTCGGACCCCGTGAACTGTTGCGCCGCCCCCTCGAGCGGGATGCCGCGCGCGGCGCCCACCGCCCGGCTGCGCCGATCGCGCGCCCCGCCGACGTGCCAGTCTCCGGTGCCGGCGCTCTCGATCGCGATCCGATCGCCGAGCCCGGCTTCCTTCACCAGATGCCGCATGACCGCCTCCGCGGTCGGTGACCGGCAGATGTTACCGAGACAGACGAAGCAGATCCGCGTCACGGTCACCCACGCCCGACCGCGGTTACGTCGGCTCGGGCTCGGAGCGCGGCGTATCCGTGCCGCCAGCAGGCGCGCCGCCCACAGACGCGCCGCCCGCGGGCGCGCCGCCCGCAGACGCGCCGGCCGCGCTCGCCGCCGCTTCGCTATGTCGCTCGGCCTCGGAGTCGGCCAGCGACTCCGGATCGATCGCCCCCGCCTCGTCCTCGGCCAGCATCGCCTCGACCTCCGAGGGTGGACCGAGCTGCCGCCGGCGCCGGCGCCGACGCTTCGACGAGGAGGGCCCGTCCTTGTCCTCGCGCGCCGCGCCGGCCACCTCCGACTTCTCGATGGGCGCCTTGTCGTTCGGCGAGCGGATCTCGAAATCCTCGACGTGAAACGAGCCGCGCGCCTTGATCACGATCCGCTTCTGGAGGCGCTTCTCCATCTCCTCCAGAAACGCTCGATCGGTCGACTGCAGGACCTGCGCGACGTCCGGGTGAACCTCGACCAGCACCGTGTCGCCCTCGACCAGGTCGCCCTGGCGACGCAGCTCGCGCAGCAGCTCGTAGGTGACCGTGCGCCGCGACTTGGTGTAGCCCTTCCCCTCGCAGGAGGTGCAGGGCTCCGTCAGCGTGTGCAGCAGCGACTCGCGCGTCCGCTTGCGCGTCATCTCGATGAGCCCCAGCTCCGAGATACGGGTGACCGCCGCCTTCGACCGGTCCTTGCGCAGGTATTCGTTGAACGCCCGGGTGACCTTCTCCCGGTTGTGCGGTCGGTCCATGTCGATGAAGTCGACCACGATCATCCCGCCGATCGACCGGATGCGGAGCTGCTCGGCCACCTCGCGGGAGGCCTCCATGTTGGTCTTGGTGATGGTGTCTTCGAGGCTCGACTTGCCCACGAAGCGCCCCGTGTTGACGTCGATGGCCGTCAGCGCCTCCATCTCGTCGACGATCAGGTAGCCGCCCGACTTGAGCCACACCTTGCGCTCGAGCGCCCGATCGATCTCGATCTCGATCCCGTAACCATCGAAGATCGGATCGTTGCCTTCGTAAAGCTCGATGTTGCCGGCGAAGTCGGGCATGAGCGCGGCGATGAACTTCTTGACCCGGTCGTACTCGGCGCGCGAGTCGATGATCAGCTTCTCGACATCGGCGGTGAAGAGATCCCGCACCGTGCGCAGCAGCAGATCCAGATCGTTGTAGATGAGCGCGGGACAACGGCTCCCCTCGGCGCGCCGGACCACCTCGTTCCAGAGCTTGATGAGGAACTCCATGTCGCTCTTGAGCTCGCGGTCGGAGATCCCCTCGGCCACCGTGCGCACGACGAAGCCCGAGCCGGCCGGGCGCATCGAATCGACGACCTCGCGCAGCCGCCGCCGCTCCTTGTCCGATCCGATCCGGCGGGAGATCCCGACGTGGTCGACGGTCGGCATGAAGACCAGGTGGCGCCCCGGCAGCGAGACGTAGCGGGTGACCCGGGCGCCCTTGGTGCTGATCGGCTCCTTGGTGACCTGGACGACGATCTCCTGGCCCTCCTTGAGCAGGTCCTCGATGCGCGCACCGGCCCCGACCCGGGCCGCGTCCGCCGCCTCCTCGTCCTCGTCGTCGGGGCGCGTGCCCGCGTCGGGCGTCAACAGGCGCTTGAGATCGTCGGGCGTGCCGCGCACGTCCGAGACGTGGAGGTAGGCGCTCTTCTCGAGGCCAATATTGACGAAGGCGGCCTGCATCCCGGGGAGCACCCGCTCGACCCGTCCCTTGTAGATATTTCCGGCGATCCCACGCTCGCGCTTGCGCTCGATGTAGAGCTCACCCAGATAGCCGTCCTCGACGAGAGCCACCCGGGTCTCGGGGCCGTCCGCGTTGATGACGATCAGGCTATCGGCCATACGCGATCAGGCTAAGAACGGAGCCGTGTGCATGGGAGGCACAGGCTGACGCAAATGTCAGGGTTCATCGCGAAACTTGGAGAGGGGAAACGAGGCTGTAACATGAACCTGCCGGCAAATCAATGAGTTCGGCAGGCGGCCCCCCTTCGGCACACCCCTTGCTCAGTCTGTGAACCGGAAGCATCGGACCCAGCCTCCGGGCTTGGTTCGGGCTCCCCTCCTCCCTCACACCGACGGAAGTCGGTGTGATCTTAGATTGACGGTTCCGGGGTTTACCCGTACCTCGGCCCGGAGCCGCTTACCCTATCTTTCTGGCCTCACCTAGCCTTCTTAGCCGCTTCGTTCCGCCTATGGACCCCCGCCCGGACATCCGAGCGGGGGTCATTTATTTCAGGTGAACGACGTAGAGGTAGGTCCAGGCGGCGACGAAGAGAAGCGCGTCGATGCGGTCGAGCATCCCGCCGTGCCCGGGGATGAGCCGGCCCGAGTCCTTGACCCCCGCCGACCGCTTGATGAGCGATTCGACCAGGTCGCCGATCGGCCCGAGCACGCTGGCCGGTAGCGCGATCAGCAGGCAGTCGCCCACCGTCAGCCAGGGCGACAGGGTGGCGCGCACCACGAACATGATGAGCAGCGCAGCGGCCATGCCACCCAGCCCCCCCTCGACGGTCTTGGCGGGTGAGACGGCCGGATAGAGCTTGTGTCGGCCCAGGGACCGCCCGGCAAAGTAGGCGCCCGCATCGTTCCCGAAGGTCACCGCCACGGCGAGCAGAACCCAGGCTCGCCCGCGCGGTGCGTCGCGCTGGAGAATCGCCAGCGGCGCCGCCAGCCCGCCGATGTAGAACACGCCGAACGTCGCCAGACCCAGGCGAGCGCCCGCGGCCGGGATCTCGCCCGGACTGATGAGGACCAGGGTCGTCGTCGCCATCAGGGCCACCAGGCCCCATACCAGCGCCTGTCCGGGCGCCAGGTAGAGCGCCGCCGTGAAACCGGCCCCCACCGCCACCACCGCCACCCGTAACCGTGGCGAAGCGGCGGGCAGCGCGATCGTCGTGTACTCGATCAGGGCCAGCGCGGCCACCAGCACCACCAACGCACCGAACCCGAGGGGCTGGTGCCAGAGCACCAGCGCGCCCAGCAGCGGCAGGAGGATCAGAGCCGACAGCGCGCGCAGCGCGAGGTTGGACATGCCGCCAATCCGAGTCTAGCCCGAGTCTAGCCCGCGCTGCGAATCTGCTCGCGCGTGCGACCGAAACGTCGCTCGCGCCCCCGGAACGACTCGAGCGCGGCATAGAGCTCGGCCTTGCCGAAGGCGGGCCAGTACGTCTCCGTGAAATAGAGCTCGGCGTAGGCCGCCTCCCAGAGCAGGAAGTTCGAGAGTCGCTCCTCGCCGGAGGTGCGGACCAGGAGATCGAGCTGGGGAAGGCCGCCGGTCTGCAGCGAAGCGCCGAACTTCTCCTCGTCGATCTGGGCGGGATTGATCTCACCGCGCGCGGTCGCTTCGGCCAGCGCGCGCGCCGCGGCGACGATCGACTCGCGGCCCCCGTAGGAGAGCGCCAGGCAGAGCGTCATGCCGCCGTTGCCGGCCGAGTCGGCCATCAGCGCGTCCAGCGGATCCTTGGCATACGGGGGCAGCCGCTCCACCTCGCCGATCGCGATGAGGCGGATGTCGTTGTCCATGATCTCGCTGCGCTCCTCGACGACGTAGTCGCGCAGCAGTTGCATGAGCGTCGCGACCTCTTCGGGTGGACGCTGCCAGTTCTGCGCCGAGAAGGCATAAAGGGTGAGCGCGCGCAGACCCGTCTCGCGCGCCGCGCGAACGATTTCGCGGACGGCCTTCGCCCCCTCGCGGTGCCCTTCCACGCGCGGCAGACCATGCTCCTGCGCCCAACGGCCATTGCCGTCCATGATGATCGCCAGGTGGCGGGGGAGCTTGCTGGGATCGAGCATCCGGCGCGTTTCCGGTACCATACCAGGGGGGGATTGTCGAATGGCGCCGCCGATTTGTCGATGGGAAAGGGATCGACTAACCTTTCCGCCATGCACAGGGAGACCGAGACGGTGAGCAAGAGCGCCGAGTCATGAAGAGCGCCGAGGACGTGGAGTCCTACCTGATGCGGATGGGCGTGGCGTACGAGACCGTCAAACCCGGTATCTGGCTGCTCCAGATCGGCGGTCCCCGGCTGGCGGTCTCCATCGCCGGCCAGGTGGTGGCGTTCCGCCTCAAGATGGCCGACCTGCCGCCCACCGGCCGCGAGGAGCTGTATCGGGCGCTGCTCACCCTCAACACCAACGAGATGGTGCACGGGGCGTTCGGGCTGGAAGGGGACGCGGTGGTGATCGTGCACGCCCTCGACCTCGAGAACCTCGACCTCTCCGAGTTCCAGGCGGTGATCGACGACATGTCGATGGCCGCCGCCAAACATCAACCGAACCTCGCGCGTCTGCTGGGCGGACAGCCCAGCGGCGCCAGCGCCCACGTCTAGGACATCACCATGGGAATCTTCTCCAGGCTGGGAACGCTCATCAAGTCCAACCTCAACGATCTGATCAGCAAGGCGGAAGACCCGCAGAAGATGCTGAATCAGATCGTCGTCGAGATGCAGAACCAGCTCCTGACGGCCAAGCAGCAGGTGGCGACCTCGATCGCGGACGAAAAGCAGCTCAAGAAGCGCTGGGACGAGCAGATCGACCTGTCCAAGGAATGGGAGCGCAAGGCGATGCTTGCGGTCCGCGCCGGCGACGACGGTCTGGCCAAAGAGGCGCTGGTCCGCCAGGCCGAGCACGACAAGATGCAGGGTGAGTTCGGAAAGCAGTGGCAGCTTCAGAAGGACGCGGTCGAAAAACTGAAGGATCAACTGCGGACGCTGAACGACAAGATCGAAGAGGCGAAACGCAAAAAGAACATCCTCATCGCCCGCCAGAAACGGGCCGAGGCGCAGAAGGCGATTCAGGACACCATGCGCGGGCTGGCGGACAACAGCGCCTTCGACACCTTCGAGCGAATGAACCAGAAGGTCGACCAGATCGAGGCCGAGTCGGAAGCGGCGACCGAGCTGGGCGGGGAGCTGGCCGGGGACACCCTGCAGCAGAAATTCAAGAAGCTGGAGGGGGGAACCGGCAGCGATCTGGCGCTCGCCGAGCTGAAGGCGAAGATGGGCCTCGGCCCCATGCCGGAACGGCCGGCCCTCCCGAGCGCCCCCGCCGAAGCGGGCTCCGAGCCGCCCGACTCCAAGTAAAAATTTCGCCCATTGCCGTACATGTAGAAACGCTGCTATACGAATAGTCCCGAAATTAGAAGAGCCCGAAGGGACTAAAAAGACCGATGGCACAACATCAGAACCACACAACGACGCGATTCAACGGTGTGAAGGTTTTCTCCGCCACGATGGCGCAGGAGCGAGAGAACCTGGGTGAGAAGGTGACGGCTTGGATCCGCGAGCACCAGCAGTGCCAGGTCGTCGACACGATCGTGACCCAGTCCTCGGACGAGGCCTTCCACTGCCTCGCCATCACCGTCTTCTGGTGGGAAGATAAATAGCGCTCGCTTCGCGAGCTTCGCGGGAGGGGCTCCGCCCCTCCCACGGACCCACCCCGGAAGCGCGACGAGAGCCGAAGCCGGATCTGGCTCGGCACTTAAGTCTCCGGTGGGCAGAGCCCACCTTCGATCCTCGAAGAGTTCCTAGCCGGCCAGGAGCAGGACGCCGGTGAGCATGTGGATGCGGGGGCGTCCGCAGGTGGGGGCGATCTCGAACGAGCTCTGGATGCCGGCGAGCGGCAGCGGCCCGAAGCGTCGCTGGATCAGCTCCGGGTCGAGCCCGGGCTGACCGTAGAGATCGCTGCCGCGGCCGGCGCAATTGAAGTAGACGCCGAACTTGGGCACCGAGTCCTGGCGGGCCTCGGCCTGCTCCTCGAGCATGGCCTTCATGTCCTCGCGCGCACCGATCGCGTCGCGCATGGTGAAGCAGATGGTCTGGCCGGCGCGCACCGGCTCGGCGACCGCCAGGGCCGGGTGATCGCTCTCGGCGATCGCGAACGGCCGCACGACATAGTCCGACCGCCCGCCGGCCCCCAGCTCGCTGATGCCCGCCAGCAGATGCTTCGCCATCTGCCGCAACCCCGGGTGCCGCGGGTTGGAGAGCGCCCGCTCGAGCGCCTCGACCGCGGGGCGCCCCTCGATCTCGAGGATGAGGTTTCCCTCGGCCGCCGTGATGGTGAGCGGCTCGCCGAGGGCCTGACAACCTTGGGTCATCCCCAGGCTCGGGTGCAGCTCGCGCGGAATCACCAGCGCGACGCACGCGTCGGCCTGCGCGGCGTCCTGCCAGAAGACCCGGCAACCGGATTCGCCCCCGGACGCGCCCGCGCCGGTGATGATCAGATCGGGCGCCACGTCGGCGATCCCGGCGACGAAGTCGGTCGCGTCCAGCTCGGCGGGATCCACCAGCACGGCGACCGCCGCGCCCGTCGCATTTCCGCCGAGCGCGGCCAGCGCCTCGCGCCCCAGGCGGGCGCCGGCGATGCGCGGCTCGGCGCGCACGCCCGGGATGAAGAGGGGCGTGGGCAGCGGCTGCCCTCCGAGCACGAGGACAGCCACCGCCGTGGCGTTCTCGACCTCTTCGGCCCCGGTCAAGACGCCGGTCGCCGAGCAACCGACGATCATGGCGCCCGGAATCGTCCGGCGCACCGCCGAGAGGACGCCGCTGTATTCGTCGTCGTCGTGGCGGGTTCCCGAGAACACGATCGCGATTTCGACGGGCTCCGGCCCGGCGGCCACCAGCGCACGGTGCGCCGCGAGACCAGCCGCCGTGAAGCCATCCGGATTGATGGCCACACCCACTCCGGCAGAGGTCATGCCCCCTCTTACTTGGGCTTCCGCTATACTGCAAGCGGTCCCGAAAATGGATTCGGGGGCGAAACGGTTTCGACGGGGGTTTGCAAAGTTCGAGTCGCGTGCCGAGGCGCCCGAGGCCTCGTAAAAACGGGCAAAAAAAACAACAGCGAACGACAACGCGTTCGCTCTCGCCGCCTAAACAGCGGACGGGACCGTGAACCAGGGAGCCGCCCGCGGCCCTGGGGATCGGCCATTTAGCGGGCTAGGTTGCCGTGCAACGCCTTCGGGCACGG
>JADGRB010000174.1 GCA_017881315.1 Pseudomonadota bacterium
CGACAGCGACTGGGCCTTGAATCAGGCGGTGCAGGACAATCCCAAGATCACCTTCATCGCCGCCGTCCAGCCGGGGCGCAGCCACTCGCGCACGGCCGCCTGACGATTAAGTCGGCGCCGGGCAAGTGGCGGCGGTGCCCACGATCGGACAGCAGGCCTGCACCGTCTTGTCCTTGGTCATGGTCACCGTGGTCGTCATGTTGGTGTCGTGCGCCGTGGTGGTGTCACCGTCGGTGCCGACCCAGTAGGCCCAGAAGAAGGAGGCGGCGCTTGCGGTGTCCGCGTGCAGGTTGACGACCGTTCCCGCGGGGAACGTCATGTTCACCACTTCAGTCATCCCCTCGTCGGTGCCCTGTTCGGTTACCAGGCACCACTGCAGGTAGTTCTCCATCTTCAGGTTGAAGGTGTTGGCGCCGTCGAGCGCCCCGTCGTTGTTGCCCGGATTGGTCGACGAGCTGCTACATCCGGCCGTCAGGATCAGGATCGCGATAGCAATAGTTTTGCGCATGGGCGGAGTATACCTGCGGGCAGGAGGGGCGACGATGCAGATCGGAATGATCGGGCTCGGGCGCATGGGCGCCAACATGGTGAGGCGTTTGATGCGGGGCGGACACGCCTGCGTGGTGCGTGACGTCTCGGCCGACGCGGTCGCCGCGCTGGCCAAGGAGGGCGCGACAGGATCGACGTCGCTCGACGATTTTCTGGGCAAGCTGACGGCCCCGCGCGTGATCTGGCTGATGGTCCCGGCGGCCGTCGTGGACGCCACGCTCGCGGAGCTCGTCCCCAAGCTGGCGAAGGGGGACGTGATCGTCGATGGCGGCAACTCCTACTATCGGGACGATGTGGATCGCGCCAAGCGGCTGGGGGCGGCCGGCCTGCACTACGTCGACTGCGGCACCAGCGGCGGGGTGCTGGGGCTCGAACGCGGCTACTGCCTCATGATCGGGGGCGAGGCCGAGGTGGTGGGCCGGCTCGATCCGGTGTTCGCGACGCTTGCGCCGGGGCGGGGCGATCTGCCGCGCACTCCTGGACGGCAGGCGGGGAAGGGGACCGCGGAAGAGGGATATCTCCATTGCGGCCCGAGCGGCGCCGGACACTTCGTCAAGATGGTGCACAACGGGATCGAGTACGGTCTGATGGCGGCCTACGCGGAGGGGCTCAACATCCTCCGCCACGCCGGCGTCGGCGTCGGCGACGGAAAGACAGCCCAGGTCGCGGACGCCGAGACGACGCCGCTGCGGAACCCCGAGTACTACCAGTACGACCTGGCGCTGGGCGAGATCGCCGAGGTCTGGCGCCGCGGGAGCGTCGTCGCGTCGTGGCTCCTCGACCTGACGGCCGCGGCGCTGGCCGGCGATTCGGAGCTGAAGAAATTCTCCGGGCGGGTGTCCGACTCGGGCGAGGGGCGCTGGACGCTGGACGCCGCGATCGACGAAGGCGTCCCCGCGCACGTGCTGGCGGCGGCGCTCTTCGAGCGGTTCAGCTCGCGCGGCGAGGCGGGGTTCCAGGACCGGGTCCTCTCCGCGATGCGCTTCGAGTTCGGGGGTCACGTCGAAAAAGGCTCGCGCTAGATCCATGGCCCGCGGCGACGGGCTGGCGGGTCGTTGGCTGCGGCGGGCGCGGCGGATTCTGGTCGCGACCATCGCGATCGCCGGGATCTTGCTGTTGCTGACCTGGATCTCGACCGATCACTTTCGCGCGTTCGGCGGCGTCCCCGGCCCGGCCACCCTCGCGCGGATGCAGGCGTCGCCGCACTTCGTGGGCGGAAAGTTCCAGAACGCCGAGCCGACCTCGGTGATGTCCGGGGGCGTCGCCTGGCGGTCCTTCGAGCATTGGGCCTTCGGCCGGGAGATGCGGGTTCCGACCTGTCCGCTGCCGCTTGTTACCGACGCCGCCGCGCGCCTGGGGAGACCCAGCGCCTCCGGCCTGCGCGTGACCTGGCTGGGGCACTCGACGACCCTGATCGAGATCGACGGCGCGATCGTCTTGACCGATCCGGTCTGGAGCGAGCGCGCCTCACCGTCGCGCTGGCTGGGGCCGAAGCGTTTCCACCCGCCGCCGCTCGCGCTCGCCGATCTGCCGCGCCTGGATGCGGTCCTCATCTCGCACGAGCACTACGATCACCTCGACCGGGAGACCGTGCGTGCGCTCGCGGCGCGCGGCGCTCCTTTTCACGTGCCGCTCGGGATCGGCGGCCACCTGGCGGCCTGGGGCGTTCCGGCGACGCAGATCTTCGAGCACGACTGGTGGGAGAGCGCCACGCTGCCGGGCGGTGTGCGGGTCGTCTCGACGCCGGGGCGACATTTCAACGGCCGCGGCGTCCCCTGGCGCGTCGGATCGCTGTGGACTTCCTGGTCGCTGGTGGGACCGCGACATCGCGTCTTCTTCAGCGGGGACACCGGCCGGACGGAAGCGCTGGGCGAGATCGCGGCGCGCGAGGGTCCCTTCGACGTCGCGCTCGTCGAGATCGGCCAGTACGATCCGAGCTGGGGCGACATTCATCTCGGTCCCATCGGCGCCCTCGATGCGCAGGCGGCGCTGGGCGCCAAGCTGCTGCTGCCGATCCACTGGGCGACCTTCAACCTCGGCTACCACGCCTGGTCGGAGCCGGCCGAGACGCTGGTGCGGGAAGCGGCGCTGCGCGGCGCTGCGATCGTGACGCCGATGTTGGGAGAGCCGGTCGACATCCCGTCCCCAGCCCCGCCGGTCGCCTGGTGGCGCGCCCTGCCGCCGATCGCCGCGGCCTGTCCGTAACGGGGGCGCGGCGCGGTCAGAGAAATTTCGACGCCGCGATCAGCGCGGCGGACGCGTCGGCGCCGTGGGCGACCTTTTCGTGCGCGACGATCAGGCGGACCAGCCCCGGCGTCGCCGCCAGGCGTTCCAGATCGGCGCGCAGCGCGGCCCGATCCTTCACCATCAGGGCCTTGACGAGGCGCGAGATGCGCGGACCGGGCGCCGAGCCGAGCAGCGTCGTGAAGAAAAACCCGAGCGGATCCTTCTTGCGGTCCATGTTGAACACGATATCGCCGAGGACGATCGTCATCCCATCGGCCGAGCGGACCAGCATCGCTCCCTCGGCGTCGCCGATCCCCTGGATCGCCTCGAAATGGATGGCGTGGTCCTTTGGGAACTCTTCCAGCGCGCCGTCGACCGGAATGACCTTCGCGATCTTGTCGCGCGCGCCCCGAGGGGCGAGCACGGTAAGCTCCGGGTAACGGCGCTTGAACGCCGGCGCGTCCTTGCGGTGGAACCCGCTGGGGACGATCAGATAGGCGGGCGGCCCCAGGGCCTCGATGGCCTTCATCGCCGTCTCGTCGAGCGCGATGGCGCTGTGGATGACCAGGCGACCATCGCCCCGGCGGGCGATGGTCATCGTCCGCCGCAGCGTCATGCGCGGCAGCGATCCCGAGACCCGCCAGAGGTTCTCGCTCAGCTTTTCGAGCGGCGCGTGCGAGAGCGGCTTCCATTCCTCCGTCGCGTTCGCCATGGAGAGAACTTATATCTGCCCGGATGTGAGTCAACGAGCCATCACCACCTGGGGCGGTAGGATGCCGCCATGGGAGCAGGTCAGATCGCACTTTGCGCCGCGCTGATGCTGGCGACGGGCGCCATCGGCGCCATCACGGGCGGCAACTCGCTGGTCAATGTTCCCCTCATGATCATGGTGGGGATGAGCCCGCGTCAGGCGGTCGCCACCAACATGTTCGCGGTGACCTTCATGACCGTCTCCGCGACCGCGCGGTTCGCGCGCGCCGGCATGATGCGGAGATCGCTGCTGGTGCCGCTGGGCGCGATCACGTTCGTGACCTCGGCGCTCGGCGCGCTCATCGCCGTCAAGCTCTCGGAGACGGTGGTCAAGATCGTCGTCGGCGCGTCGATGGCGGCCCTGGTGGTGTTCATCGCGCTTTACCGGGGAACGGAGGCACCGCCGCCTGCGACGCGCCGCCGCCGCCTGGCCGGTTACGCGGGCACGACGCTGCTCGGCGTCTACGGTGGATTCTTTTCGGGCGGCTACACCACGTTGATGACCGTCCTCTGCGTGATCTGCTTCAGCCTGACGATGATGGAATCGGTCGCCATCACCAAGCCGGTGAACCTGATCTCGTGTGTCGCGGCCTCGCTCGTCTTCTTCGGCGGCGGCCTGGTCGATCTCCGGGTCGGGCTGCCGCTGGCCGGCGCGAATCTGGTGGGCGGATGGATCGGCGCACACGTCGCGCTCAAGCGCGGCGATCGCTTCGTGCGGCAGCTGTTCCTGTTCACCGTCGCGGCGCTGGCGGTCAAGCTGCTGATCTGGGACCTGCTGCTGCGGCGCTGACCGCGAAGCGGCGGTCAGGACTTGGTGCAGTGGGCGGGCGGAGCGGCGCCGCCCGTCAGCGCGGTGGCGGCGGCCAGCACCTCGCCCGCGTGCAGGGCCGGGTCGACGTCGGGCCAGATGCGCGCGACGCGGCCGGCGGGATCGACCAGGAACGAGACCCGCGCTTCGGCGAAGCCCAGCCATGCATCGGGAACGCCGTAGGCGTGCTCGGTGGCCCGCGATTCGTCGGCCACCAGCGGAAAGCGGAGCTGGTGCTCGCTCGCGAATCTCCGGTGGCGCTCCGCGGATTGATTGGAGACGCCGAAGATGGCGATCCCGGCCGCTTGAAAACGAGACCAGTTGTCCCGGAAGGCGCAGGCCTCCTTGGTGCAGCCGGGCGTGTCGTCGCGGGGATAGAAGTAGACGACGGCGGCGCAGCCGCGCACGTCGACCAGATGGACCGTCCGATCGTCGAGCGTTTGGCCGGCGATGTCAGGCGCCCTGGCGCCGACCGGCAGCAGCCCCTTGCCGCCGTCGGGCCGCTGGCGCGAAGCGCAGCCGATGCCGGCGACGAGAAGCGCGATTGCGATCCGGCGTGCCTGTTGGCTCATGACGCCGACCGAGTCTACGCGGCGTTGCGAATGGGCGCCGTTGCTGGTTACGCGAGCAGCGCGAGCAGGTCGGCTTTGGTCAACCCGGCGGCGGCCGCGCCGTCGCCGAGCGCGGCGTCCATGAGCGCGCGCTTGCTGTCTTGCAGCGCCAGGATCCGTTCCTCGACGGTGCCGGCGGCGACCAGGCGGTAGACGAAGACCGGGCGGGTCTGGCCGATGCGATGGGTGCGGTCGGCGGCCTGCGCTTCGACGGCGGGGTTCCACCAGGGATCGCAGAGGAAGACGTGATCGGCGGCGGTCAGGTTGAGACCGCTGCCGCCAGCTTTCAGCGACACCAGCATCACCGGCGGGCCATCGTCGGCCTGGAATCGCCCGACCACCTCGCCGCGATCGCGCGTGCTGCCGTCGAGCCGCACGAACGGCAACTCGGCGCGCGCCAGCGCCGGCTCGATCAGATCGAGCAGGCTGGTCCACTGCGAGAACACCAGCGCCTTGTGATTCTCGGCGACGGCGGTCTCGAGCGCCTCCAGCAGGGCCTCCACCTTCGACGACGTCTGCGCCGTCTGCCCGGGGACCAGCGCCGGGTGGCAAGCGGCCTGGCGCAGACGCAGGAGCGCCTCCAGCGCCTGCATCACCCCTTTGCCCCCGTCGAGCAGCGCGAGGATGTCCTTCTGGGTCGCGGCGCGGACCGCGTCGTAGACGGCGCGCTCTCCGTCGCCCAGCTCGACGCGCAGCACGGCGTCGGTGCGCGGTGGCAGCTCGGGCGCGACGTCCTGCTTGAGCCGCCGCAGCAGGAACGGGCGGACCCGCTGGCGCAGCGCCGCGGCCGCGCCGGGCAGCCCGTCCGCGATCGGGCGCGCGTGGCGATCGCGAAAGTCGGAGCGCCCGCCCAGCAGACCGCGGTTCGCGAAGTGCATCAGGCTCCAGAGCTCCTCCAGGCGGTTCTCGACCGGCGTGCCGGTCAGCGCCAACCGGAACGACGCCGGCAGCGCGTAGGCGGCGCGCGCGGTCTGGCTGTCCGGGTTCTTGATCGCCTGCGCCTCGTCGAGCACCACGGTGCGCCAGGGCTGGGTGCAGAGCGCCTTTTCGTCGAGCCGCAAGAGCGCGTAGCTGGTCAGCGTCACGTCGGCGGCGGGATCGAACGCTCGATCGGCGCCGTGGTACACGCACACCTTCAACGACGGTCGGAAGCGCGCCAGCTCGGCCTGCCAGTTGAAGATCACGCTGGTCGGCGCCACCACCAGCGTCCGCCCCGAACCGACCTCGAAGACGCACATCGCCTGCAGCGTCTTTCCGAGGCCCATGTCGTCGGCCAGGATTCCGCCCAGCCCGGCGCTGCGCAGGAACGCCAGCCAGCTCACCCCCTGGTGCTGGTACGCGCGCAGCGTCGCCGTCAGATCGGCCGGCAGCGTCGCCTCCGGGAGGCGCTCGAACCCAGCGATCAGCGGCGCCAACCGATCGAGCCCGAGCGGCGGCGGATGATCGAGCTCCGCGCAGAGGGCGGCCAGCGCGGGCAAGGCGTGCCGCGCCAGGTGTCCATCGTCCTGCCGCGCGGCCAGCAGATCGGCGACGCGCTGGCCGTGCTTGTGCAGCCAGGCGAGCGGCAGCGAGGCCCAGCCGCCGCCCAGCAGGGGGACGATTCCGAGCCCCTCTTGCCAGGCCCGCACCACCGCGGCCGCCTCGACGGTTGGCCCCGTCGCCGTGCCGCCGCGACCGACGCCGGGTGCCCCAGCGACGTCGAAGGTCAGCTCGAAGCGGACCGCCTCCGTGCCGGCCGCCGCATCGCCGTCGGTGGTGAGATGCAGGCGCGGCTCCAGCGTCGCCGTCGGCTTGACGACGCCGGCGGCGCCGCCCGAAAGATCTCCCCGCCAGCGTTTCAGCCTCTCGACGAAGCGGGGCGCGTCGGGGCCGCTGTAGCTCGTGCGGCGTCCCGGCAAGAGATCGAGGTCGGCGCGCAGGCGCTCGAGCGCGCGCCGTTCCGCCGGCTGATCGCGCAGCGGCACCGGGCCGCGCAGGTAGACCAGCTTGCCGGCGTCGACGCGCGCGCAGGGCGGCGAGCCGTAGACCAGGGCCGGCAGCACGCTGAGCCCGCCGCCCGCGGTGGAATCGAGCTGATCCAGCTGCAGCACGATCCGCGGTTCCAGATCGCGCACCACCGGCGGCAAGCGCCGGCTGCGCACGTCGATCACGGTCCGGCGCGCCAGATCGGGGAGCACCACGGTCACGAGCTCGCCCAGCTCCGCGGCACCGAAGGTGCGCCGCACCGGCAGCTGTTGCAGCCGGACGCCCGTCAGCTCCGTCTCGCCGAGTCGGTGCAGCGCCCGGTGCCCCTCGTCCTCGCAGAGCGCGACGCCCGGGGCGACCACCGCCCGCACGCGAGGATCGGCGGTGATGGTGAGCCGGACCTCGACCTCGCCACCGGGCGCATCGACCAGCGTCGCGCAGGGGAGGATCGCTTCTTCGGAGATCGTGGCGGCCACCCCGTCGACGGTGACGCGCGGGGCGCCCGCCAGAATCTGCATCAACCCGTCCAGCTTGGTCGGCGAGAGCACGCCCCGCGCGCCGCCCCCGCCGATCTCGAGGAGGCCATCCGCGCGCAGATCGGCCTCCTCGATTTGCAGCTCCGCGGCCGCCGTCGGGCTGGCGAGCCGCGCGCGCAGCGCGCCCTCGAGCGGCGTCTCGGCGCCGTCCGCCGCGATCAGCACTCGCGAGAGCCGCAGCCCTTCGCTGGCGCGCAGGAACCGATAGCCGACTCGCGCGCCCAGAGCGCCACTCGGGGCCGTGGCCGTCGCCTCACCTTCACCCTTCGGCTCGCCGAGCACGATCGCCGCCGCCGCCACGTGCTCGCACGGGCTCACGCGCGAGGGGCAGTCACACTCCCATTCGTTCTCCGTCGGATAGAGGACCACCGTCGGCGGCACCACCCGCCCGGGGGCCCGCACGCGCAGCACGATCTCCTCGGCGCTCTGCGATTCGACGGCGACCGCGCCGGCGCGCGCCAGGCTCACCCCCTGGGACCAGAGCCCCGACTTGCAGCGCTTGCGGATCGACGCGAGCAGCGCATCGGTCGCCGACTGGGTCACGCGCCCATCATCTTGTCGACGATCGCGGAGAGCGCCGCCAGCCGCGCGCCGCCGCGTCCGATGGCGAACGGATCGGACGGCTCCACCCCCATGCGCGCCGTGCACTCCTCGACGGAGCCGGCGCGCGACCCCAGGTAAACGCCCGCCGCGGGGCGCACGTCGAGCCGCGCCGGCGCCAGCGCCACGCCTTCTCCTTCCAGCAGATCGAGCGGATAGCGCCCCCAGGCGCAGATCAGATCGTCCGGTCGCGCGAAGGCGGTCCAGCGCGCGCGAAACGATTCCCAGCTCTCGCCCGCCGCCAGCCGCTCGGTCGGGATCCGGATGTGGCGCGGGATCGCCGGGGCCAGCGGGCGGCGCGGCGCGATGATCGCCTCGAAGGTCTCGCCGGTCCGCGCCCGGCGCGCGACCCAGTGGACGATCTCGGCGGGGTGCCCCCCCGGGCGACGCGCGGGCCAGGCGTTGGCCTCCCCGTGCAGACAGACGACGTCCGCGGCGCGCTCGCGCAGCAAGGACGGTGTCGCCGGTCGCCGCGCCTTGCGCGCGCGGTGGAGGGCGTGGCGCTGGCGCGCGCCGCGCACGTTGGTCGCGTAGTGGATCTGCGTGTCGATCATCGCCTCGAACGGGCGCAGCAGCGTCGCGAATCGCTCGGGCGCCCCCTCGAGCGCGCCCAGCACCTGCGCCAGCGCCTCTACGGTGGCGACGCAGTGATCGGCCGGCTCGCGCCGGATCCGGTAGTTGCTGGGCGTGCGCGGCGAAAACCGGATCTGCGGCAGCGCCGCCAGCACGGCGTTGCGCTTGAGCAGCTTGCGCGCCTGCCACCAGGTCCCGTCGACCACCACCAGCGTGATGGGGCCCGCGAGCTGCGCTTCGGCCAGATCGATGGCGCGCGGGCCTGGAAACAACAGGTAGACGGGCCGCGGAGCACCGCTGCCGTTCGCGCCCAGCGCATCGACGTCCTGGCCCGACAGCGCCGCCCGGACCTGGCGGTCATTGTCGAAGGTGACCCCCACGTGCAGCTCGGAGTCGGGGAGGCAGAGGTGCGCCAGTCGCGCCGTCCCGATCGGGACGTGCCGCTCGCGCGGGTGCTGCAGCAAGATCACCCGCGTCCGCGTCCGCAGCGACACCAGGTGCGCGCAGTAGCAGACCGACGTCGGTCGCCGGCAGCGCCCGCAGACGTCGCGGTGGAAAGCAGCCTCGGGAATCACGCCGCGCAGGTTAGCAGCTCCCCGGCGGAGTTGGCCGCGCCCGTCAGCGCATCGGGCGGGAGGTCTTGCCGCGGGCGGCGCCGGGGCGCTTGCGGGTGGGATCGCGCGGGGGCTTGGCGCTCCCCTCCAGGACGGCCCGCAGCTGTTGCGCGAGCGCCGCGCCCTGGCCCGACGACTTGTCACCGAGGGCGAGGATGGTGTTCGACAGCGCGGCGCGCAGGTCGGGGTGGCGGGCGTTCCGGCATTCGTTCTCGAGCCAGGTCGTGCCCCGGTGGGCCGTGCCGAAGCCGACCACCACCGCGCGCAACGTCTTCGGCAGCGCCAGCAGCAGCCGCCGGCGCGCGTCGGAACGCTCCGCGGCGCGCGGCGCCTCGGCGACCGCCGCGATTGCCTGCGAGAGATAGTCGAGCAGCGGCGTCGGATCGTCGAGCGCCGCCAGCACCTGCCGGTCGGCGAAGACCTCGATCACCACGCCGGCGGCGCCGAAGCAGATCTCGCGGTCCTCGAGCGCGAGCCATTGCCGCGCCCGCTCCACCAGCGCGCCACCCCCCTTGGCGCGCGCGAACGACGCCAGGGCATCCAGCGTCCCTAACCGCACGGGCATCCGCTCGTCGCCCGCAAGCAACACCAGCGCGTCCCAGGCCGGGCCGACCTCGCGATCGGCGCGCAGTCGCCCGACCCACCCGTGCGCAGCGGCGACCGGGAGAAACACCTGCGGCGTATCGGGCGCCGCGTCGTTGGCGCCGAGGCGGTCCAGGAGGGGCGCCACCGTGCCGGGGAGCGTCGCCAGCTCGGCGCCGAACGCCGCCGCCAGCCGCAGGTTCGGGCGCGTGCCGTATCCGCCGTGCCGGGACAATAGATCTTCGAGCGGCGCCGTCTTGCCGGCGAGCGCCGTCGTCAGCGCCGCCCGCAGGGCGTCGTTGCGCAAACCTTCGGTGGAGGGCCCGGGAGACATCGGCCCCACAGGGTAGCGCACGCCGGCGCTCGCGTGAGGTCGATCTCCGTCTTCGCGCGCGGGGGGAATTGCTCGAGCGCCCACCGATGCTTACCTACTGAGCACGTCGTCCCGAGCGAGAGG
>JADGRB010000426.1 GCA_017881315.1 Pseudomonadota bacterium
CACCGCCGGTCTCGGCGGGGGGAACTTCGCCTCCAGCATGGCGAACATCTCGTTCTTCTATCCCGACCGCGCCAAGGGATTCGCGCTCGGGCTCAACGCAGCCGGCGGCAACATCGGCGTCTCCACCGTGCAGCTGCTGATCCCGATCGTTCTGGGCCTGCCGATCTTCAGCCTCTATCTCGGCCGGCCTCAGGGGGCGGCGCACATCTATCTACAGAACGCCGGGCTGTTCTGGATGCCGCTCGTCGCGATCGCGGCCATCGGCGCCGCCCGCTACATGAACAATCTCACCTCGGCGCGTTCGACCTTCAAGGACCAGCTGGTGGTCACCCGCCGCAAGCACACCTGGGTGATGTCGTGGCTCTACATCGGCACCTTCGGGTCCTTCATCGGCTACTCGGCCGCGTTTCCGCTCCTCATCAAGACCCAGTTTCCGCTGGTCAGCATGAACCTGGCGTTTCTTGGCGCGCTGGTGGGCTCCATCGCGCGGCCGATCGGCGGCAAGCTCGCCGATCGGATCGGCGGCGCGCGGCTCACGCTCTGGAACTTCGTGGCGATGGGCGCGGCCACGCTGGGGGTGATTCACTTCCTGCACCAGCATTCCTTCGGGGGATTCCTGGCGATGTTCCTGCTGCTGTTCGTCACCACCGGCGTCGGAAACGGCGCCACCTTTCGGATGATCCCGGTGATCTTCCGGCGCGAGAACCTGCGCGCCGCCCAGGGTCGCGGTCCGGAAGCGGAGCGACGAGCCCTGGAGGTCGCACGCCGCGAGAGCGCCGCCGTTCTGGGATTCACCTCGGCGATCGGCGCCTGCGGCGGGTACTTGATTCCGCGCTCCTTCGGCGCCTCCATCCACGCGACCGGCAGCGCCGAGCTGGCCCTCTACGGGTTCCTGGTCTTCTACGTTTCCTGCGTCGCGCTCACCTGGTGGTTCTACGCCCGGCGGGCCGTGCCGGCGACGACGGCCGTCCCCAGCCTGGCCGAAGCGCAGGTGTGAATGGGTGTCGATCCGAATGGGGTGGCTGCGATCGCGCAGATCGAAAAAAAGGAAAGGGCATGAAGATGGAAAAGATCGAGGCTGAGCGGGATCCGGAGGAACGATCCGGCAGGTGGCTCAAAATTGCAGCCTTGGGCACGGGCGGTTGCGCGTGGCTCACGCTGGCGTTGTCGCTGCTGGTCGCGGCCCCCGCGCGCGCGGAGCCTCTGTCGGGGGAGACGCCCACCGTCGCCGCGACCGCGGCGCCGACCGCAGCGGCACCGGCCGCGCCACCGCCGCCATATTCGGTGCCGTGGCAGCTCCGGCCGGTCACCGTGGGGACGGTGATCCGCTCGGACACGGCCGTCGCTTTCTACGACAACCCCATGGGCGCTGGAAGCACCGTCGTGACGATGTTGACGGGAAGCTACAAGCTCACGCCCAAGATCGCGCCCATGGTGCGGATGGGATTCGTTCAGAACGGGCCGCCGGGGACCGCGCCCGATGGGACGTCGTTCGTGAATCCGGTCGTCGGCGTGACGTACTCGCAGAAGCTCGGCGAGAGCTTCCGACTGGCCGGGTTCCTGGGGACGACGCTTCCCATCGGCATGGGCGGGGGCAGCACGCCCGACGCGGCCGCCTCCGGCGCCGACACCGCCGGCGTCGCCGCGCGCTCGGGGATGGACAATTCGATGTTCGCGGTCAATTACACGGCCGTCATTCCGGGGGTGGGTTTTGCCTACATCGATCACAAGCTCACCGTGCAGCTGGAGGCAACGCTGTTCCAGCTCTTCCGGGTCAAGGGGAGCGACGCCACAGCGATCTCGCCGGATGCGACGCGAACCAACTCGACGATGGGCGTTCACGCCGGCTACTTCGTCCTCCCCGTGCTGTCGTTGGGCGGCGAGCTCCGGTACCAGCGGTGGCTCTCGACGCCGACCCGGATCGTGATGGGCGTCCGATCGAACATCCCCGACGCCAACATGGACACCGTCAGCTTCGCAGTCGGGCCGCGCCTGCATTTCAAGGTCGGCAAGACCTGGCTCCGGCCGGGGATCTCGTATGCGCAGGTGATCGACCAGCCCTTCAGCGCTTCCAACTACAAGATCGTCCAGGTCGATCTGCCGGTCGTCTTCTGACCCGTCAATCGGGTCAAGCCGGGGTGAGGCTGGTCCTCACCGCCGATTCGACGTCGCCGTAGAGGTCCATCTGGTCCGTGATGGCGCTGAACCAGTCGGTCGGATCGACACCGAACCCGCCGCGGCGGTGGCGGAGCGCGATCTGTTCCATCTTCTGAACCGTGCTCACCGTCGGGGACTCCAGGTTCTCGTGCATGAGGTCGCCCGCGGGTGGCGGGGCGGCGGCGGCGAACAGGTGCAGGTAGCTTTCCCGGGCGGCGATGATCCCGACCACCGAGTGATACTGCCCCTCGAAGTACCGATCGCGTTCGAAGGCGCTCACCAGCTGCGCGCGCTCGACCCCGGTCTTCTCCTTGGCGTACAGAAGCGCCATCCAGGCGAGGGCGGTTGGACGTTGCACCGGATCGATCACGGTGACCAGGAGGCCGTCGATGATCCGGAGCAGCTCGCGGTTCAGGTGGGAATATGAGTCGATGAGCTCGGTCGGAGGCACCTGGAGCTTCTCGATGCGGCCCCGCGAGGCGACGATCTTGCCCAGGAGATCCTGGGCGCGGCCGATCTGTCCGGCCACCGCCGACGGCAGCCGATCCGTGCACCCCTCCTGGAAGATCGCCAGCGCGCGGCGCCGCCGTTCGGTGGCCCGCCATTGCGACACCAGCTGTTCGCCGAATCGCCGCCCTCCCGAGGCGGCGTAGAGCGACGAGATTCCGCGCTCGCGCTGGGTCTCGTGAACCAGCGCGCTCACCATCGCCGTCAATTCGGGGAACTGCACGGGACCGCCCGCTGGAAGGGACGCTTCGGCGTCGGATCGTTCGCCCGCCTCGGGGGATGCGACGCGTCCGAGGAACGCGATCTGCTTTTCTACGCTTCCCGCCCTCAGAACCCCGGCGTCGACGGCCAGCTTGAGCGCCAGCTCGAAGCTCGCCGCCTCGAACCGGAACACCTGGGCCTGCGTGTCGCCATTGACCACCAGCTTCAGGACCCGGGTGTCGTCTTCGGTCGAGGCGGTGCCCCACCCATCTCCGGCCAGGCAGAACCTCACGATCCGCGTGGCCTCATCGACGCCGAGTGCCATGGCTCTCAGTGTTGCGGGGCGACGGTCAAGGGGTGGTTTCGAGGCGACGGTATCTGCGTTAACGGATCCCAGGCCGAAAGTGGCTCGGGGCGCCTATGACGGGGGAGCGGGATCGCGCTCGGGCAGGTAGGCGGGCAGGTCCACCCGGAAGGTCGTGCCGGCCGGGCTGGTCTCGAACCCGATCGAGCCGCCCATCGAGGTCACGATCTCGCGGCAGATGTAGAGGCCGAGCCCGGTCCCCCGGTCGACGTCCTTGGAGGTGAAGAACGGTTCGAACACATGCTCCGCGACCTCCGCCGGGATACCGGTGCCGTGGTCGGCCACCGTGATCCGCACGTGGGATCCGGTGCTCTCGGCGACGATCGAGAGGCGCCCCCCGTCGGCGCTGGCGTCGACGCCGTTCTGCAGCAGGTTCAGCATCACCTGTCCGAGGCGACCCGGCGAGCCCTTGATCGCCGGCAATCCCGGCAGCGACAGATCGAGATGGCACCGGTTTCGCCGGGCGATCGCGAACACCCGCGCGGCGTCCCGGATCGCGCGTCCCGGATCGAACGCCAGGTCATCCTTCTCGCAGTCGCGGCTCATTCCGCGGACGGCGTTCATGAGCTCCCGGATCCGGTCCACCATCATGCCGCAGTCGAGCAGCAAGCCGCGCAGCTCCTCG
>JADGRB010000175.1 GCA_017881315.1 Pseudomonadota bacterium
ACCGAGCCAACGCGCCCATCAGGCATTTTTTTTACCCAGGCCAGCCCTGCCTGATTTCAGGCCTCTCGTGGCACTAAGCAGGAAGTCTTTGAAGTGAGCCCGTAGGTCCGTTTTTCTGCGACGCGAGTCGCAATGGCAGCCTCTCTTTGCCTCTCAAGCAAGAACGAGCGATGGCAAGCCAGAGCAACCTCGCAAACGTCGACCAGAAAGGACCGGCTGCGTGATGGCCACCTTCCGCATCGTCTCGCGGAACGGCCCCGGCAGTGGGTCAGACCCAAGAGATAGCAGCTCCTCCGCCGTGTCTCGAACGATGGACGACGCCTCCCTGATCGGGGAGGTTCGCACGGGAAATCGCGCAGTTGCGAATCTATTCTGCATGCGGGTACTGCCGACGGTCGATCGGACGGTGAGGCGCCTGCTCGGTCGAGACGACAGCGAGCGTGAGGACCTGACCCAAATCGCGATCATCGAGCTGGTCCGATCGATCGGCAGGTTTCGACAGGAGAGCTCCCTCGATACCTGGGTCTCGGCGGTGACCGCGCACGTCGTCTACAAACACATTCGACGTCGGCCCCTGGAACCCCACCTTTCCCTCGACGCGGTCCCCGAGACGATCCTCCGAAGCGTCGGCTCCGGCAGCGAGAGCACGCTGGCGGTGCGCGAGATCCTGGCGCGCATTCTCCGCCACCTGGAGGCGATCGGCGAGAAGATCGCCTGGAGCTTCGTCCTTCACGACGTTCTTGGGCACGGGTTGGAGGAGGTCGCCGCGATCATGGGCATCACCGAAGCGGCCGCGCAGAGCCGTCTCGTGCGCGGTCGACGGAGACTGCACCAGCGCATCGCCGAAGACACCGAGCTCGCCGGCCTCTTCATGGATCTCGAGCGGATCCGTGCCGAATGAGAGTGGCCTACCCCGCTGAGCAAGCGCCGGTGCTCGGATCGCAAAAAGGGGTCGAAGCGGAGCACTCGTCCGCTGACGTGCATTCAACACACGTGTAGCGGACCGGATCGCATCGCGGAGTCGTCCCCGCACAGTCTCCATCGACGCGACAACCGACGCAGATCCATGGAGGTGAGAGACAGAAGGGAGTGGACGACATGCCAGAGCAGGAGACATTGTCCTCGGCGCAGGAGTAGCACGTTCCGGAGTTGCACACGGTTCCCGTGGGACAGGCAGATGGCGTCGTATCCTCCACGCATGTCGTCACGCAGTGCGCGGCGAGGCAGGTCTGGGTCACAGGACAATCCGAGGCACCCAGGCAAGCGACGCATCGGTGGAGCGCGGGGTCGCAACGGGGGAAATTGGGCGTCGTGCAATGCAGGTCGGTAACGCAAGCCACACAACTGCCCGGGCCAGCTGTGTAGCAATGCAAAGAAGCCAGGTGACAGTCGCCGTCCACGGCGCACGCGCCACGAGCCCCGCCCGCTCCGCCCGCTCCGCCCGCTCCGCCCGCTCCGCCCGCTCCGCCCAGATTGCCTCCGGCCCCCACCACACTGAAGCCACCAGCTCCTGCCGCCATGCCATTCGATCCCGAGACTCCCCCGATGCCCGTAATCTGTCCGGCGCCGAAGTCGAGGTGACCATTGCACGCGGCTACGGCGGACGCCGAGATCGCGACCAGGGTCGGGATCCATCCGCCACCTCTGGGAATCACCGCGGCGCCTGGGCGACGGTCAAAGCAAGCGCTTCGCTCCGGGCAAATCCGTCTGGAAAACGCGCGAGGTACCGGGTGGCCACCGCCGCCGCTGCGTCGCGGTCAGTCGCCACGAGCAATCTCATCTGCTGCGTGAGTGCGCTCTCGACCAGTGAAGAATCGGGATAGCTCCGAACAAAGCGATCGAACAGCCGCAACGCGACAGCGATCTGCCCTGCACGCTTGGCCCGGACCGCCGCAGAGAACAGATCGTTCTGCGCCTCCAGAGAAGTCGAAATTGCCGAGCCGAGCTGCCGCGCCGCTTGCCGAGTCGATCCACCGGCCGCGCCGTAGTCCGCAGAGGGGCGGGAGGAAGTCGACTGATGCGATGGTCGGTCTGGCGATCGCGTCGATACGTCCGGGCGATGAGCTACCGCACCCTTCGAAGCCGCCGTGAGAGCGCAGTCGGGCGGCCATACGTCGCCCGGCCGGAGGTACTCTTCGCGTCCCGATTTGTTGACCGTGACCACGCCCTCCGAGACCGAAACGCGCGTCGGCGACCCGTTTCCGCATGCTGACGAGGCCGTCGACATGGCCACCCGAAAGGTCGTTCCGTGAACCTCGATCTCGGCATCCGCCGTGTCGACGATAAATCGTTCTCCTCTGGCCAGCTTCTTGACGTGCACGCTGAGCGCGCCCCTCAGAAGCGCAAATCGCTTCGTCGCTCCGGCCTCGACTACGCTCAGGCTTCCACCCGGCTCCAGGTTCAGGACGGTTCCGTCGGCGGTACCGAGGTGAAGAGGCGCAGCTTCGGGTGCGATCAGACGAGTGCCCGCCACGACCGACGCCCGGTGCGATGTCGCGCCGGAACTGTCGCTCTTGCTTGGGAGCAATATGAGGGTGCCCGGATCGAGCACTTCCGCGCGATCCGGCGGTTGCGGCTGATGCCAGACCAGCAGTAGTCCCGCCGCCGCGCCCAGTCCGGTTGCAAAAACCAACGAGCGCGCCGCCCAGCGCAGGGCCAGCCTGCGGTTCCCGCGAGACCGCAACTCGCTCTCCACGGCTCCCACCAGCTCCTGTGACGCGGCCACTAGACGGGGTGGAGCCTCCCGCCACGCCGAGCGCATCAAATGCCCGGCTACGCGCGAATACCGATCGCTCTCGCCATCTCGTGGCTCGGAAGGTTTGTCGTCTTGTCGCACAGCTGTTCGTGTCGGTGTCTATATAGCTACATCGGAAGGTTTGTCGCCTTGTCCCACAATGGTTTGTGCCAAAATCCATTGCCGAGCAGGCGTTCTTGCGTGGAAATCGCGCGAGACCGGTTGCGCGTCGCGCCCGGCGCCTCAGAATCCCAGGCGAATACCCGCCTCCGCGATCTCGCGCAATGCCGGGATCGTCGCCACGGTCTGATGGGTGCTCCCCATTCGAACTTCGGTTGTTCCGAACGCCATCTCGGAGCCTAGACCTGCGACAAATTCGACGCGCGACGTCAGGCGAAGCGCACCCACAACGAGAAGATCAGCTCCAGGCAGGAAACGCCCCTGGCTCTCGGCCTGCCCCCCGGTCGTCGCGCTCACCTGATGGTGAAGAGCGAGTGCATCAGCCCGAAGACCGATGCCCATTCGACGATCGGCTGATATCTGCAGCGGCCACCACTCGAGGCCGGCCGTCAGTGAACTCACCAGGTCGTTCCCGGGGAGCTCGGAGATTGACCCGATGCGAGCGCTCGCCCCGACTCGAACCCCCAAGGCCCTCGTCAAGAACAGCTCGCCTTCCGCACCTCCGCCGAGACCGTTGGCTGGTCCGCCAATACCCATCGCACCCACCGCCGAGATCCCGATCCGGACGGGCCGAAACGGAGGCATCTCGGCCCCAGCCGCAACGCCTGCGCCCGGTGCTGGAGCGGGACCGACTTCGCGGGGCGGGCCTGGCCGGGGTGCCTTCAGGTCGGGCGATACCCGCCCGGTCGACGGCCTGTCTTCTGTAGGCGGCTCTGATGCCACCGCCGGCCTCTTTTCGACCGACGACCTCGCTTCTGGATGCGACCTCGCTCCCGTCAGGTTCTCCGGCCACACAGAGCCGATCGTGAAACCGAGAGTCCGGCCGCGCTCCTCCAATGTGTCTTGGGGGGAGAATCCGATCTCTCTCGTGATCCAGCGATTGCTCTTGGCTACGTGAAGACGCAGGACGGCGTGAAGGTGGGCCGCCTCCCTCCAGACGAGAACGACCACTGCGCCCGCCCCCAGCTCGCGCTCCACACGGAGTGACTGGGTGTTTGTCGGCTCCACCGCTTCGACAAGAAGAATGGAGGTCTCGGGCCCGAGCGACTCTTGCGCACTAGCATTGAGCGCTATCGTCGCCGGATTTGACGCTTCGCCGACCGCGACGACAATTGCCAGGATCGATGCCGACAACTATCTCCCCGCTAGCCGACAGAAGATGATGAGACGGACTCTCATGGGTGACCCGCGGGCAACGTTCCCGTCTCTGCGCCCAGCTGCCCGAGGGTTTGATCGTCTGTCTGCACCCTATCGAGCGAGATAACGACTTTCTGCGAGCCGACCTTGACGTTGTTTGCCTGACCGAACACGTCCCCTTTGCGCCGGGTCATGGCATCGCCATCCTTGTCGACTCGCACCGTGATCAACATTTGACCCTCGAACGGAATACCTGGGATCATCGCGTCTCGACTGCTGATCGAGAAGCGCATCGGAAAATCTTCGGCCAAAAGCTTCTGAACCGCCAGCATCGATCCTGGGCCGGGCGGTCCTCCGGCCTTCCTTGCGGCCAAGAAGATGACATCTCCGCGAGCGACCTTGGCGCGATTGGCGCCCGGAAGCACAATGGTGCCGCTGATCGTCTGCTTCTTGTCCAGAACGTCGGGGATCGCCTGCGCCTCAGCCTCACCGGGAGGCGGACCCCCGAGCGCTGCCGCCAGAGCTTCGGTTGCGGCCCCTGAAAGAGGGGGAAGCATCGACGGCGCTTGGGTTGTGGCGCGCGCGGGGGCGGCCGCGGGTCGAGGCGGACCCTGGTCGGCGACGAGCGGTGGAACCGCGGCCGGCTTGTCCGCGGCGCTGTCATTCGAGCAACTCTGTGCCAGGAGCGACCCCGCGACTCCGACAGCAAGAACAGCGACGTTTAGTCTGGTTTGCATGGCATGACTCCCAATGGTTTTGAAGTTGACGGCTAGAGATCAAAAAGTGCCGATCAGGCTGATCCCGACGACGAGGCCGAAGGTTGGATCCCACGGCGTGGCGCCTTGAAGCAGGAACGGAACTCGAATCAGCGACGAGGCGCGCACCCGTAACCAGGTGCAGAGCGAGCCGTCGAGTTGCAAAAACCCTCCGATCTCGTCCACGTTCGGCGCCAGGGTCGGGATCTCGTATTCGCTGGAGCTGGCCGAGATCCTCGCAAGAATCTGGACCCTATCCCCGATCCGCGTCCCGACCTGCGCGTAAAGCAGACGCCCCCGAAGCCACCCCTCTTCGAGCTCACCACCGACCGAGAAGCCACCGGCGCCACCCAACAACCGCGGTAGCCGCAGCTCGGCGGCCCCGTACCCGAGGCTGCGCCCGGTGTCGCGATCCTGGTTCAAGCCCCCGGAGCCGCTGGCACCAAGCCAGCTCGCGAGCTCCCAGTGCGCGTCGGCCAGCATATTGAAGGTTCCGGTCGGTGACGGCGTCACCCCCTGCAGGATGGCCAAGGCCGGCAGCGCGGGACCGAAGTAGCGGAGGTGCAGCCCGATCCCGAACGTCGTGGTCGGGCGTGCCGCAAGATCCAGATAGCCGCGATCGATCACCGTGTTCGGGGTCGCGTCTGTCGCCCGCAAGGCGCGCCCGCCCCCTCCCAAGCTCCAGGCGCCGAGCCATACTTGCGCAAGTGCCTCCACATCCGCCACCAACCCGGTGCCAGGTCCGCCCCAGACGCCGACGCGCGCCTCTTCCCGCGCCAACCGGAAGGCAGACTTCTTGCTCCCGGTCTCGACCAGAGCGCCGTAGATGCCGCTCGCCCACGCGGTGGACGGCGCCACGCTGGAGGCCAGAGGGACGAGACCGGCGTAGACGCCCCCTTCCACCGTCCCCTCCTCATTGTGTCGACCGACCTGGACGCCGTCGAGCAGCGTTAGGCCGGGCGCGTGCCAGGGCCAGATACGTCCGACTGCGAACACCGTCTTCGCATCCGTGCGCCGTTTCGAGAACTCTGCTTCCCAAAGATAGAACTGGCTCTGTTGCGTCGGCTGGAACCGGCCAATCGTGGCGCGCGATCCCCATCGCATCGCGGTAAAGGCGGCGTTGAAATCGACGCCGCTGGCACCGAGATCGTAGACCTGAACCGTGCCGTCCAGTTCCTCGACCGAGTAGTCGCCATTCGGATCCGGAGCGGTATGCCAGACCGTAAACGCCGAGCTGACCTCCCCGTGCGTATGCGCCGCGAGCACCCGGAGGCCGGTGAAGTCGACTTTGTCATAAGGTGCTTCGGAGACAGCTACCGCACGCCGGCGCAGTGTCTCCTCGTCGATCAGCGGCGGGAGAGCTGCGAGCCGCTCACGCTTCTTGGTACCAGTTCGCGAAGGCAGCCGAAAGCTGTCGCCCGTACGCGGGCGGCCGCCGACGCAAGTCGCCTGATGGTCCGCGAGTGTCTCTATCGCGCACGACCCAACCGCGCGGCCGCCCCGGAAGAGCTGCATCTGCTGCTTCGCCGCAAGACCGTCTTTGGCGCCGCGATCGAGGTAGGCGCGCTTCTCGGTGACAAACTGCACGTTCCCTCCCGACGACGCCGCAGAACCCTTGGCCGGCTTGGTCGGTGCAGCAGATGTCGCAGCGCCCGAGCCAGCTGGCGCGCGCCGGCGTCCTGCCGCCCGCGCGTCGGTGATCGCCCCGAGCCAACAGCCAAGGGCGGCTGCGGCGACGAGCAGGCGCCACAGGCGATAGCCGGCGAGGGCTACCGCAGGTCGTTCACATGGCATTCGTAGCACCTGTCGTTGACGCACTGATAGAGCGCGAGGGCGGGATTCGCTGGGTTGTTGTGCTCGGCGTTGCTCCGCGCGCACTCGTGGGTGTGGCAGCCGGTACAGTTGAGTGTGTCGACCGCGCAGGCGCCCGTGAACGTCGGCGCTGGCAGGCTCGTGTGGCAGCCGAGGCAGCGAATCCCATTGTGCGGCCCCGAGGTCAGCCGGAGACAGGCATCGTGTTGGGGTAGCCGCGCAGGCCAGAACCGCCAGGTGTTGTGGCACGTTTGGCACTCGAGGCTAAAGCCGGCGGCGCCGTGATCGATCGACGTGACCTTGGTTCGGTTGTAGTCGGCTTGATGGCAGGACACGCAGCCCAACGGCGCGCTCACGAAGCTGCGATCCCGCATGTTTCCATGGCATTGCTGGCAGGGAATCAGGCCGTGCTTGCCGATGAGCGGGAAGGCGGTCCGCCGGTGTGCGTCGACTTGAAATAGCGCTCGCCAGCTCTGGTCGTCGTGGCACCCCTCGCACAGAAGGCCGAACTCGCCGCCGTGACGATCGCGGTGACAGCCGGAACAGGTGTCCGCGATCGGGACGTCGAAGCCACGTGGATGGCAGCTCCCGCACGCGACGGTTGTATGCGCGCCCCGCAGCGGGAAACCAGTTGGGTCGTGGTTGAAGCGAACCTTCTCCCACCCTTCGACCAAATGACAGGCCGAGCAGCGCGTGACGTCGCCGCCGCCACGAAACAACGGTTTGCCGTTGGGCAGTCCCTTCCCCCCACCCTTTTGGCTCTTCCGCATGCGCGGCGGCAGAGGGATGTCCTGGCCTTCCGAGGCGACGGACCGTACGACGCTGAGGGTCGCGATCGCTATCGCGACCGCAATGGCCCACCACCGTGTCACGGCTCGAACCCCCGAAATGCACCATGATGGAAATCGACATGGCAGTCCTCGCAGCCGCGCGGCACCGGTCGGTATCGGACCGTCTGGACGTTGTCAGCCACGCGGACGTTGGGATGACAGCCCACGCATTGGACCTTCTGGTGTTTCCCGTCGAGCGCGAACGTCGTAAAGCGCCGATCGTTGTGATCGAACGTCGTCTGCTTGAAGTCCGCGGTCTGGTGGCAGGAGTCGCAATCACGCGCCTTGTGCCCGGCACCGCTCCCGTGCGTCTGCCCGCGCGCTTCGACCGCGATGAACTGCCCCTGGTGCACGTCGGCGTGACAGCTCCCGCACCCAATCTCGATCGGCCTATAGCGGACGAACGCGCCCCTGCCAGAGTCAGCGGGCTCCGCCTTGTGGCACCCGGCACACACCGTCGTCGCGTGCTTGCCGGTGAGCGGAAAGCGGCTGTCCTTGTCGTGGTCGAACGTCAGGTCGGAAAACGACGTCGTCTGATGACAGGCAGCGCAGTCGTTCTTTCCCTCCTGGCTGACGAACTGCCCCCGATGAACATCCTCGTGGCATTCCGCGCACGCCTGAGGCGACCTTTTTGGATGGAGGACCGCCATGCTGAAGCGCTCTGGTCGCCTGCGCGCCTGCAGAACTCTGCGCACCGCGGCAGTGATCCTGAGGGCCAGGCGATCGTCGATCGGGTGGCACCCACGGCAGGCTGACGCCGCGTGGGCACCTTCCAGCGGAAACTTCGTGCTCGCGTGCTGTTCGAGCTCGTATCGCACCGGAACGAACGCATTGACCGAGTGGCACGAATCGCAAGCGGCGACCTTGGCCGGTGGCTTGGGACGAATCTGACCAAGGTGCGCGTCCTCATGGCAGTCGCTGCACGCGGCGAAGGCGAGCCCTTTGAACTTCGCCGCCTGTCCTGGGAAGGGACCATGGCAGCTCCGGCAGGCCACTCCAATATGTCCCCCCCGCAACGGGAATTTCGTCTTGTCGTGGAAGCTGGTGTCCTGCCCCTTGTTGGTGCTGATCACCCTCCACCCGGTTTCGGAGTGACAGCTGGCGCAAGCCGGGCCAAGGCTCCCCCTGTGGGGATCGTCGTGGCAGCTTTCGCATGTCTTGTGATCGATCGGCTTCATCCCCATGAACGACGACGCACGCGGCTTCGGAACTGCGTTCGGAACGACGTGCTCGTCGTTCATCGTCGGGTGACACTTGGCGCACAAGACCTCCTTGTGCTTTCCCAGGAGCGGATACGCCGTCGTCTGGTGATTGAACGACGGCGTCGGCTTCCAGGCCGTCTCGTTGTGACACTTCTGGCACTCGCGGGAGAGCTCCCCACGGTGCTCGTCAAAATGGCATGTGTCACAGCGTTTGGACAACCCGAGATATGTCGTTCGTTTGGGCTCTCTCCCCAGCATTTGCAGGATCGCTCGATCGACCATCAGAGGGCGCTGATGGCAGTCATCGCAGCGAGTCTTCGAGTGCGCTCCTTTGAGCGGCCAGCCGGTGCTCTGGTGATCGAAGCGATCGCGCCCCCCATCCCATTCGATCATCGAAAACTCCAGGCCGCGATGGTCGGGGTGGCAGCTCTGGCACGCCTCGCGCTTTGGCGCGGACAACCGCCCGTGGTAACCGATCCCCTTCGCGACCAGCCCTGCGAGCTCGGTGTGACACTCGAGGCACAACCTCGCCGACAACCCCTTCTGTTCCTGATGACACCTGGAACACTTGTCCAATCCCTCCAGGGCGGCGTGAGGCCTCGCGAGGGCCCCGGGCGAGAAGAATTGCGCGTGGATCGGGGCCTCACGCGCCAGGACGATGAACGCGGCGAAGATGGTGGCAGCTGCGGTTCGACGCGCTCTCCGCGTCATGACCAAAGCCACCGAAAACCGACACGCAAGCTGACCCAGACATGCATTGCGATCAGCGCGAGCAGCACGATGGCTAGAACGACGTGGAGCGACCGCCACACAGACATGAGGCGTTTGAAATGGCGATGGAACTGGAACTTGGTACGTAGTCTCCGGAACTCCTGCACTTGTGCACAGAAACCGCGGTAGCCGCTTCGGTCGAGGAAGAGGCGCCGGCAATGACGTAGGCCGCGGTGTACGGAAAACGCCTCGACGGGCATCCGCAAGAACAGTCCTGGAAGGGATCGCGCGAACGTCGGTCCGTTGGTCGCCAGCGCAAGGATGTGTTGAAGGGGCCGGTCTTGTGTCTCGGCGTAATGCCGCCACTCGACCGGGATCATTCGGACCATCTCCGAGAGGCCTTGCCCCAAACGCTCGGCCTCCGCAGCGTCCGCGGGATCGACGCGCACCCAACCATAGAAGTAGCGGCCCACCAAACCGGTCGCAACGACGATGACGACAGAAACATAAGTGCTGGTCGCGAGCTGGTTGCCCCACTGGAACGCGGTGTGGAACAGGATAATGAGGGGACTCATGATTCCAACGAAGACGTGGAATCTGAGCCACGGCGCGATGGAGCCCCTCCCTTTGAAGACCGCGAGCCGTTTGCGAAAGGGATAGATGAAGTTGAGGAGCATGAACATGGTGGCGAGGACGCCGACTCCGTGGCCCCACAGCCCGGACGGCTTCAGGAAGGCGTGCTCCGGGGACTTGTAGCGGAGCCCACGGGGCAGCAGGTAGTACCTGTACCCCACGACCGTGAGCCCAAGGAGGACGGCAAAGCCAACCAGAAAGAACGCCGCGCTCGCGACCCGTCCCCCCGACCCCACCTGCGCCTTCCGCCGGAGGC
>JADGRB010000176.1 GCA_017881315.1 Pseudomonadota bacterium
CGCATTTCCCGTCGTTCCCGCATTTCCCGTCGTTCCCGCATTTCCCGTCGTCCCCCCGCGTCCCGTCGCACCGCCGCCGCCCGAGCCCGTCACGCCCCTGCCGCCCGAGCCCGTCACCCCCGTGCCGCCCGAGCCCGTCACGCCCGTGCCGCCCGAGCCCGTCACCCCCGTGCCGCCCGAGCCCGTCGCGGCGTTGCCGCCCGCGCCAGCACCGGCCATTCCTCCGCTGGTCCCCGCTCCGCCGGTGCCCGAGCCGCCGGTTCCGGTGCCCGAGCCGCCGGTCCCGCTGCCCGAGCCGCCCGTCGCTGGCGCGGCGCAACCCGCCAGGAGCAGCAGGCCGAACGTCGAACAGTAGATGAAGGTGCGGATCATGGGACTGCCTCCCCGGCGTCGTCCGAGCTTCGGTGCGGCGTCCAGGTTAAGACTTGGGGGACGGCGGGCCGCGTTTCATCGAAAAAGATAGCTTCTAGCTGCGCTCGAGGTAGGTGGTGGTGAAGTATTCGTCCTTGGTGTTCGGGGCGAAGGTCACCTTCTTCGACTCGAAGACGGAGCGGCGCCCGTTCTGTTTGTTGATCATCTCCATGTGCATGGCCCGATAGCGCTTGTTCTTCGGGTCGAGCAACTTGAGGTCCTGCGCGACCAGCTCCTTCAAGAGCTTGCCGTCCTTGTCGTAGTAGAGCCCCCTCACGACCGCCTGCTTCGCCTCGCTCACCCAGTAGGTCTTCTTCGAGTAGCCCTCGGCGTCGCCGGTCTCCTTGCTCTTCGGCAGCAGATCGATCACCCAGCAGGGTTCACCCCCGAAGGATTCTTCCTTCACCAGCGTGTAGTTGAAGTCGTCGAGCGCCGGGATGTTGAGATCGCCGTAGGAAAACTCGCTCCCCATGAAGCTCTGCGCGCGCTGCGAGCTCACGATGCGGCGGGTCTTCCGCAGGGCCGGCAGGTAGATCCAGACGTCGTCGGCTTTGGTTTCGTAGTCGAAGACCAGGATGCCCGTCCCCTGCACGTCGGCCGGCGACAGGAAGCGATAGATGCGCTTCTCGGTCTTGCCGCCGTCGTAGAGCTTGGTGGCCATGGTGATCTCGCGCTCGCGGCTCTGGCCCTTTTCGTCGACGCTGCTCATCTTGATGACCGCCTCCGAGCCGTCGAGCTTCCGGGTCACCGTGACCTGATCCATGATCTCCCGCGCCGAGAGCGCGGATTTGGCGGCCAGGGTGCTCCGCGGCGACAGCCAGGCGCAGAGTACGCCCCCGACGAGCAGGGTCGAAGCGGCGGACGTGAATCGGGAGGTGTGCATGGTGATCCCTCGGATGGTTTTCAAAAGGTGTAGCGAAGCTCCGCATAGCCGGCCGAGAGCTCGGCGTCGATCAGGCCGAACAAGGTGTCCTTCGGACCATGGAAGATCTGCGCGCCCAGATAGGCGCTGAGCGCGTCCGACAGACGGTAGCCGATCCGCGGCGTGAGCAGCCACTCGTGGGTGGTGAAGTTCAGCATGCAGAGCGACGAGATGGAGAGGGCGTCGTGCGCCGCGAGCCACTCGAAGCGCAGCGTCGCCAGGTGCTGCACCCGCGCCGTCTGCGAGAACAGGATCTGGTTGGTCTTGGCCAGCTGGGCGTTGACGATATTGGTGATGAACGGGGCGTCCGACATCTGCTCCATCGGCAGGATCGAGGTGTCGAGCGACATCGCCGACCCGTTCTGCTTCTGCCAGTCGAACACGTAGCGCCCCATGTACTGCGCGATGACGCTGAGCGGTCCGAACGTGTGGTCGGCGCCGACCACGTACTGGAGATCGGGATAGGCCGCGTAGATCCGACTCTGGTAGTCGAACGGTTTGCGGTAGGCCGCCTCCCCGCGCAGGGTCAGCACGTCGCCCAGCGCCGTCGAGAAGTCGAACCCGAACACCTGCTGGTCGTAGGCCGTTCGCGAGACCACCAGCGACGGAGGCGCGGTGCCCGGGTTGCCCATGGGGTCCGCGGTCAGGGTCAGGCCGGTCATCGTGAGACCTGGCAGCGGCGCGTAGCCGTAGAGATAGGAGACCGACATCTCGACGCCGGGGAGCTCGAGGTGGAGGCGCGCCGCCTCCGTCCCATTCTTGAGGTTCAAGGACGGGAAGACCGGCGCGCCGTAGGAGACGTACTGCGGCAGCGCGACGGCCGGCAGCTCGGTGGGCAGGTAGATCGGCATCCAGACCCCTTCCAGGCGGAAAGGGGCGAAGCGGGCGAACAGGCGCGCGCCCGCGTTGCCGACGCGGATGTCGTCCTCGAGCGGCGAGCGCATCCGAAAATCGACCGGCGTCAGGTTGTTGGTCGGGTTGAGGGCGTCGGCGCGACCCCACACGATGATCTGCTGGCCGAGCCGCAGATCGAAAGGTCCCAGGTAGGTGTTGACGTACGCCTCGCGCAGCTCGAGGACCGTGGTCTGCTGCTGATCGCCCTGCAGACCATAGCGGACGCGCGCCTCGGCAAAGCCGTCGCCGTAGGGCTCTTTCTTGGTCCGCAGCGTCAGGTCCAGCTCGCCGGTGCCGGCCTTCAGCTCGGCGGCGTTTTCGCCCGAGACCTTGCCGACGAACATGTCGCCGCGCATGTAGCCGGAGAGCGTGAAGGGCGCCGATGCCGCCGCAGGGGGACCGCTCCCCGCTCCGCCGGCGGCCGCGCCGCCCTGCTCGAACAGCCCGGCGCCCTCGCCCGCGGGTGGCGTTCCGGCATTGGCATCGGAAGACCGCGCCGCGCCGGCCCCGGGCGCCGACCCATCGGGGCTCGCGCCCGCGTCGACGCCCGCCGGCGTCCCGGGATCGGTGGCGTTCTTGCCGCCCGTGTCGCTCTGGGAGCGCGCCGCGCGCGCCACCGTCAGGCAGATCGAAAGCGCTATCACCGCGCAGGCGCGTCTTGTCATCGGCTGGCTAGCCCGCGACCCCGGTCCACTCCCCCGTGGCCATCACCATCGAGTAGCCGGCCGCCGCGCTGCCGAGGACCAGCTTGTCGCCCGCCGCGAGCGTTCGCTCTTCCAGCAAGCGGCGGTAGGTCACCCCGATGCTGGCGCTGGCGGTGTTGCCGTAAAGCGCGTGCGTGTAGACCCCTTTGTTGGAATCGACGCCGATGTCCTCGAGGATTTTCCGGACCATGATCTCGCTCGGCTGGTGAAAGACGTAGTGGTCGACGTCGTCGGGCTTCATACCCAGCGCCGCCAGCCGCTCGGTCACCCAGGGGGGAATGTACTTGCCGAGCCGCATCAGCTCAACCGAAGACGACACCAGCGTTCCGCCGATCGGCACCTGACAGAGGTTCCAGTGATCGGGGGCCGTGAAGGTATTGATCCCCATCAGGCGAATGCCGCCCCCCGGAAACGGTGAGCGCCGGAGCAGCATGCAGGCGGCCGCGTTGCCGATGGTCAGGCCCGCGGTCTTCATCTGAAGATCCCGCACGGTCTGGATGTCGTAGCTCAGGAACGAACCCGACAGCTCCGAGGTGCAGACCAGGGCGGTGCGGTAGCTCGGGTGCAGCGTCAAGTAGCCGGCCGCCGTCTGGATCGCCTCCAGGTGCCCCACGCAGGCGGCCGTCACGTCGAAGGCGTGCGTCCGCTTGAGGCCGAGCTTGGCCGCCACCTCCATGGCCGTGGCCGGCTCGAAGTACTGGCGCGCGATCCCGCCGCAGATGACCAGGTCCACCTCGTCGAGCGAAACGTCGTTCGCCGCCAGACAGGCCTGCGAGGCGGTCACCGCGTAATCGGCCACGCTGCCCGGCCGCACGTCGGGCTCGAGGTAGCGGACCTGCGTCTTGCACAGGCCGAACACATGCTCGATCGCCGACGCGATGCCGGCGAACTGCTCGGACGTTCCTTTGAAGCACGCGCGAACGCGCCGGATGATCTCGGCGTTGTCGACGCGCACGGAAGGGAGCGCGACGCCCGGCTTGGAAAGATGCAATTCCGGAAAGCTCACAAACAGTCGCTCCGGGACTCGGGGGGGAAGTTCACCGTAGCACGCGCACAGCGCGTCGAGACCGGCGAACAGCGATCAAAATGCGCCCGAATTTTATTTTCGCCGCGATGTCGAATGCGTGAGCCGATCTCAAAACCCGAGAATGAAGCTGCCGACGAATCGGCGTGGATTGTGTCGACGGGCAAGAGGCTTTGCGCTCTAATCCGCCGCATGAGATTGCCCTGCATCCTGTCACTGTCCGGGCGAGGCGTGGCGCTGCTGCGCTCCCTTTGCTGCACGCTCCCGCTGATCGCGTCCTGTGGGAGCTCCGGCGGCGGTGCGGCGGGCCCGGTGGGGAACGTCGTCATTCGCGACCCGAACAACTACACGTCACAGAGCAGCCTCGCCGTTCCGACCGTTCAAACGGCGGCCGGCCAGGATCTCACCCTATCCTGGGACGGCGTCACGCAGGATCTGCTCTGTCATCCTGCCGGCTCGATCGACAACGTGGCCTTCTTGAAGATCGGCAACATGACGCCGGCGCAAGTCGAAGCGAAGCTGGCGATCGGCAAGCTGACCGCCACGGAGGTCACGATGTACCGCGAGCACCACGTCACTGGCGGAGATGCCGGCGCCGGTGCAACGTCGGTCATGCTCTCCCAGCTGGCCTACGGCGCCGCGCTCGATCCCGCGACGGACTACCTCGAGTCGAGCAGCACGCAGTACCTGCTGCTGTTCACGCACGGGACGACGCTGGCGGTCGGCGCCCAGACGATGACCTTCATCCAGCCCACCGCCGGGGTGCAAAACGTCGCGGTCGCCGCGCCAAATCCCTGCAGCAGCAGCGGCAACCTGCTCTCGTTTTCGCCCACCTTGAGCACCATGCTGGTTTCGATCCCGGTGGCCGGCCCCTGGAAGATCGATTGGAGCCAGATCACCAAGGACAACTTCGGTCAGACGCTGGACTTCTCGCAGACCAAGCTCGACAAGGTGGAGGTGGCCTTCTTCCAGGGCATGGCGGCGTCGGATCTGCAGGCGCACTTCCTGGACATCGAGCTCAACGCGACCTCGCTCTACACGGTGTCCGTCCCCACCGGACAGAAGTACGTCGATCTCGCGGGCGCCCAGACCAGCGGCGGCACCGCCTTCCCCGGCTTCACCAGCACCGACGGGACCTGGGCCGCCGCGGTCCTCTGCGGCACCTGCTCGATCCCGGCGCCGGTCGTGTTCGTCATTCTCCAGCCCCAGTAACCGCAAACAGGACCCGCGACCTCGCCGCGAGCCTCCGCCCATCCTTTGAAATCCCTCCCTGCCCTCACCACGCTGCTCGGGGCGGTGACCGTCGCCGCGCCGGCGCTCGCCGACGGCGGCTACTACTCGGGCGCCCTCGGCGCCCGGGCCGCCGGGCGCGGCGGCGCCTTCGTCGCGCGGGCCGATGACGTCACGGCGGTGGCCATCAACCCGGCGGGCCTCGCTCAAGTCGACGGGACAGTCTTCGAATTCAGCAACCAGTCTTCGTACAACAGCTACGCCTACACCCGCGCGCCCACCCCCGACTGGGGCAACGCCCAGAACGGCGTGGCTCCGACGGTCGCGTTCGACACCGTCCGCAACGGAACCCCGGGGCAGCTCGCCGATCCGTTCATCGGGGTGGCATCCAACCTGGGGCTGCACGACTGGGGTTTCGCGATCGCGGCCTTCGCGCCGCCGGGGATCAGCAAGATCCAGTTCCCTCCTGACGGCGGTCAGCGCTACCTGATGACGAGCCGTGAGGCGATCTTCCTCAATTACGCGGCCAGCGCGGCCTGGAAGTTCCGGAACGTCTTCGGCGTCGGCGTCACGGCCGAGTGGATTACCGTCCCCCGCCTGGTCTACTCGCTGGTGATCAACGCCAACCCGGCGCCCGGCGCCGCCAACCCGGTGTCGAGCATGTACGACATCCTGGCGACCACCACCGGCTCCGATCCTTTCACCTTCAACGCGATTCTGGGCGCGTGGTATCGGCCCACGCCGTCATTCGAGATCGGGCTGGCAGGACAGATCGTCCCCGCCAACGTCGTCACCCACAGCACGCTGTCGGCCACTGCGGTCGACCAGGCCATGCTGGGCGACGTGACGCTGACTCGGCAGGGCGTGCCGGCGACCGACGTGACCGTGAAGCTCCCGCTGCCGCTGATGGCGCGGGCCGGCGCGCGATACCGGCACCTCGCCGGAGGGCGGGAGGTCTACGACGTCGAGCTGGACGTCGAGTACGAGACCTGGTCGCGCGCGAACCAGTTCACGCTGGACACCAACGGCCTGGAGGCTACCGCCGCCGGCAATCAGACCATCATGCTGGGACAGATCGTGGTGCCGAAACAGTGGCGCGACACGGTCAGCGTCAAGCTGGGCGGCGACTTCGCGCTCTCGCCGGACCTTTGGACCTTGCGCGCCGGCGCCTACTACGAGACCGCGGTGGCGCCGCCCGCGTATGCCAACGTCGACTTTCCGGGTGGCGCGCAGATCGGAGGGGCCGTCGGCGCTTCGCTCGCGCTTTCGCCGGGTTTGGAGCTCGCCCTCGCCTACCAGCTCCGCTTCCAGCCGAGCGTCACCGTCTCGGAGGCGAACGCCCGCGTCTTTCAGCAGACCCCGGCCAGCCCCTGCGCGGCGCCCTACACCGATCCCAACACCTGCAACGTCAACTATCCGGGACAACCGTCGCCGTCGGTCAATGCCGGCACGTACACCGCCACCTCCCAGATCGTATCCATCGCGCTGGTCTACAGATATGGTCGCTAAACAGATGGTCACCACGAAGCTCCGTTCGATGACCCTGCTGGTCGCGCTCCTGGCGAGCCTGCTCGGTCCCGCCGCGCAGGCCCAGAGTGGGTTGAATGGGTTGCCTTCCCTGGATTCCCCCGAGCTGGCGCAGGGTCGGTACGCGTCGATGCACATGCTGCTGCAGAAGACGCTCCTCAAGATCAACGTCGCCACCATCGACGTGCGGGTCGACAAGCAGGCGCAGACGCGCTTCGCCGAGCTGGCGCGCGACAAGCCGTACTCGTACGAGCTGGACGGGCAGCTGGGGCCGATCGCGATCGGCGCGTCGCGCGCGGTCGTCCAGATGCAGTTCGTGAGGGACGTCCCGCTCAATCGCTGGATCGGCGTGGTCCGCGACAACCTCGAGCAGGCGCGCGAGGCCGGGCTCATCACCAAGGACGTCGAGCAGCGAGTCGGCCAGGGCCTGCCGACCTGGTTCGCGGCGCTCAAGGACCGCGGCTATCAGAAGGGCGACAAGCTGCTCTACGCGGTCAGCCCCGACGCGCTCCGCACGGTGGTCGTCTCGACCGGGGGCCAGGTTCTGGTCGACCTGAGTCAGCGAGAGGCGGGCGCGGCCCGGGTGGTGCTGGCCAGCTACTTCGCGCCCAAGAGCGACTTCCGCGAGCCGCTCCTCCGCTCGCTGCTGGAAACGAAACGGTAGCCGGCGAGATCCCCATGTTGCTGGAAACGAAACGGTAGCCGGCGAGATCCCCATGTTGCGTCGCTACGTGACCTCGATCGTCCGCCGGCCCAAGACGGTGATCGCCTTCGTCATCGCCGTGACGCTGGCGCTCGGGTTCTTCATGACCCGGCTGCACGTGCTGCTGGACGTCGACGCCCAGATTCCGCCCGGCCACCCGCTGGTGATCGTCGGTCAGCGGATCGAGAAGCTGTTCGGCGGCAAGTACATGACCGTCGTCGGGTTCTACCCAAAGTCCGGCTCGATCTACACGCCGGAGATCCTCGGCAAGGTCAAACGGGTCACCGAGGGGCTGGAGCGGCTGCCGGGCGTCAAGCAAGGCAGCGTGCTGTCGCTGATGTCGCCGCGCGTGAAGGACATCCATAGCTCGGCCGACGCCCTCGAGATCACGCCGCTCGCCGACAAGGTCCCCGCCACCGACGCCGAGATGGCGGCCTTCCGCACGCGCGTCGCCGCCAACGCCTTCCTCACCAGCCTCTTCGTGAGCGACGACGGCCGCGCCACCTCGGTGCTGGTCGACTTCAGCGACTTCGAAAAAGCCGGCGGCTCGCGGCGCCTCTACGATCGGATCGAGGGCATCCTGGCGCCGGAACGCGGCCCCGACGTCGAGATCGTCGCCGCGGGCGCCGAGACCATCCTGCACTGGCTGCTCATCTACACCCGCCGGGTCGCCGGCCTCTTCGTGCTGGCCCTGGCGATGATCGGCTACCTCCACTACCGGGCCTTCCGGACGCTGCAAGGCATGATCATTCCGCTGGTCACCGCGATCATGGGCGTCGTCTGGGCGCTGGGCCTCATGGGCCTGGTCGGCGCGCCGATGGACCCCTGGAACATCATGACGCCGATCCTGCTGCTGGCCATCGGCGCTGGCCACTCGGTGCAGATCCTCAAGCGCTACTACGAGGAGTACAACCGCGTCCGCGCGGCGCGCCCCGACCTGCCGGGCAGCGAGCACAACCGCCTGGCGGTGATCGAGGCGACCACCAAGGTCGGCCTGGTCATGCTGGCCGCGGGCACCATCGCGGCGCTCAGCTTCGGCTCGCTGGCCACCTTCGGCCTCCCCACCATCAAGAACTTCGGCCTGTGCACGGCGTTCGGGATCGCGGCGGCGCTCACCGTCGAGATGACGTTCATCCCGGCGATCCGGGTGCTGATGTCGCCGCCCTCGGAGCGGCAGACGGAGCGCGAAAAGCGCGAGGAGTACTTCGATCCGATCCTGGAAAAGCTGGCCTCGGTCATCCGCACCGGCAAGGAGCGCCCGATCATCTGGGTCTTCGCGGGATTGATCGTCGTGGCACTGGTGGGCGTCACGCGCCTCGAAGCCGGCAACAACCTGGCCGCGCAGTTCTTCGAGCACAACGCCCCCGTGCACGGCTTCCGCATGGCCGACGCCCACCTGGCCGGCACCCGCGTGATCCAGGTGCTGGTCGAGGGCAAATCGCCCGACGCCATCAAGAGCCCCGAGGTCCTGCAGCGCATGGACCAGCTCGGGACCTTCATCGCGCACCAGCCGCTTCCCGTCGGCAAGGTGGTGTCGATCGTCGACCTGCTCAAGCAGATGAGCCATGTCATCGATCCGAGCGGCGGCGGCAAGCTCCCCGACACCGCCCAGGGGGTCGCGCAGTACCTCTTGCTCTACGGCATGGGCGGCGACGAGGACGACCTGAGCCGGTTGGTCGACCACGGCTTCCAGCGCGCCGTCATCACCGCCTACCTGCGCACCGACGATTTCCGCGCCATGAAGGCGATGACCGTCGCCACCCAGGCCGAGGCCGATCGCCTGTTCGCCGGGCTGCCGGTCACGGCGCGCGTGGGCGGCGGCGTGACCAACGCGATCGCGCTCAACGAGACGATGGTCCACGGCAAGACCATCAACCTCATTCAGATCTCGATCCTGGTCGTCGTGATCACGTCGATCCTGTTGCGCTCGCTGGCGGGCGGGCTGCTGGTGCTGCTGCCGCTGGCCACCGCGGCGCTCATCAACCTGGGCCTCATGGGCTGGACCGGCATCCTGCTGTCGATGGGCACGGCGGCCATCTCCGCCATGGCCGTCGGCATCGGCGCCGACTACGCCGTCTACTTCATCTTCCGCGTCCGCGAGGAGTTCGAACGCAGCGGCGACCTGCGCGAGGCAACGGCGACCGCGCTCACCACCTCCGGCAAGGCGATCGCCTACGTCGCCAGCGCCGTCGCGGGCGGCTACCTGTGTCTGACGCTGTCGCTCTTCAAGGTCCACGTCCTGCTGGGCGTGCTGGTGGCGCTCACGATGGTGACCAGCAGCGCCGCGACAGTGGCGTTTCTGCCGTCGGTGATCTTGGCGGTGACGCCGCGGTTCTTGAAGCGGGGGCGGACGTCGCGCACCACCGAATCGCCACATCGCCTCGAGACATAGCTCCGCATTCGCTCCGGGGATCTCGGGGCACTTTGACAGTCGACATTGTTCGTCGATAACCTCATCGGCATGGGATGGATCGGGCGTATGGCGGTGGTCGTGACAGGGCGTATTTTGATGTTGGCCGTGTTGGGCTCGCTGGCCTGCTCGTCCGCTTCCAGCCGGTTGGGAGGTCGGGATGGCGGTTGGGTCGCGGCGCCGGGCGACGGAAGCGTCGGCGTCGACGTCCGGGACGCTGGGCCGGATGAATCCGGGGTCATCGGACTTCCCGCTCCTCGTCTGATCGCGCCGCTCTCCACCGCGACCGTAACGTCGCGGCGCCCGACGTTGCGATGGGCTCTCGCTGGGGGGACCGACGGCGCGCACGTGCAAATCTGCAGCGATCGGGCGTGCAAAAACGTGGTGACGTCGTTCGACGCGACCAGATCTGGC
>JADGRB010000177.1 GCA_017881315.1 Pseudomonadota bacterium
ACGTGAAGGATCCCAAGCCGGGCGCCCGGAACCGGCAGCTGGCGGTGGAGGTGCAGCTCACGGTGTTCGGCACCACCATCCCCGACGCGAAGCTAGCGTTCAGCGGGGACGGCCAGTCGGGCAGTGAAGCCGAGGTCTCGGAGAAGCACCTGGCGGCCGACACCACCGAGGCTACCAACGATGTCATCAAGGACGCCATCAAGCAGGCCGTCGATCAGGCGGTGCTGAAGCTGTCGATCGGAAAATCGGGGCCGATGAACGAGGCCCACCACCACAAGAAGAAGTAGTGGCGGGCCGATGCAGCCGATCGAGATCGTCCTCTTCGCGGTGGTCGCCGTGCTGGCGCTGGCCCTGATCGGCACCGTCGTCCGCCCGTACCTGCGCGGGCGCCAATCCGCCGGCGCGGCCACGGCAGCGTCCGTTGCTTTGGCGACGGAGCTTCCTCAGCCGGCGGCGGGACCGCCGATGGTCTGCCCGGCCTGCCATCGCGACTACGCCCCCGGGCTGCAGTTCTGTCCGCACGACGCCCGCAATCTGATCCCGGCCGGCGATCCGGCCGAGCGGCGGAGCATCCCCGGGGCGACCTGCCCGACCTGCAAGCGCTCGTTCGACGCCGGCAAGAGGTTCTGTTCCTTCGACGGCGAGGAGCTGGTCCCGCTGACGGTCGCGCTCGGCGGTGCCGAGGTGGCCGCGCACCTGGTGGGCGTGCTCGGGAAGATCTGCCCCAACTGCTCCCGCCGCTACGGCAGCGAGTCCACCTTCTGCGGTCGCGACGGCGAGGAGCTGGTGGTGGTCAACTGAACATGGGAACCCTGGGAGGGTTCCCAAACCCTCCCGGGCCGGGGTGGGCCTGCTAGACTTCGGATCTCATGCGATTCAGCCCAGTTCGTTTGCCTGCCCTGATCGCGATCGTCGGTCTGGGTGCCTGCCACCGATCGGCGCCGGAGGTGGCCCCCTCGCTGACCGCGTTGCCCGCCAGCATCGAGGTGCTCAAGGGGGGGCGCTGGCTGTTCACCTACGCCGAGCCGGCCGGGACCTTCGCGACGACCGACAAACCGGAGACCGTACCGGCCGAGGCGCGCGCGCTGGTGCGGGTGCTCGATCCGGCGGAGCCGATGTCGATGTCGACGAAGAGCGCGGGCGATCGGGTTTACGTCACCGACCTCAATGAGCTGACCGCCAAAGGGAAGTCGTCGGCGCGCGCCATGTCGCGAGAGGCCTTCGAGACGGCGGCGCTGGCCGGCCTACCGGGCGGACAGTCCTCGCCCTTCGCCGCCGAGCACGGACCGGCCCCGAGCATGGCGCCGCCCGGCGCTGGCGCCCCCGGGCCCGGCGGAGCGACCCCTGGCGCGACCGCGTCCGGCGCGACCGCGTCCGGCGCGACGGCCTCCGGCGCGACACCGGCTGTCACCATCTACGGCACCTCCTGGTGCGGCGCCTGCCGAGCCGCGCGCGAGTTCCTGACCGAGCGAAAGATCCCCTTCGCCGACAAGGACGTCGAGCGCGATCCGGATGCGGCGCGCGAGCTCGCGGCCAAAGCGAGCAAGCTGGGAATACCGACCGACCGGGTCCCAATCATCGATGTCCGGGGGCGCTTGCTCCTCGGGTTTGACCGCGCCCGCATCGAAGCCTTGCTTGGACAACCAACATGAAAAAAAACATCGCCGCCTCCTCCCTCGTGGTTCTGGTCTTTTCGGTGGCCCTGGTCGGCGCCGCACGCCCGGCCGAGGCGCGCCTCATCGATCTCTACGCGGGGGCGACCGCCGGTGGCTTCGGGGGCTGGGGATCGACGCCCAACACGCCCGACTTCTTCGACAAGACCCACGGCCCCGCCGTCGGTTTCGATCTGGGCGTCAAGCTCCTGATCTTCGATCTGTCGGCGAACTTTCTGCAGGCCTTCAACGGCTCGGGGACCTCGGGAACGCTGATTCAGTTTCTGCTCGGCACCGAGGTCGACGTTCCGCTCGGCGGAGCCAAGCTCCCCGACGGACAGAGCCAGAGCGTCCTCGAGCCCAAGATCGCGGGCGGCTTCGGCTTCGGCACGCCGGGACCGGTGAGCCCGCCGCTGACGGACAGCCAGATCTCCGCCAAAGGGATCGTCGCCAACGCGACGCTGGGCTACGAATACTTCCTGAACCCGTTCGTCGCCATCGGCGGCTCCGGAACCTTCGGCTACCACTACTTCTTCGGCGGCGACGTGGTGAACAGCAGCAACGTCATGGACCATTCGTCCGGCTATCAGCTGATCGGCCTCGGAACCGTGACCTTCCACCTCGGCTACTAGCGACGCCGGAAACCTTTCCGCGCGCCGGTTGTCTTACGTCTGATGTCACATCGGACGAGCCCGCCGAACGACGGAACCCCAGCGGCCCCGGAAACCGGCGGCGACGGGACGTACGGATTTTTCGCGCTGGCCTGGGCCTGGACCTGGCTGCTGGCGGCGCCGGCGGCACGGGCCTGGATGCAACATCGGGCACCGCCTCCCTCCGCGATCGCGTGCGCCGGTCTCAGCGCCTTCGGTCCGCTGCTGGCGGCGCTGGCCGTCGCCGGACCACGGCGCCAGTTGCGCGAGGTATTCGGGCGCTGGCGCACCAATCCCGCCTGGATCGTGATGGCGCTCTTCACGCCGGCCGCTGTCCACGCGCTTGCGACCGCGCTCTACGTCGCGATCGGCGGCCATCCGGCGCAGTGGTTTCACCCGCCGGTCACCTCGGAGCAGGTGGCCGCGCTGGTGGTATTTCCCCTCGGAGAGGAGTTCGGCTGGCGCGGTTTTGCCCAACCCCGGATGGCGCGGCGACACGGGCCGGTGAAGGGATCGCTGCTCGTCGGCCTGGCCTGGGGCCTCTGGCATCTGATGTACAGCATCACCCCGCAGGCCGGCGGCTTCGATCCCCTCGAATTCGGCCTGATCATGGTCGAGTTGCCACTCTATTCGCTGCTCATCGCCTGGGTCTTCGAGCGATCCAACCGCAGCATGGCGGTGGCCATCGCGTTTCACGCCGGGGCACACCTCGACCACATCGAGCGCGCGTCGCGCACGGATCTGCGGCTGCACGCGCTGCACATTTGCGTGCTGGCCGTCATCGCGATGTTCGCAGCCCGATCTCTGGCGAGGCAGGACACCGGCCGAGTCGCCGCGAAATCGGCCTAGGGTCCCGCGCGAGCGAGCAGGTCGAGAAACCGATCCGGCGGAAGGTACTGGTCGGTCTTGGCGACGACCGCGCCGTCGGGTGAGACGATCCGGATGGCGGGGAGCGTGTCCACTCCGTACTTGGCCTTGAGCTCCCCGAGCGCCGGGTTCTGATCCTCGCGCGACAGGTCGACCCGCAGCAGCGTGAAGTGACCCATGGTCTCCGCGACCTCGGGACGCGAGAAGACCCGGACCTCGAACTCGCGGCAGGGGATGCACCAGCTGGCCGCAAAATCGATCAGCAGCGGTCGGCCCGACGCGTGGGAGGCCGCGACGGCCGCCGGCTCGTCGGTCATCCAGGCGAGCGCGATGTTTCCCTTGGGCGCCAGGAGGTAGTTGGTCGCGCCGAACAGGCCCAGCGTCGCCAGCGCCACCGCGAGCGCCTTGCGCGCCCGCTCGGAGGCCCGGCCATGAAAGCTCGCGTGCACGGCGCCCAGCCCGATCCCGAGCAAGACCAGCGCGGCCATCTCCAGCGCGAAGGTCGGCTTGCCGGAGCCGAAGTGCGCCAGCGCCGGGACCACGTTCTTGAGGTAGTAGAGCGCGGCCGCGAAGAGGGCGATGCCGAAGACGCTCTTGACCCACTCCATCCAGGCGCCCGGCTTCGGCAGCGACATCGAGAACCCGGCCAGCAACCAGAAAGGCAGGCCGACGCCGACGCCGTAGGTCGCCAGCAGCACGAACCCCCAGCCGGCGTTGCGGGTGGTCGCGACGTAGGCGAGCAACGACGCCAGCGGCGGCCCGGTGCAGGGCGCGGCGATGATTCCGGCCACCAGCCCCATCAGGAAGGCGCCGCCCATGCCACGCCCGCCGATCCGCGACAGGCGCGCCTGCAGCTCCGACGGCAACGCCACCTCGAAGGCTCCGAACATCGACAGCCCCATGGCGACGAAGAACAGCGCCAGCGGGACGATCACCCAGGGATTGGCCAGGAAGGTCCCGAACGCGCGTCCCACGAGGCCGAAGGTGGTCCCGAGCGTCCCGAACATCATGGCGATCCCCAGGACGTAGGCGGTCGCCAGCACCAGCGCGCGGCCCCGGGGGACGCCGGCCCGCGCCCCGAAGATGCTGACGGTGATCGGAATCATCGGGTAGACGCAGGGGGTGAGCGCCGTCAGGAACCCGTAGGTGAGGGCGAAGAGAAGACTGGGGTGCGATCCGCTGCCCATGGGTGTTTCACGAGTATAGCGGTCCCCGGCGTTGCGCACGCGCGCGGCAACCTGTAATTTCCGACGCGGTCCCGTCATGCCCGTGCCCCCCCAGCCGGACTCGGATCTCGCTCTGTTCTTCGTCGACCTCGACGGACAGGGAGTTGATCTCGATTACCGCCCGTCCTCCCAGCTCTGCAACCTGGGCTCGAATCTGCGGGCCGACGCGGGAGCCCGCCCGTGAGCACGCAACGGCGCTGGTCGGGTCCGCCGCTGGGGCGGCTCGCGGTGATGGGGGCCGGTCAGATCGGCGGCTCGGTCGCGCTGGCGGCGCGCGCCGCTGGCGCGGTCACCGAGGTAGTCGCCTGGAGCCGCACCCAGGAGAAGCTCGATCGCGCCCGGGCGCTCGGGATCATCGATCGCGCCGCGGGGTCGGCGGCGGAGGCGGCCCGGGGCGCGGGGCTGGTGGTGATCGCCACCCCCGTGCGCAGCCTGGGCGAGATCGCCGCCGAGATCGCGCCGGTCCTCGACGCGGGCGCGCTGGTCATCGACGTCGGGTCGGTGAAAGCGGCGGCGATCGCTGCGGTCGAGCCCAAGCTCGCCCCTGGCGCCTATGTCGCCTGTCACCCGGTGGCCGGGATCGAGCGCGTCGGCCCCGACGCCGCCAGCCCGCTGCTCTTCGAGGGCAAGCGCTGCGTGATCTGTCCGACGCCGCGCAGCCGCGAGGAATCGGTGGTGATCATCGAGCGACTCTGGACCGCGATGGGCGCCGAGCCCGTGCGCATGGACGCCGACCTGCACGATCGGGTGCTGGGCGCCGGCAGCCACCTGCCGCACGTCGCGGCCTACGCGTTGGCGGCGACGCTGGGCGGGCTTTCGGCCGAGGTGATCGCGGGGCTACGGCGGCTACCCACCAGCAGCCTGCGCGACACCACGCGCGTCGCGGCCTCGAGCCCGATCATGTGGCGTGACATCTTTCTCGAAAATCGGGACGAGGTCTTGCCGCTCATCGAGGCCCTCACGCGCCAGATCGAAGCGCTGCGGGCGGCGATCGCCGCCGGCGATGGCGACCGCATCGGCGAGATCCTGGAGGCGGCCAAGGCGGGTCGCGACCGGGTGGTCCCGGGCTGAGGTCGAGATTTCTCGATGGTGAACGCGCGACGATTCACGGGGCTTGCCACGGTCGTCGGCCTGGGGGGACTCGTCGCCCTCGGCTGCGCGGAGACGCCCATCGCCGGACCCGCGACGCCCGCCGGGCCGCGCGCGGCGGCCGACGACAGCGATCTGTGGAACCTGACGCCCTCCAACGCCGACGCGCTGGCGGACGTCGATCTGGCGGCCCTGCGCGCCTCGGCCTGGTCGCGCTCGCTCACCGCGAGCGGCTTTTCGGGGGATCGCGACCAGAGCCGGCGGCTCTTCGGCTACGACCTCTTCGCCGAGGGCGAGCGGATGCTGGCCGTCGGGACCGAGACCGCCGGCGCTCCGCGCACGCTGACCATCGTGCGTGGGAAGTTCGACCCGGCGCGCATCGGGGCGGCGTTCCTGGCGGCGACCCCCGGCGCCAAGGTCGGTCGTTGGCGCGACAGCCCCCTGTGGGAGGGCGGCGGGCGCGCGGTGGCGCTGGTGACGCCGCGGACGCTCGCCCAGGGCGAGCCCGACGCCGTCCGCGGCGCGATCGACGCCGCCTGGGGGATCGTCCCCGACGCGCGCTCCGGGGCGCTCGGTACGCTGCGCCGGACGCTCGACGCCGATCACAACGTCCCGGCGGTCTTCGTCGTGCTTTCGTTGACCGAGGGGATGCGCCGCCGGGCGGCCGGCACCGTCGACCTGCCGCCCGGCCTCACCAGCGCGGCCGCGCGCCTCGATCTGGGGGACGATCTGAACCTCGATCTGCTGGCCGTGCTGGGCAGCGGCTCGGATGCCACCGCCGCGGCGGCGACCTGGACCCTGGCGCTGCGGGCGCTCGGCCAGCAACCGATGCTCGCGCTGCTGGGTCTCCGCCCGATCCTGGACGGCCTCTCGCTGGGCGCGGAGGGCGCGCGCGTCCACGGCCACCTGCGCATCCCGGCGGAGCGGCGCGAGGGGCTGGCCGACAAGCTGCTCGCGGTTCTGCAAATGGTGGCCGGCGCGTCCCGCTGATCTCGTGATAAGTGAAGCAGCGATGTCGACTTCCCTGCGCGTCCGCCGCTCGGCCCCGCTGCGCGGCGTTTGCAGGGTCCCGGGCGACAAGTCGATCTCGCACCGCGCGCTGCTGTTCGGCGCGCTGACCGACGGCGTCGTCGAAGCGAGCGGCCTCGGTCGGGGCGGCGACAACCTGTCGACCGCGTCGGCGTTGCGGGCGCTGGGGGTCGAGGTGGAGATCGCCGGCAGCGACGCGCGCGTTCACGGCGTCGGCTTCGCCGGACTGCGCGCCGCCGCCGCGCCACTCGACTGCGGCAACTCGGGCACCACCATCCGCCTGCTGGCGGGCCTGCTGGCCGGCCGCCCCTTCGAAACCGAGCTCCGTGGCGACGCCTCGCTCACGCGCCGCCCGATGCGCCGGGTGGCGGAGCCGCTGCGAAAGATGGGCGCGTCGATCGAAGGGCGGAGTGAGCCCGCGCGTCCCGGAGACCTCTTCCCGCCGCTGCGCATCCGGGGCGGCGCGCTCACCGGGATCCGCTACGACCTGCCGGTGGCGAGCGCGCAGCTCAAGACCGCCCTCATCCTCGCGGGGCTGCAGGCGCGCGGACCGACCGTGCTGCGCGAGCCGGCCCGCTCCCGCGACCACACCGAGCGGATGCTGCGCTCCCTGGGCGCGCCGATCTCCGTCGACGCCGGCGGCGCGATCACCGTCGAGCCGGACGGCTGGGACGGACGGCTGCGCGCGACCCGCATCGCGATCCCGGGCGATCTCTCGTCGGCGACGTTCCTGATCGTCGCGGCGCTGACGGTTCCGGGCAGCGAGATCACCGTCGAGAACGTCGGCCTCAACCCGACCCGCGCGGGCGCGCTGGACGTGCTCCGCGCCATGGGCGCCGATCTGACCATCGACGTCACGGGCGACGCGATGGGTGAGCCTGTCGGCCGCGTGCGGGCGCGCGCCGGTCGGTTGCACGGCACGCGGGTCGACGGCGCTCTGGCGCTGCGTGCGATCGACGAGATCCCGGCGCTGGCCGTGGCCGCCGCGCTGGCCGACGGGGAGACCGTGTTCGCCGATCTGGCCGAGCTGCGCATCAAGGAGTCGGATCGCATCGCGGCGCTGGCCCGGGAGCTCGGCCGGGCCGGCGCGCACGTCGAGGAGCGGCCCGACGGATTGGTGGTCACCGGCCTCGGCGCCCGGCCGCCGGCGGGCGGGACCGTGGTGCCCGAGCACGATCACCGGATCGCGATGGCCGGCGCGATCCTGGGCCTCAGCTCCGCCGAGGACACGACCGTTCCGACCGCCGACATCCTGACCTCGTTCCCGACCTTCGCCGAGACGCTGGCCGGGCTAGGCGCGTCGATCGAGCTTTTCGCTTAATCGGCCGACGCGTCGGCGGGCGGAAGATTGGCGTCGCAAACGGTCTCCACCGGGCACTTGAGCAGCAAGGTCGCCAGAACATCGATGTTGTTCATGCACTGGGTGGCGTTGATCGCGCTGATGCAGATCGAAACCTGCGCCTCGTCGACGTGTCCTTGGCACTGAGAGACCGGCCACTTGCCTTCCCAGTAGGCGCTCACGCTGGTCTGACAGGAGGAATAGCTGGTGAAGCCACCCATCGTGTCTTCGCCAGGCCCTATCAAATTACACCTGTTGTAGTAGTTGCAGCTGGCGGCGGTGGCCTGATCGCGGGCGGCGACCCTCGTGTCGGTCACGCCGCCGCAGCCCCGGGCCAGCAGGGCGCCCGCCCCGGCCAGCGCCAGAAGGACGACTCGTTGCAACCACCGCGTCTTCGTCGTCATGCCGATCTCCTTGTCGCGTCCTTCACCATCGCCAGGCGACCGCCACGCCGGTGACCGGGTCCGCGCCGCGGCTCCGGACGATGGTGACATAAGCACCGGTCACGGTCAGCGCCACTCCCGCGCCGATGAGAACGCCGCCCGCCGCGTTGCGGGCGCGGTTCTCCGAGCACATGGCGCCGGTGCAGCTCCCCTCCGAGGCGAGCACGGCGGCGCCGGCGGCGATCGACAGCGCCCCCGCCATGGCCAGCAAGACCGGCCCGATCAGGCGCGGCGGCGGCGGCGGCGCCGGCGGAGGGGGCGGGGGAGCGGGCGGCGTCAGCTCGTCGATGTGGGCCCGGAGCGCGTCGGCCAGCCGCAACATCGTCGCGCGCGCCTCGGCGACCGTACAGACGTCGCAGCTCTTCGATTCGGTGGCGATCGGCAGGGCGGCGGGGGCGGCGCCTTCGGTCGAGAACAGGCGGACCACGCTCTTGTAGCTGTTTCCCGCGACGTCGACCCGCGCCCGCACCACATAGCCGACGTCGAGCAGCTGACCGATGGCCTTGAGGCACGGCGAGGCGTCGCAGTGCTGCAGCTCGGGGTGGCCGTCCAGCCGGCGCGCGGTGTCGATCGGGTCCAGCACCTGCACGCCCGCTCGCACCAGGCCCAGCACGAAGCCGTCCTGCAGCTGGATGCCCAGCGCCGGCGGCGGACCCCCGTCGATCTGAAAGTCGGGAATCGCGACCCGTGTCCGGGCGATCGCGGCCGACGCCACGCAGGCGTTGGCAACCAGGCCCAGCGCGACGGCGGCGGTCAGGCGCATATCAAGGTCATCTTACCCCAATTGCTTCAATTGGCGGGGCAGCCGCTCGGGACACAAGAAGCGGGCAGGCCGTGCGCGGGAAGATCGAAGCAGAAGTGCGGTTGGTTGTTGTCCGGGAGCTGCGGGCAGCGGGCCGCCGCCCAACAAACGTCGCGGGTAGCGTCGGCCTCGCACGAGAAGACCGCGCGCGCGGGCGACGAGAGGTAGTCGATCTCGAGGCGGGCCCGACCGAGGGCGGCGGCGCCCACCAACCCGTCGAGCTCCGGCCCCTCGGGGAGCACGTCGAACCGGAGCGCCTGCAAGAAGGGCTCGCTGTCCGAGACGATCGCGACCGGGATGTCGCCGTCGATCTCGAGGTAGGCGGCGCTGTTCTGCGCTTCGCCGGTGTGGTTCGGGTCGAAATCGCACGGCTCGCCGCAGACGGGCGGCATCGGGGTGGCCAGCGCAGGATTCATGACCGTCTGGTACGAGACGATCTCGGTGCGCCGGGAACGCGCGAGCTCGACGCAGGCGCCGGGATCCAGGTTGTTGCCGGCTTCGAGGTTGACCAGCGCGAAGCGCGGGATCGTCGACCAGCCCGCGTCGATGGCGACCGGCCAGGTCGCGACCAGGAGCGGGTTCGGAACCTCTGCCGGAACCGTCCCGCCGGAGGCGGTGACGGCCGCCATGACCTGCGTCCAGGCGGATCGGCTCAGGACCAGGGGACCGACGCCGGTGTCGACCATCAGGGACAAGTTGACGCCGCTCGCCTGCGCGATGGCGTCGGCGGCGGTGCAACAGGCCGGCAAGGCCTGGCCGGGGGGCGAGGTGCTGGGCGAAAAGGCGCTCGGGGCGGCGCAGCCGCGGAGCACGACGCGGGTGGGCGGGAGCTGCAGCGGACCGCGCAAGCCCAGAAAGTCGGAGTTGCCGTTGGCGGTGACCTCACCGCCCCCGAAGAGCGTGAAGCCCAGGACCGCGAAGCCGGCGTCCTCGAGGAATGATTCGTCGGCACCCAGGTGGTTCCAAAAGGTCATCGACGAACAAAGCGCCGTATCCCCGGGCGCGCAGAGCGCGCCGAAGCGGAACTCGACCGAATAGTTGAGCAGCAGATTGGCGCCCAGGATCCCTTGCGGGACGTGCGTCGCGTCGCCCACGGGCTGGAGCGGCAACTGGAAGAGGTCGAGGTTGCGGAA
>JADGRB010000178.1 GCA_017881315.1 Pseudomonadota bacterium
CAAGTACCGCGAGCAGCTCCGCATCCTGTCGAGCTCGAAACGCCGCGAAGCGTTTTGAGACATTGAGATGGGAACCCTGGGAGGGTTCCCAAACCCTCCCGCGAAGAGCTCGGCCGAGCGAAGCTCGTCCTCCCTCACGCGGACATCGAACTGGGAACCCTGAGAGGGTTCCCAAACCCTCCCGCGAAGAGCTCGGCCGAGCGAAGCTCGTCCTCCCTCACGCGATTCATGGGACCCCCGCCCTCGATTTCGGTTCGTTGGGTCGATGCAATTCCTGTTGCCCGACGGTAAAATGGGGTAAAAGGCCACCGCGTAAGGAGCGTCCGATGCAGCTCTCGACCACGTTTCGGCACATGGATGCTTCGCAGGCTGTGCGGGAATACACCGCCGACAAGCTGGAGAAGATCCGGAAGTACTTCGCCAAAGGGCCGATCTCGGCGCACGCGGTGTTCGCGGTGGAGCGTGGTTTCCATCACGTCGCCGAGATCAACATCAAGCTGCCCAATGGGATCGCGATCAACGCGAAAGAGACGACCGAGGACATGTACTCGTCGATCGATCTGTGCGCGACCCGCATCGAGCGGCAGGTGCGCAAGTGGAAGGAAAAGATCCGCGACCACAAGCCCCACGGCGGGCCCGCCGCGACGATGCGCGAGCTGGTCATCCCGGCCGACGACATCGAGCCCCGTCAGTCGGCGCCCGCCACGCCGGCGCCGGCGGCCGCGGCCGGATACCGCGTCATCAAGGACGAGAGCTTCACCGCCCGGTCGATGTCGATCGAAGACGCCGTCATGCAGCTCAACTTGCTGGGCGATGAGATCCTGGTCTTCACGGACGCCGCGACCGGGACCACGTCGATCCTCCATCGCCGCAAGGACGGCGACTACGGCCTCATCGAAACGGCGGCGGCGAAGGCCCCGCCGACGACCGCCGGGAGCGCGACTCGGCGCTGATTGGCGGACTGGCAGGGAGCCATGAGGGTCATCGACTTTCTCCAGCCCGACTGCATCGTCGCCAGTCTGGAGGCGACGACCAAGGCCGCCGTGCTGGCCGAGCTGTCCGATCATCTCTCCAAGGTGGTGCCGGGGGTCGAGGCCGGCGCTCTGCGCCATGTGCTCGAAGAGCGTGAGCTGCTCGCCTCGACGGCGATCGGCGACGGCATCGCGATTCCGCACGGCAAGCTCGATTCGGTCGGTCACCTGGTCGGGGCGCTCGGCCGTGCCGTCGAAGGGATCGAGTTCGAGTCGATCGACGGCAAGCCGACCCACCTGATCTTCATGCTGGTGGCGCCCACCAGCTCGACGGGCGTGCACCTCAAGGCGCTGGCGCGCCTGTCGCGGCTGTTTCGCGACGCCGACTTCCGCAAGCGCCTCTTGGCCGCGCCGTCGGGCGAGTCGATGTATCAGGTCATCGCCGAGGAAGACGCCAAGTACTGAATTGAAGACCCGACTATAATGAGCCGCCCATGACGCCCACGCTGACGGTTCGATCGCTGCTCGACGAGGCGTCGGGGTTGCGGCTGGTGCTGGTGGCGGGGGAGTCGGGCCTGGGGCGGAACATCGCCATCCACCGCATTCAGAAGCCTGGTCTCGCGCTGGCGGGCTTCGTTCGCCAGGTCCATCCCGAGCGGGTGCAGATCCTGGGCGCCACCGAGATCGACTACCTCGGGACGCTGTCGGCGGAGGACGCGCAAAAATCCGTGCAGGCCTTCTTCAGCCTCAACCCGGCCTGCGTGATCATCACCAAGGGCCTCGAGGCGTCGCCGCTGCTGCGCGAGAGCGCCGATCGTCTGGGCGTGCCGCTCCTGCGCACGCCGCTGGTCTCGTCGCAGGCCATCGACCAGATCCAGAAGTACCTCGAGCTGCAGCTGGCGCCCACCGCCAGCATCCACGCGGTCTTGATGGACGTGCTCGGAATCGGCGTCCTGCTGCTCGGCAAGAGCGGCATCGGAAAGTCGGAGGCCGCGCTGGATCTCATCATGCGCGGGCACCGCCTGGTCGCCGACGATCTGGTCGAGGTGCGGCGCACCTCTGGCAGCTTGCTGGTCGGCTGGGCGTCGGAGCTGATCAAGCACCACATGGAGGTGCGGGGCCTCGGCATCATCAACATCAAGGACATGTTTGGCGTCGCGGCCGTACGCGACGAGAAGCGCATCGAGCTGGTGCTGGAGCTGATTCGCTGGGATCAGAGCGAGAGCCACGATCGGCTGGGCCTCGACGAGATGGTCTACCCGATCCTGGACGTGCCGGTGCCGCTCTTGCGCATCCCCGTCAGCCCGGGTCGCAACGTCAGCTCGCTCATCGAGGTGGCGGCGCGCAACCGCCTCTTGCAGGTGCGCGGCCACCACTCGGCGCGCGAGTTTCAGGAGCGCCTCGATCGCGCGCTCGCCGACGCGCGCGAGCGCCGCTGGCGGGACGACGTCGAGTGAGGCCGCTCGGATGAGGCTGGTGGTGGTCACGGGCGTATCCGGCGCCGGAAAATCCACCGCCCTTCGTACCCTCGAAGACCTCGGTTTCTATGCGGTCGACAATCTCCCGTTGCCCCTGGTGCCCAAGCTCATCGAGCTCCTCGGCAGCCGCGCCGACATCGATCGCGCGGCGCTCGGGCTGGATGCCCGCGGCGGAAGCTTCCTGGCCGGGGCGTCGTCGCTATTCGCCGATCTGCGGCGGGCCGGGCACACCGTCGAGGTGCTGTTCCTCGACGCCTCCGACGAGATCCTGATCCGGCGGTTCTCCGAGACCCGTCGGCGCCATCCGCTCTCCGACACCGACATCCGCACCGGCGTGGCGGCCGAGCGCCAGGGCCTGGCCGCCCTTCGCCGGGAGGCGGACGCGCTGGTCGACACGGGCGCGCTCACCGTGCACGTGCTGCGGGCGCTCATCCAGGAGCGCTACGGGCGCGGCGAGGGGGACCTGGGCGTCACGTTGCTGTCCTTCGGGTTCAAGCACGGCATCCCGGCCGAGTCCGACATCGTCCTGGATGTTCGATTCCTGCCCAACCCCTTCTTCGTCCCGCATCTCTCGGCGCTGTCGGGCGAGGACGAATCGGTCGCGCGCTTCGTGCTCGATGATCCCGCCGCCAAGGCCTACGTCGACGAGGCCGAGAAGCTGCTTCGTCTCTCGGTGGCGGGCTTTCAGCGCGAGGGAAAATCGTACGCGACGGTGGCCATCGGTTGCACCGGTGGCCGCCATCGTTCGGTTACCATCGCCAAGGAGCTGGGGCGGCGCCTGGGGGGCGAATTCCCGCTCTCGATCCGCCACCGCGACATCCAGCGCGGCAGCTCCGACTGAAATGGTTGTAAACTCACCGGTCCCATGTCCCCCGCGCTCGAGAGCGGCCCCCTGGTGGGGCTGGTCGTGGTCACCCACGGTGGCAGCGGCGAGTGTCTGCTCGCCGCGGCGGCCGATCTGGTGGGTCCCCTGGCGGCGGCGACGGCGGTCTCGGTGGCGGTGTCCGATCGGTTCGACGACATCGTGCGCAGCGTGGAGCGTGCCTGCGCGGAGGTCGACTCTGGCGCGGGACTGCTGATCCTGGCCGACGTTCACGGCTCCTCGCCGTTCCGCGCCTGCCTGGCGATGTTCGACGGCACCCGCTCGGTCGAGATCGTCTGCGGCGTCAACTTGCCGATGCTCATCAAGCTCGCCACCGTCGATCGCCGCGGGATGCGCCCCGGCGAGGTGGCCGAGATCATCAAAGAAGTGGGGAAGCGATCGATCCGGCTCGGCTCCGAGCTGACCGGCAAGATCTCGCTGCCCCGGGAAGAACACCACTGACGATGCCCCTGGTCGAGCGTGAGGTGACGGTGAGGAATCGGCTGGGCATGCACGCCCGCGCGGCCGTTCGTTTCGTACAGACCGCCAACGTCTTCAAATGCGAGGTCAAGGTGGTCAAGGACGACACCGAGGCCAACGGCAAGAGCATCATGGGCCTGCTGACGCTGGTGGCCGCCCACGGCGTCGTGATGAAGCTGGTCTGCGAAGGGGACGACGCCGAGGCGGCCGTGGCGGCTCTGGCGGAGCTGGTGGCCAGCGGGTTCGGCGAAGGGATCGATCCGTGAGGAGAGCGCCTTGGAGCGCCTAGTCGGCGTCGGCGCGTCTCCGGGAATCGCGATCGGGGTCGCGCACGTCCTCTCGAGCCGGCTCGACATTCATGAGCGCCGCATCTCGGCGGAGCAGGTGGAGCCCGAGATCGAGCGTTTCGAACGCGCGCTGCTGGCGACCGACGCCCAGCTGGCCGCGATCCAGGCCCAGATCGCCGAGCGGGAAGGGGACGATCACCAGTATCGGATCCTCGAGGCCCACCGCCTCATGCTCTCCGACGTCCACCTGGTCGAGCAGGCGCGGCGCCTGATCCGCGACGAGAAGACCTCGGCCGAATGGGCGGTGCGCAAGGCCCTGAATCAGATCCAGGCGGTCTTCGAGCGGATCGAGGACCCGTATTTCCGCGACCGCAAGAGCGACGTCGCGCTGGTCGGCGAGCGCCTGCTGCGGACGCTGGTCGGGACCAACGACTCGACCTCGCCGGAAGAAGCGCCCAAGGGGAGCATCACCATCGCGCACGAGCTGGGGCCGGCCGACGCCGCCCAGCTGGGTCGGGCCGAGGCGGCCGGTTTCTGCACCGAGGGCGGCGGCCGGACCTCGCACACGGCGATCGTGGCGCGCGCGCTGGGGTTGCCCTACGTCGTGGGCGTCGAGGGGCTCGGGCACAAGGTCTGGTCGGGGATGACGCTCATCATCGATGGCGTCCGCGGCGAGGTGATCCTCGATCCCGACGAGGAGGCGCTGCGGCGTTACCAGGCGCGCTCCGACGTCCAGCGCAACCGCGCGCACCGCCTGGGGGCCATCCGCGACGTCCCCTCGCAGACCCAGGACGGTACGCCGGTGCACCTGGCGGCCAACATCGAGATGCTGGAGGAGATCCCGATCGCCGCCGATCTGGGCGCCCAGTCGGTGGGCCTCTTTCGCACCGAGTTCCTCTACCTCGAACGCAACGAGCTGCCGTCCGAGGACGAGCAGCACGCGCACGCGGTGGCGGCGCTCAAGAGCGTGGGCGGCCGGACCATCACCTTCCGCACCCTCGATCTGGGCGGCGACAAGCTGCCGCCGTCGGTGCGCATGCCGGTCGGCACCAACCCGGCCATGGGGCTGCGGTCGATCCGCTATTCACTCTGGCGCACCGATGTCTTCCGCACCCAGCTCCGCGCGCTCTACCGGGCCGGCGCCGTGGGGCCGATGCAGATCTTGTTTCCGCTCATCTCGGGCGTGGCGGAGCTGCGGCAGGCCAAGGCGCTCTGCGACGAGGTTCGCAGCGAGCTGGCCCGGGGGGGGATCCCCCACGCCGAGCACATTCCCATCGGCGTCATGATCGAGACGCCCAGCGCCGCGCTGATCGCCGATCTGCTGGCGGCCGAGTGCGACTTTCTCAGCATCGGGACCAACGATCTCATCCAGTACACGCTGGCCGCCGATCGCGAAGACGAGCACGTCGGCTACCTCTACCACCCGCTGCACCCGGCGATCCTGCGCGCGCTTCGCCAGACCGTGGTGGGCGCCGAAAAAGCGGGGAAGCCGGTGGCGATGTGCGGCGACATGGCCGGCGATCCGATGCTGGCCTGGGTGCTCATGGGCCTCGGCTTGCGCAATCTCTCGATGGCGCCGCGCCAGATTCCGGTGGTCAAGTCGATCATCCGGGCCACCCAGCTGGCCGACGCCGAGCGGCTCCTGGCGCAGGCGCTCACCATGTCGACGGAGACCGAGATCGAAGAGCTGGTCTACGGCGCCATGAACAAGCGATTTCCGCTCGAGCTCACCGACGGCGAGGAGAACCAAGGAGAGGGCCAAGCGGTCGGGTGAGCCCGACCGAAAAGCCGCAGGTCAGGCGGGCGCGATACGAGGACTGGCCGAGCGTCGCGCTGCTGCTGCGCGAGATCGACGAGCTTCACGCTTCCCTCGCTCCCCAGTATTTCCGATCCGCCACCCGGATGGAGAGCGAATGGCGCCGCGCGCTCGGCGATCCGACCGCGGTGGTGTTGGTCGCCGCCACCGGCCCGTCCGCCGCCGTGCCGGTCGGATTTCTTTCGATCCGCGTCTACGACACGCCGGCCGATCCGGCGATGGTGCCGCGCCGGCGCGGGCACGTCGAGACGCTGGTGGTGGATGCGCGCCACCGCCGGCGCGGCATCGGACGACAGTTGCTGGCGGAGGCGACGGACTGGGCGCGCGGGCAGGGCGCCGTCGAGCTGGTGCTGACCACCTGGACCGGCAACGGCGACGCCGACGCCTTCTACGAACGCCTCGGCTACCAGATCCTCTCCCGGGTTCTGCACAAGAACATCTAGATGGGAACCCTGAGAGGGTTCCCAAACCCTCCCGCGAAGGGCTCGGCCGAGCAAAGCTCGTCCTCGCCCACGCGATACATCTAGGCCGCGGCAGGTGGGCGGCGCGCGGCAGCCGCGCGCCGGGCCCAGATGAGATAGAGGAGCGGCGCGCCGAGGAGCGAGTACGACAGGAGGTGCCCGATGCGCCCGTCGGGACCGAAGACTTCGGTCGCGTCGTGGAACGCCTGGCTCCCCTTGATGGCGCCGCTTTCGGCCAGCTCATGGACACCGTAGATCACCAGCTGCAGCAGGAAGACACCCAGGAACAGCGCCGTCACCTTGAGGATGACGCCCAGGTTCATGCGCTGTCCGTAGCGCGTCCAGGCGAAGGCCACCAGGGCCGCGAAGATGAGGCCCAGGATCGCACCCGCGACGACCAGGATCGCCTGCGCCGGGATCTCGGCGGCGCGCAACGCCAGCGCTTGCACGCCCAGGAAGAACACCGCCTCCAGCCCCTCCCGCGTGACCAGCAGCGCCGTCACCAGCGCCACCCCGGCGATCGCCCGCGCCGACGGGGCAGCGCCTCCGGCGCCGGCTACCCGGGCCACCCGCGCTTCGATCTCGCCGCGCATGTGTCGCCCCATCCGCAGCATCTGCCAGAGCAGGGCGCCCACCACGATCGCGGCGCAGAGGGCCGCGATGCCCTCGTAGAGCGGCTGGTTCGGGACCTGCAGCCAGAGCCAGGCGCCCGCGGTGCAGCTGACGACCGAGATCGCGAGGCCGATCTTCACCCCGCGGACCAGGCCCGGGCGCCCGCTCTTCTTGAGGTAGGCGACAACCACCCCCACGATCAGGAACGATTCAATCCCTTCCCGGAAGGTGACCAGCAACGCCTGCAGCATCGGCACGCGAATATAGCGTGATATCCTGGCCGTCGAGGAGGATGCGATGCAACGGACCACGGTGATCGCCGCTCTTGGGCTGGTGCTGCTTGCGCCGATGGTCGCGCGTGCCGACGAGGCCGCGGGGCATTACAACCTCGGGCTCCAGTACAAGCGGGAAGGGAAGACGGCCGAAGCGATAGCGGAGTGCCAGAGCGCGATCAAGCTGCGCCCCGACTACGCGGCGGCGCACGCCACGCTTGGCAACCTCTATCGCGCGAGCGGGGATTACCAGAAAGCCGCCGGCGAGTACGAGATAACGGTGAAGCTGCAGCCGAAGGACGCCCAGGCGCACGCCAACCTGGGCGCGGCTTATGCCCGGATCAAGCGCCCCGACGACGGCATCCGCGAGCTCGAGACGTCGATCGGGATCGCGGACGATTACGACGCGGAGATCTCGCTCGCGATGGCCTACAAGCAGAAGGGCGACTACAAGCACGCCATCGAGCACGACGAGAAGGCGACCACCCTAAAGCCCAACGAGGCGCAGGGCTGGGCCAACCTGGGGATCGTGAAGTCGGTCGCCGACGACAAGGAAGGGGCCATCGCCGCCTTCCGAAAAGCGCTGGCGCTCAAGCCCAACGACGCGGAGCTGCACTTCGGTCTGGGCGTCATCTACCGCCGCCAGCGCAAGACCGACGAGGCGATCGCCGAGTACCAGGTGGCGGTCCAGAAGGATCCGCACTACGCCAAGGCCTACTACGACCTGGGCGTCATGTACTCACAGGAGCGCAAGGGCCCCGAGGCCCGCGCCGCCTTCGAGAAATACATCGAGTACGGCGCCCACGAAGACGCCGAACATCGCAAGGACGCCGAAGACCGCCTCAAGACCTTCAAAGGCTACTCGGACGGGCAAGCCGCGCATCCCTCCAAATAGAGGGGGTGGGCACGCTCAGAACTTCACGCCCATGTTGATGCGGAGGATCTGGGCGGCGCTGGCGTTGGCCGCGTCGGAGCCCCAGATGGCCGGCCGATCGAGCGCGCTGAAGGGCCAGAAGACGCCCCAGGTGGCGCCCGCGTAAAATCCCTCGGCGGTGTTGCGGTAGCCGATGCCGCTGTCCACCTCGAGGCCGTAGGTGAGCGCGTCGCCGGGGGTGGAGACGGGGACCTCGGCGATGCTGTAGATGACGCTGCCGTTGATGCCGATGGCGCGGGTCTGTCCCAGGTCGAACCAGTACGCCGCCGACGGCTTGAAGTAGGTGGCGTTGGTGACCGTGCCCATGATGTGCCTGAAGAAGATCTCGTCGACGTGATAGTCCGGCGAGAAGTGGAAGTCGTGGATGGCGTTGTCGCCCGCGGGCTGCTGGATGTAGCGCCAGCGGTAGTTGAGGTACTGGCCGGGATCGGAGGCCTGGTCGCCGGTCGCGCCGCCCACCTCGAATCCGACGAAGAACGAATCCTTGAACAGACGAAGTTCGCTGGCCACTACCCACCCGGCCTCCGCCAGCGTGAGCTCGTGATCCTGTACGGCCAGGGTGCCGGGGTGCATGATGCGCCCGAAGATCCCGACCCCTTCCGCCTCGATGGTGAGCCCCTTGTAGTAGAGCTTGAACCAGACGTCCGGCGTCACGCTGACCCCGTCGAAAGGGATGGCCTGTGGGAGCTGATCGGGCGAGGTCGGCTGCGGGCCGTAGGGCGAGGCCGACGCGTTGGTCGTCGCCGGCACCACCGTGTTCCCTTGATTGCGGTAGACCACCTGGACGCCGTAGTTCAACACCAGATCGCCCCGGTCGATCCGCTCGCGCAGCTCGACCGGGCTCTCGATGCGGGTGACCGAGGCCATCAGCTCCAGCACGTCGTCGTTCTGCGACAGGTCGTAGGGGTATCCGCTCGGATCGTCGCGCCCGAGCGAGAGCTGCTGCGTGGTGTAGCCCTGCGCCCCCAAGTCCCAGGCGGCCGCGATCTGATGGCCGTAGATGGTGGTGAGCGCCATGACCCGGTCGACCGTGGTGCCGACGTCGCAGTCGGCGCAGCCGCCGTCGTTGTAAAAGAGCCCCCGTCCCCAGTGCCAGGGCATGCGGCCGAACCGGATCGACCCGAACTCCGAATCGACCTCGGCCCAGGCGCGCTTGGCGACGATGCTGCTGGTAAAGCCGTTCTTACCGATCTGGGGCGCATCCTGGGTGGTCGACAGGAAGCCAGAAGGCGCGACGCCGGGCAGCGAGGTCGGCGAGGATGAAGCCGGAGGCGTGTTGAAGCCTTGGATGCCCGCCAGCGAATCGGGCGTCGAGCCGAGGATGGTGTTGTCGAGGACGTCGAACTGGGCGTGGACGCGAACCTGATCAGTGATGTTGAGCGTGGGCTCGAGCCGGAAGCGGATGTTCGCGCCCCCGATGCTATTGTGCGAGCAGTTCGACGCCGGGCTGCCGGCCGTGCTCGGCAGGCCGACGTTGCCTCCGTTGCTCAATGGGGACGGGCACTCGAGCGGCACGGGAAACGGGGGGAGGCCGTAGTTCTGGGTGCCCGAGGTGGTCGAGCCGCTCGGTACGTTCGAGTAGCCGAGGCCGAGGAAGAAGTCGTGCATGTAGTCGGCGCGCAGGCGCAGGTAACCGTCGAGCTCGAAGAGCTGCATCTTGCGGCGGTTCTGCTCGGGGTAGCTGGTGAGCGGCTCGAGGTCGGCGGGCCGGTTCTCCTCGGGCGCCTCCTCGGCGGGGCCTTCTTCCTTCTCCGAGTTCTGCGGTCCGGGCGGAGGTTGCATGCCGCCGCCGGGGCCGCCGAAGCCGCTGGGGCCCCCGCCCATCTGGGCGCCCGCCGGACGAACCAGCCCCAGCAGGGCGGCACTGGCCAGCGCCAGACGAAGCGGTTTGCGGGTCACGCGCTCGACCCCGCGC
>JADGRB010000011.1 GCA_017881315.1 Pseudomonadota bacterium
GAGAAGGGTCTTCGCGAGCGCGAGCAGTGGTTGACAACCACCATGAGATCGATCGGCGACGCCATCGTGTCGACCGACGCGGTCGGCCGGATCAATTACATGAACCCGGTCGCCGAGGCGCTCACGGGCTGGAAGATGGAGAAAGCCCACGGCCGTCCGGCCGGCGACATCCTGCATCTCGTGCAAGACGATGGGTTGCGGACACCCATGGCGAACCCGCTACAGATGGCCCTCGACGAAGAGCGCACGCTGAATGTCGACGGGGTGCTGGTCCGGACCGAGGCGCAGGACCGCTTCATCTCGGACAACACCGCGCCGATCGTGGCGGAGAACGGGGAGGTGCTGGGCGCGGTGATGGTGTTCCGCGACGTGGGCGAGCGGCGCCAGCTCCAGCGCCAGCTCGAGAGGGCCGACCGGCTGGCGACGGTCGGGACGATGGTGGCCGGCGTCGCCCACGAGGTCAACAACCCCCTCAGCTTCATCCTGGCCAACGTCGGGTTCGCGCTCGACGAGCTCCACCGTCGCCGGAGCGCCGCCGCGGCCGGTGTCGATTGCGCGTGGATGGCCGAAGTCGAGACTGCCCTCCACGACGCGCAAGAGGGAACCCATCGGATCGGGAAGATCGCGGCCGATCTCAGCGCGTTCACCCGGGGGGCGGTCGATCTGGGGCAGCACACCGATCTGAACGAGATCCTCAACTGGAGCATCGAGGTGGCCGGGCACGCGCTGCGGAAGCGGGGGTCTGTCGTGCGACGCCTCGGCGAGGTCCCGGCGGTCGATGCGACCTCGGGCCGTCTGGGCCAGGTGTTCGTGAACCTGCTGATCAACGCGGCCTACGCGCTCGAGCCAGAACGGTCACGGACGAATGAGATCGTGGTGACGACCCGAACCGATCCAGAGGGACGCGCCGTGGTGGAGATCCGAGACACCGGCTGCGGGATGTCGCCCGACGTGCTGAAGAAGATCTGCGAGCCCTTCTTCACCACCAAGCCGGTCGGGGAGGGGACGGGCCTCGGTCTCTCCGTCAGTCACGGCATCGTGGCCTCGTTCGGAGGAACGATCGTCTTCGAGAGCGAGCTTGGAAAGGGGACTCTGGTACGAATCGTCCTTCCGCCATCCCGGGCGGAGGTGGGCGGATAGCGATGGGAATCTCCACGGCGCCGACCGCCGAGGCCGAAGCCAGAACCATCCTGATTGTGGAGGACGAGGGCATCGTGGCGCGCGACCTCAGCATGACGCTGGAGGAGATGGGGTACGTCGTTTGCGGTACCGTCCGATCGTCGACCGAGGCGCTGCACCAGGCGGCCGCACAACGCCCCGACCTGGTCCTGATGGACATTCGCATCAAGGGGGACGCCGACGGCGTCGAGGTCGCCGCGGAGCTCAAACGTCGCCACCACGTGCCGGTGATTTTTCTCACCGGGAGCACCGACGAGGAGACGCTCCAGCGCGCATTTCGCGTCGAACCCGACGGTTATCTGCCAAAACCGTTCACCCGGGCGACCCTGCGGACGGCGCTCGAGGTGGCTTTCCAGCGACAGACCGTCGAGGGTCGCCTGCGCCATGTGAACGACGAGCTCGCCGCGCAGAAAGCCGAGCTCGAAAAACGCACCGGTGAGCTCGGCCTGCTCAGTGAGATGGGCGATTTCCTGCAGCTGTGCGACAGCGCGGAGGAGGTGCTGGCGATCGTGGCGCGGTTCGGACGTCAGCTGTTCCCGGAGGACGTGGCCGCGCTCTACCTGGTGGACGGCTCGGGCAACGCCTTGGCCGCCGCGACGACCTGGGGCGACGGACAGTCGTTGCCGGGCTTCGAGCTGGACGGCTGTCGGGCCCTGCGCAGGGGCCAGGCCCATCGGGTGGTGCCCCCGGACGATCAACTTCGCTGCGCCCATCTCGCGGCGGCGAGCGGCCTGGCCTCCATCTGCGTGCCGATGGTGACGAACGCGACGTCGTACGGGATTCTCTCGCTGAGCTTCGCGGTTGGTCACCTGGACACGGCGGCCGTCAAGGCCAAGGAACAGCTGGCGACCGTGCTGGCCCAACGGATCAGCCTCACGCTGACCAACCTCCGGATCCGGGAGCAACTGCGGCGCGAGTCCATTCTCGATCCGCTCACCGGACTCTTCAACCGCCGGTACATGACGATCGCCTTCGATCGGGAGCTCCGACTCGCGTCGCGCACCGGCCGCCCGGTCGGGGTCATCACGTTCGACGTGGATAAATTCAAGGAGGTCAACGACCAGTTCGGTCACGCCGCGGCGGACAAGGTGTTGGTCGGCCTGGCGGGGGTGCTGCGCTCCCGCCTGCGGGCGTACGACGTGCCCATCCGCACCGGAGGCGACGAAGTGGTCATTCTGCTGCCCGACACGTCGATCGAGAGTGCCCGGCTGGTCGCCGACAAGCTCCGCCAGAACACCCGCGATCTCGAGGTACGCCACGGCGCGATTGTCCTGCCGCCGGTGAGCATCTCGGTGGGCGTCGCCGCCTACCCCGCGAGCGGGGCCGACCCCGAGGCCATCCTCAAGGCAGCGGACGTCGCCCTTTATCGTGCCAAGGCCGAAGGACGAGATCGGGTGGTCGTCGCCGAAATCTTCGAGGCCGCCGCGATGACGGGAATCGTGCAGGCCGGGTTCCCGCCCGCGCCCAACGAGCTGCCCGGGCGGTTGCCGACCTGATCCGAGCGGCCTCGCCAGCTGCCAGAAGGCTCAGGTTCGCTGATGCAGCTCGAGGACGTTGCCGTCGGGATCGCGCACGAAGATGCCGCGGGCGCGGGGCCCGAACTGGATGGGCCCGCCGCTCAGCGGAAACCCGGCGGCCGCGAGCCGGCGCGTCGCGGCCTCGAGGTCAGCGCATAAAAGGGCGATGTGCGTGATGCCGGGGTGCTTTGCGCCCGTGTCCATGAGGACGTTCGGCTCGGCGGCGGCGGGCGCGTTGAGCACCAGGTTGATCTCCAGGCCGGATGGGTGATCGAGGATCGCCACCGGCTCGGGCCCGATCGGTCCGGCGGTCTTGGTGAACCCCAGGAGCTCGTAGAACCGGAGGGATCGCGCCAGGTCATGGACGCGAATGCCCACGTGGGCCAGGCCAGAGATCGGGATGGGGAGATCCATCCAGGCGATCATACGGCCTTTGCTCATTTGTGCCCCCTGATGTGTCGATGGGGGACATGCGAAAAGCCTCAGGCGGTCTGGTCGTGGTTCTCGGGCTGTTGGGTGCGGGCTGTGGTTCGGTGTCGGACAATCATCCGACGCCGAACCTGGTTCCGGGCGGCGGCATCGGCAGCGGCAAGATCAACGGCTATCTGAACGTCTACGTCACCGACGACGATACGCGCGCGCCGATCATGGGGGCGTCCGTGCGGGTCGGCCCGTCGGCGAATTCGATGCCCTGCGAGGCGCTCACCGATTCGACCGGTCTGGCGACGTTCGACCCGCAGAGCTGCAAGTCGCTGAACGGGCCGGTCACGGTCACGGCGTCGGACAGCGGCTACGCACCCAGCACCTGGATCGGCGCCGACGGCGCCAACATGACCATGACCATCCGGGCGATGCATCCGACGCCGGTCGACACGGCGACCGTGAGCGGAACGATCGCCGGCTGGGAGTCGCTGCCGGCGCCGGCCACCGGACACAACACGATCGCGATCATCGCCGCGTCCCAGGCGCCAAACCTCGGCGATCGGGGCAACAACCTGACGCAGCCGATGCGCGACATCGCGGTGGCGGGAAGCGCCGTCACGACCTCCATTCCGGCCAACGCTTGCGTGCGCGGCGCGCTGGTCGACGACTGCAACTGGCAGCTCGTGACCCGCACCGGGTTGCAGGCCCACTACGCCATCATCGTCGACGACGACCAGAACGGGACCCCGAACGACATGACCGACGACGTCCTCACCGTGGCCGGTTGGGCGCTCGACACCGGGCTCAACCTGACCGCGGGTCAGACCGTCGTGAGCGAGATGCTGACGATGGTGGCGGCCGGCGACATGCAGCCGTTCACGGTTTCGTTCCCGACGCTCCCGGCCGGGATGAGCTATCTGGCCAGCTATCCCGAGATCAACCTGGGGGATGCCGGGCGCATCGCGATCGTGTTCCCCGTCCTCGGCGCGTCGCTCACCATGACCCGCGTGCCCAAGATCGGGGCCTCGACGACCGGCGGCCTCGCGGGTGGCACTTACGATCTCCTCGCGGCCGCGCAGGCCACCAAGGACCTGAACGAGCCGGCGTCGTTGGTCTGGCTGCACGGCGTCGACGTCTCGAAGACCGTCGCGGTCCCGGCCTGGTTGCCCCCGCCCACCGCCATCATGGCCGCCGGCGGGACCTACGGCTTCACGCCGGTGACGGGCGCGACGCTGCACTCCGCCGAGATCAAGAACCCCGACGGCAGCCGCGCCTGGTCGGTCACCATCTTCGACGGCTCGACTTCGTTCACGCTCCCGGGGGTCACGCCGGATCCATTGGTGGGCGGGACCGACACGCTGACCATCTCGGCGCTGCAGATCCCCGGGGTCGATCTGGGCAACGTCGCCTTCGACGACGCGCAACAGGCGCTCACGGCGCTGTCATCGGATCAGATCACCTTCACGCACTAGCGCCCGGCGCTAGACGCCGAACCAGCCGCCGCGGACGGTCCTGGCGCGGGCGCCGGCCTTCGGATCGACGGTGACGTCGAGCTTGCGGTCGGGGCTCTCGGAGAGCCTCACGTTGGCCTCCTGGAGCTCATCGCGGCGGAAGAAGGTGACGCGCACCTCGGCGCCGGGCAGATGGTCGGCGATGCGCCTGGCGAAGGTGGGCGCCGCGACCCGCGCGCCGTCGACGGCGACGATCTCGTCGTTGAAGGTCAGACCGGCGCGCCAGGCCGGCGAGTCGGGGACGACGTTGCGGACCGTGGTGCGGTCGGCGTGGAGCGCCAGACCGGTCCAGGCGCGGGCGCGGCGGCTGCGCACCGGGTCGCGCTCGCCGGCTGGCTTGTCGTCGTCGTCCCATTCCGCGCGCGCCACGACCTTCAGGCCGGCCCGCCGGAGCAACGCGGGCAGCGGCAGCTCGTCCTTGCCGCGCACGTAGCGATCGAAGAAGCGATCGAGGCGGCGGCCCGCGATCGCCGCGGCGGCCGCGCGGACGTCGGCATCGGCGATCGGACGGCCGCTCCGCCCGAACCGCTCCCACAGCCAGCGGATCATCTCGGGCAGCCCCCGCCGGCCGCCGCCTTCGAGGCGGAGCGTCAGGTCCAGCGCCATCGCCGTCCAGAACCCCTTCTCGTAGTAGCTGACCGCGCGGTTGGTGAAGTTCTCCGAGGGCTTGTACTGCTTGATCCAGGCCTCGAAGGAGAGCTCTTCCAGCGAGGTCTCGTTGCGCCCGGGCCGCTGGGCGTATCTGGGCCAGTCGTCGGCGATCATGCGCAGGAACTGCCGCTCGCGCGTGACGCCGGCGCGCAGGATGATCACGTGCGCCAGGTAGTCGGTGCAGCCCTCGTAGAGCCACAGCAGCCGGGTGTAGCACTCCTGGGTGTAGTCGAATGGCCCGAGCGCGCGATCGTGGATGCGCTTGACGTTCCAGACGTGAAAGAACTCGTGGGCGGCCAGATCGGCGAAGCGGACGTAACCGGCTTCCTCCTCGAACGACAGGCCGGCGATGTCCATCGTCACGCTGGCGCGGTGCTCGAGGCCGCCCGAGCCGACCGGCAGCGCGTGAACGATGAACAGGTAGCGGCGAAAGGGGAAGCCGCCGAAGATCCGGCCGGTCGCCGTCACCACCCGGCGGAGGATATCGACGAGGCGCGCCGGATCGGCGTTGGTGCGCCCGTAGAGCGCCAGCTCGAAACGGGTGCGCCCGACGGAGAAGGCGTGCCGGGCGTGGGTGCCGACCTCGAAGGGCGAATCGGCCAGCTCGTCGAAATCGGCGGCGGCGTAGCTGAGGCTGCGGCCCGCGCCGCGCCCGGTGACCGGCGGCAGCGAGGTGGCAATACGCCAGCTCGGCTTGGCCGGCGCGACGGTCACCTGGCAGGGGCGACCGAGCTCACCGTCGACGAAGAAGAACAGGCTGGTGCCGTTCCAATAGGCGTGACTGTCGTCGAGGAACGAGGTGCGCACGGTCGCCTCGAAGGCGAACACGCGATAGCGGACCCGGAACGCGCGCCCGGCGCTGGCGATCCGCCAGCGCTGCTTGTCGACGCGAACGACGTCGGCCGGCGCGAAGGCCCGCCCGCGGCGGTCGGCGATCTCCAGGCCGAAGACGTGGCGGACGAAATCTCGCACCATGTAGCTGCCGGGCGCCCAGGCGGCAAAGACCAGATCGACGCGGTCGCGATCGGGCAGCGCGGGCACGCGCATCTCGACCTCGTACTCGTGCGACGCCGGCGCGCGCATCGAGACGCGGTAGACGATCGGTTCCGGGGCGGACGTGGTAAGCACGGCGGGCATGGGCGGAGAGGATAAGGCGAAAGTCGTTTCTTCTGATCGCCTTGCCTCCGTGTCGGTCGATCTCGACGCCATCGCCTGCTACTACCGCATCCACGCGCTCGGCGATCCGCCCACCGATCGGGCCCGCTTCGCGGTCCTGCGCCGCTGCCTCCCGCGCTTCGCCGAGCTGTTCGCCCGCCACGGCGTGCGCGCCACCTTCTTCGTGGTGGGCGCCGATCTCGAGGAGGACGCGGAAGGGCGCGCGCTGCTGGCCGAGCTGGCGCGCGCGGGGCACGAGCTCGCCAACCACACGCACACCCACCCCTACGATTTCGCGCGCCTCGGGCGGGCCGAGATCGCCGCCGAGATCGATCGCGCGCACGCCGCCGTCGGCGCCTGCGCGGGCAGCGCGCCCCTCGGCTTCCGCGCGCCCGGCTACGAGATCAACGCCGAGGTCATCGAGCTTCTGGCCGAGCGCGGCTACCGCTACGACTCGTCGGTGTTTCCGTCGGCCCCCTACTACGGCGCCAAGGCGCTGATCATGGCGGCGATGCGTCTTCGGGGCCGCCCCTCGGGAAGCTTTCTCGGCAGTCCGCGCGCCCTGCTGGCGCCGCGAGGGCCGTACCGACCCCGTCCGGGATCGCCGTATCGACGGGGCGACGGCGACGGCCTCATCGAGCTGCCGATCGCCGTCACGCCGATCGCGCGCCTGCACGTGATCGGCACCAGTCTCATCCTCGCGCCCAGCTGGTTGCGGCGGCACCTGGTGCAGGTGGCGCTGCGCGCGCCGTTCTTCAACCTCGAGCTACACGGCATCGACCTCGCCGACGCGCAGGCCGACGAGATTCCGCCCCGACTGGTTGCGCGTCAGCCGGACCTGCGTCGCCCGCTCGCCCACAAGCTGGCCGCGCTCGACGAGACGCTGACCGCCGCGCGCGCCGCGGGCGCCCGGTTCGTCACGCTGGCCCAGGTCGAAGTTTGAAAATCGGCATCCGAAGTCGGCGACTGACGAGCCGTCAGCGGCGGGGCCGGCCCAGGACCGCGGCGGTCGCGAGCTCGTCGCAGCGTTCGTTCTCGGGGACGCCGGCGTGGCCCGCGACCTTGACGAACTCGACCCGGGGCAGGGCCGCCAGCCGTCGCTTGATGCGCGCGATCAGCTCCTGGTTGGCCTTGGCCTTCCACCCTTTGCTGAGCACGCCGATCGCGTAGCTCGAATCGGTGTAGATCCGGAACCGGCGCCCGTCCTCGCGGTTCGCCCCCCCGAGCTCGATGCCGCGCTCGATGGCGGTCAGCTCGGCGATGTTGTTGGTGCCCTCGCCCAGGTACTCGCCCACCTCGCGCCGTTCGTCGCCGTCGATCACCACCACGCCGAGCCCCATCGGCCCCGGGTTTCCGGAGCAGGCGCCGTCGGTCCAGATCTCGATCGCGCCGCCGGGCAGGCCACTCTTGGCACCCGTCGCGGCGTGGTGCGCGCGCGTCTTCTTCTCGGGCCGCTTTCCCGCCTCGCCAGCCTCACTCCGGAGCACCTCCCGCGGCGCCTCGGGCAGCGCCGCCGCCTCGCCCGAATCGGGAGTGAGGTTGCCGGGAGATGGACGGTAGCTCTTGGCGTCGGATTCGCGATACTTCATCTCCGCGCGGCCGTCGTTGTCCAGAACCAGCGCCCCCGCTTCGTCCGCGCGCACCCAGACCAGACCCCCCTTGAAGCGCATGCGAGCCCACGACATCGCCGGCACTATGACGCGAAGGCGGCGCGTCTGGCCAGCGCTCGTCGTCGCCGTCACGGCCGCGGCCTCCTGCCGCGGCGGTTGCCGGCGGGTCGAGGATCGCGCCGCCACCGTCGAGGGGCGCCTGGCCCTGTTTCCGGTGGCCACCCGGATGGTGGCCGCCATCGACGTCGCCAAGCTGCGCGCCAGCCCAGCCGCCGCCAAGCTGGTGGCCGAGGCGCAGCAGAGCCCCGCCGACCTGCACGAGATCGAGGAGTTCGCGCGCCGCACCGGTTTCGATCCGCTTCGGCAGCTGGTCAGCGTCACGGTGGCCTTCCCCGAGGAAGCGCGCGCGCACGGCGAATTCGGCCTGATCCTGCGCGCCGAAACGCTCGACGAGCCCCGCCTGGTCGCCTACGTGCGCGACCAGCTCCAGAAGACCGGCGACGATCTGGTGGCGACGCCGCACGGGCGGTTCACGCTCTGGTCGTCGCGGCACGATCCCGACGTGGTCGGTTTTTTCATCGATCCACATTCGTTCGCACTCGGGGCGGGCGGCTGGGGGCCGCGCATGGCCGACCTGGCGGAGACCGCGCGGCCCGGGGACAGTGCCGCCACCAACATCGATCTCGTTCGTCTGGTCGAACGGGCGGCGGGCACGCACGCGATCTGGGGCGCGGCGATCGTGCCGGAGGGGACACGCAAGACCCTGGCGGCCGACTCGCAGTTCGCCGACGCCGCCGCCATCATGACCTTGTCGCTCGGCATCGATCTCGGAAAGGGGCTGGAGGCCGACCTGCTGGCCGACGTCGCCACCGCCGGGGAGGCGGCGTCCCTGGCGTCGAACGTGACCCAGTCGCTGCGCGATGCGAAACGAAACGCCCAGGTGCTGATGCTCGGGCTCGGGCCCTACCTGGATGGCGTGAGCGCGCGCGCCGTCGATCACACCTTCGAGCTGCGGGCCGTGCTGGGCGAGCCGGGGTTCGACGATCTGCTGGCCCGCCTGGGTGGTCTGCTGGCGCTGGCCCGCGGCACCCCCGTCCCCGGCTTTACCCGCTGACGCCGGGGCCGTCGATCGGCACCACGTCGTGGAACTTCCGATAGTCGATCACGCGGCCGCCATCGGCGTTGATGGTGAGCACGTCGGCGAAGCGCGCCCCGACCACGATGTCCTCCAAAGCGTATTGCTTGCGGGCGTGAATGGTCTGCCCGATCGTCTCGTCGAAGCCGGTCAGGCCGAGATAGATCTCGGCGTGCTGCGCGCGAAGCCGATCGAGGGCGTCGGGGCCAAAGAAGGGGCTCTTTTCGTCGATGAGGTGCATCGCGCTCCAGGTCAGGAAGAAGACCCCGGTGCTGGCGCGCACCAACGGCAGATCGATCTGGCGCCGCATCTCCTCGCCCTCGCGGGTCCGCTCGCTCGCCAGCACGACCACCTGGATCCGCGCCTCGACGATCCGGTTGCGGCGCCAGTTGGCCATGCGGAACATCAGGTGCGGTACGCCGTCGCGTGACGTGATGACCATCTTGTTCGAAAACAACACGCGCGCCGACGGGCGCGCGAAACGCGTGAAGGTGATCCCGGTGATGAGCGCCAAGAACAGGATGCCGGTCACGGCCTCCAGCGTGACCACGATGTGCCCATAGCGCGTGACCGGGTACATCCCGCCGTAGCCGATGGTGGCCAGGGTCTGGACGCTGAAATAGAAAGCGTCCTCGAACGAGCCGGGCGCCACGTTGGCGATGGCGCCCGGCTGCGCGCGATAGGCGCAGGCGAAGGCGACGTTGGTCAGCACGAAGACCACCCCCATGAGCACGAAGAACGTGGGCCAGCTTCGCGCCAGGATGAAGTGGTAGACGTCCTTGTGAGGCGCGTGCTCGATGCCGATCGCCTTGATATTGGTCCGGCGTCGAGGCTCCATGGGCGGGCGGACGAGGTCGACCGCGCTGACGTTTTCGGCGGTTGGGGCGCGGGCGAGGTCGGCCATGGTGCGGAGCCTATGCGGCGGTCGCGTCGCGGGCAAACCGGCGGTGTGGCAAACTCACGCGTGCTGTTCGCCGATTACGCGGCGCGCTGGAACGCTTCGGTTCCGGCGCCGGCCGAATCGTTCACCTACGCGACGGTGCTCGAGGACGGGCGTGAATTCTCGCTGCTCGGGTTGCGGCTGCCCGGACCGAGGCCCGTGGTGGTCACCGCCGGTTTCCATGGCGACGAGAAGGCCGGGCCACTCACCTTGCTGGAGCACGTGGCGGAGATCGTCGCCTACGCGGCGGCCCGCGGCGTAGGTCTCCAGATCTATCCTTGCATCAACCCGTCGGGCTTCGAGGTGCATACCCGCTACAACATGGCGGGCGAGCGTCCCAACAACGACTTTCTCCGCTACGAGGTGCAGCCGGGGGTCTGGCACGGCGAGCTGCGCGAGGGGCAGACGTTCACGGCGGTGGCGCCGGTCGGCGACGGTGGGCCCAAGGAGACCGTCGCGCTGGCCCGCGCGCTCGCGGCCGGCCCGACGCCCTTCGCGGCGCTCGATCTGCACCAGGACAACTTCATCCACGGCGCCTGGTTCTACGCCTATGTGTTCGGGGATCTGGCGGCTTACCGTCCGCTGCTGGCGCGGTCGGGCACGCTGGTGCCGGTCTTGCGCGGCAGCATCGTCGACTCGGGCCACGAGCCGGACAGCAACATCTACGCCGACGCCGAGGGGTTCATCGTCAGCCACGACGGCAGCATCACCGACAAGTTCCAGCGCGACGGCGTGCTCTACACCGCCGCCATCGAGACCACCACCGAGACGCCGGGCCCGATCGCCGACGAGATCAACCTCATCTGGATCCGGGGCTTCGTCGACCTGGCGGCCCAAGGAGACTAGGCAAAGCGGCTAGATTGCGGTAAACCCGGCCCCCTCGAAGGAGATTGGTGAACATGTCCGTGGCACTGAATAAGAGCCCGCTCGCGCGGGTGAAAGACGAGTTCGGCGGGAAAGACAAGCTGGTCGACAAGATCGTGGGCGTCCTCGACGCCGGCGACGAGGGCAAGGACGTGCTCCGCAAGCGTCTCCTCGGCGTCGCGAACGGCAAGCTGATTCGCCTGTTCTCCGTGGCGACCCGGACCAAGCAGGCCGGCGGGCACGACAAGCTGGCCGCGACGACTGCCGAGAAGCTCAAGCACGGCAAGGACAAGGATTACGTCGCGAAGCTCGGCGACCTGTCGGACGCGCGGCTGCTCGACATGCTGGGCGCCGCCGAGCGGGCGCACGGCGATGCCGCCAACGCCGCGCCGGCCGCGGCCGCCAAGGCCGCGAAGGCCAAGGTCGCGCGCGCCGCGAAGAAGGCGGCGCCGGCGACCAAGGGCAAAAAAGCGGCGCCGGCGACCAAGGGCAAAGCAGGCTCGGGCAAGCGGGCCTGACCGCGCCGGCGCGACATGTGGATGGGCCGGGTGGTGGGGCGGCTCTGGGCGACGCGGCAGGCCGCCAGCCTCGCCGGCCGTAAGCTGTTGCTGGTTCGCCCCGAGACCGCGAGCGGCGCCGAGAGCCGCCGGTTGATCGTCGCCGTCGACGGCCTCGACGCCGGGCCTGGGGATCGGGTGATCGTCGCCCGCGGCAGCCGCGTGCGCGATCTGACCGTCGGCGCGGAGGTGGCCGACAAGGACGTGGTCATCGGCATCGTCGACGGCCACGAGCTCGGTCGCTCATGATCCTGGGACGGGTGGTGGGGGAGGTCTGGGCCACGCGCCGCGACGCGCGGCTCGCCCGTGCCAAGCTCCTGGTCGTGCGGCCGACGGGCATCTACGAGCCGGCCTTCGGGGAGACCGCCTCCGGGGAGACCGCCTCCGGGGGGCGCCACCTGGTGGCGACCGACGATCTCGACGCCGGCATCGGCGACCAGGTGGTGGTCTGCCTGGGCGCTCCGGCGCGCGCCTCGGCCGGTGGGAACGACGTCCCGGTCGACGCGGCGGTCATGGCCGTGGTCGATCGGGCGGAGATCGACCTGCCCGCGCTGGGCGCCGCGGGCGCGGGGCCCGGCATCCGCCGCAAGCTGAGCGAGGCGCTCGGATGATCCGCGGGACGGTGGTCGGCCAGGTCTGGGCGACGCGGAAGGCGCGCGGGCTCGAGGGGCACAAGCTGCTGGTGGTCGCCGCGCGCGATGCCGAGGGGCGTTCCACCGGCCGGCTGGTGGTCGCGGTCGACGTGCTCGACGCGGGCGCGGGCGAGGACGTGACGGTGGCGTTCGGCTCGGGCGCGCGCAACGTGCTCCGTCCCGGCCCGGAGAACCGCGATCTGCTGTGCGACGCGGCGGTCGCCGCCATCGTCGAGGGGGCGGGCTGATGTTCCTCGGTCGGGTGGCCGGCACCGTCTGGTCGACGGTGAAGTGGCCGGAGACGCGCGGGCTGAAGCTGCTGCTGGTGCGTCCATATCGTCTCGGTGATCTGGCGCCCGGCGAGCTGCGCGCGGGCGCCGAGGCGTCGGAGCCGACCGACGATCTGGTGGTCTGCGCCGACCTGCTGGACGCCGGGCCCGGCGACGACGTGCTGGTGGCGTTTGGCCACGCGGCGCGCGTCGCGGTCAGCGAAAAGCTCGCGCCGGGCGCCAAGCCGAATGTTCCGATCGACGCCGCGGTCGTCGCGGTGGTCGACCGCGTGGAGCTCGAGGGTGAAGCGCGTCGATGACAGCGCCACGCTGAGGCGCCCGTCGGCGCTGCGCCGCTGATGCGACCGGGGCTGATCGCGGCCTCGCTGGCTGTGGCTGCCGTGGGCGCGCCAGTCGGCGGCGCGTCGGTCATGGGTGCGCCGGCCGCGCCCGCCGACAAGGCCATCCAGGTGCTGCTCGGCCCCTGGCGAATTCACGCCGGCGCGCCGCCCGCCGACTGGACCGGGGACGGCTTCGACGATCGGGCCTGGGGCGGGCCGGCGCCGGGGCCGTTCGCGCCACGGCAACCGCCGCTGCCCACGCCGCCGCCACCGGCGACGTTCTTCGACCTGGCGCCGGGCGCGCCGCTGCTCTTGCGCGCGCGTTTCTCCGTCCCGGATGCGGCGCACGCGCGCGTGCTGGAGCTGCGGGTCGCCTACGCGGACGGCTTCATCGCCTACGTCAACGGCCACGAGGTGGCGCGACGCGGGATGGACGCCTCGGGTACCGCGGGGACGCTCCCCCACGGGCCCGAGATCGAGCACGTCCCGGTGCCCGTCCCGTCGGCCGCGCTGCCGTCGCTGCGGTCGGATGGAAATCTGCTGGCCGTCGCCGTGTTCGCCTATCCGGGCCGTAACACGGTGGTGCCGACGGCGCCGGCCGCCTGGGTCGATCTCGCGGCGTCGCGCGGCGTGCGCATCGTCCGCGGGCCTTACCTCTCGGCGCCGGTCGAGGGCAGGAAGGGCGCCGGGCTGCGGGTGAACTGGCAGACCGATCTCCCGGCCAGCGGGACGGTCACGCTGCAGCGGCTCGACGCGGTCTCCCCGCCGGAGCCGCCGCGGCGAATTTCGCTCGGCACCCGGGCGACCGAGCAGGTGGCGAAGATCGACGGGCTAGCCCGCGGGGGCGCCTATCGCTACACCGTCGAGGTCGACGCGGGCGGGGGCGACCAGGCGACCTCCGGCCCTTGGCGACTCGAGACGGTCCCCGCGCCGCCGCATCCGCTCCGCTTTGCGGTCTACGGCGACATGCGGTACCCGGGCCACGTCGCGCACCGGGCGATCGTGGAGGCGCTGGCCCGCGAGGCCCCGGCGGTGGTGTTCAACACCGGCGATCTGACCGACGTCGGGAGCGACGAGGCCAACTGGCAGAAGTACTTCGAGATCACGGCGCCGATGGGGGCCATCGCGGCGGTGGTGCCGGCGCTCGGCAACCACGACGCCGATCACCGCGGCACCGGCGCGGCCAAGACCTGGAAGCTCTTCGGCGTGCCGGCGACGGGACCGCCGGGCTGGACGTCGCTGGATCTCGGCGGCGTGCACTTCGTCATCCTGAGCACCAACGAGATGCGCGATCCGGCCCAGCGGGAATGGCTGGCCGACGATCTGGCGCGGGCGCGGCGCCACCACGCGCGCGCCATCTTCGCCTTCTGCCATGAAGGGCCCTGGGCGCACGGCCTGCACGGTGGCGAGAGCCAGATGGTGCGCGACTACGCGCCGCTGCTGGCCGCCGCGCACGTCGACGTGCTCTTCTCCGGCCACGATCACATCTACGAGCGCGGAACCGGCACCACGCCCGCCGGCAGGCTGACCTACGTCGTCACCGGCGGTGGCGGCGCGCCCCTGTACAACCCGCGCTGCATGGCGATCTCCGGTCCGCCACCGGGCGACGTTCCGGGTCCGCTGCCGGCCTGTCCGTCCAGCGTGGCGGTCCTGACCAAGGCCTACCACTACATAATCGTGGAGGTGGCGCCCGACGGCATCACCCTGTGTCCCCGACGTCCCGACGGCACGGCCGTCGAGGCCTGCGTGAGATTGCCGGCGCACCGGTGAGTGTGGGGCCAGGACCGTGGGACGTTTCCCCTGGATCGGGCGCGGCCGGGTGCGGTAGACGCTGACGACGAGCATGCGCGAAGCCGCCCGCCAAACCGCCCGGGTCGCGCCCACCATCGAAGACGGGCACCACGTCCTCGCCTGGGACGACGTCTCGTTCGAGGTCGACGCGCGCATCGGTGGGCGTGTCACGGCGCTGCGTCTGGGCGGGCGGAACCTGCTCACCGGTCCCGACGTCGACGCCGGCAACTACGGCTCGACCTTCTGGACCAGCCCGCAGAGCAGCTGGGGATGGCCACCCGTTCCCGAGATCGATCACCTCCTTTATCGGGCCGCCATCGAGGGCCAGACCATCGTCATGCGGAGCGCGCCGAGCGTCTCGCTGGGCGTCGAGATCGAGAAGCGCTTCGCCGCCGACCGCGGGCGCGGCGCGCTGCTGTTCGATTTTCGCATTCGCAACTGTGGGGCGGCGCCGATCCAGACGGCCCCCTGGCAGATCACGCGGGTGCGACCCGGTGGCCTGACGTTCTTTCCAACCGGTGAGGGGAGCTACCCGCCCTCGAACCTCGGCGTCCAGCAGGCCCTCGGGGTCACCTGGTACGCCTACGACGCGGCGGCGGTGACCGACAACCAGAAGCTGTTCGCCGACGGCCGGGAGGGCTGGCTGGCGCACGTCGATGTCGACGCCGGTGCGCTGCTGCTGAAGACCTTCGCGGTCGCCCCGCGGGCGTCGCACGCGCCCGGCGAAGCGCAGATCGAAATCTACGCCTCGCCGCTCCACACCTACGTCGAGGTCGAGGCGCAGGGCGCCCACGAGACCGTGGCACCGGGCGGATCGCTCGACTGGCCGGTGGTCTGGTTGGTGCGGCGGCTGCCCTCCGGGCTGCGGGCCGTCGCCGGGAACGCGGAGCTCCTGGCGTACGTTCGCGGGCTGGTCGCGGCGGATGCCGCCGCGGCGGCGGGCGAGCTCCCGGTCTAACTTGGCGTTCGAGCGCCGCTTCGTTCGCGAGCTGCCCTTCGGCACCTGCGTGGGCATCGCGCTCCCGTCGATCATGAGCGGAGCCGGGGACGACGACCCTTTCGATCTTCCACCCATCCTCCACCCCGACGAGGCGGCGTTCGCGCGGGGGCTCTCGCCCATCCGGCGGGCGAGCTGGGTCGGCGGACGCGTGGCGCTGCGGGCCGCCTTGACCGCCATCGCCTTCGACGCGCCGGCGCCGATCCTGGCCACCCCGCGCGGGGGGCCGGCGATGCCGTCGGGTGTGCTCGGATCGGTGAGCCACAAGAACGACCTCGCGGTCGCGCTGGTCGCACGGGCCGCGGCCGCACCCGCCGTGACGGTGGGGATCGACGTCGAGGCGGTGCGGGCCCTCAAGCGCGACATCGCCCGGCATGTCCTCACCGCGGACGAGCGGTCTGCCTTGCCGCCGGAGGGCCCCGCGCGCGACGCCGAGGTGCTCTTGCTGTTCTCCGCCAAGGAGGCGATCTACAAGGCGCTCGATCCCTGGGTCGGGCGCTTCGTCTCCTTCCAGGAGGCGACGGTCGCGCGCGCGCCGGGCGGCGGTCTACGCGCGAGCCTGGCGCTCGCGAACGGCGAGGGCCCTTTCGGCGTCGAGCTTCACCAAGCCGGCGAAGCCGATCTCATCCTGGTCGCGGCGCGCGTCACGCCAGGCGCTCCCTAGCGGTCCGCTTCAGGCGGGCCGCTTCCGCTCGCGCAGGGTGCGGAACTCCTCGAAGGTCGCGCAGCGCAGGAAGCGGTTGGTGCGGATCTCGTGCGCGATGGTCGAGGTCTCGGTGTCGCCGTAGTTGTGCCCCGGGTAGACCCGCGTCTCCTCGGGCAACCGCGCGAGGCGCTGCAGGCTGCGCCACATCTCGGCGGTGTCGCCGCCGGGGAAGTCGGTGCGGCCACATCCGCCCACAAACATCACGTCGCCGGTCACCACGTAACCGTCGGCCAGGTAGCAGGTGCCGCCCACCGTGTGCCCGCGGGTCTCGAGCGCCCGCACGCCGCGCTTGCCGATCGCGATGTCGCGACCGTCGACGGCGTCGACCAGGGTCCTGCCCGGGGCGCCGACCTGTTTGGCTTCGCGCGGATTCACCACCACGGCCGCGCCGGTCTTTTCGACCAGCAGGTCGACCCCCTCGATGTGGTCGTGGTGGGTGTGCGTGATGAGCGCGGTCGTCACCCGCAGGTCGAGCCGCTCCACCTCGCGCAGCAGGCGATCGACCTCCCAGGCCGGGTCGACGATGGCGGCCTCGCGCGTGTCGGGGCAGTACAAGATCTCGCAAAAATTTTGCATGAGACCGACCTCGATCTGCACCACCTCGGGCGCGGGCGGAAGGCCAGCGGCGTCGTCTCTGTCTGGGCTCATGTCGTGACCTCCCTCGTCTTGCCTATTTCTTCTTGGCCGCGACCGTCACCGTCACGGAGGCCGCGCCCACGTTGTCCGCGCTGTCCCAGGCCCGCACCGTGACGGCGTGCGGTCCCAGCGCCAGCGAAGAGGGAAGCTTGAGCGTGAATGCCTCGACCAGATCGTCGCAGATGCCGTCGGCGACCGTCAGGATCTGCCAGTCGCCGCCGTCGATCGCGTACTCCAGGCCGGTGAGCGGGCTCTGGTCGTCGCGCGCGCGCCCCGAGATGAATGGGACCTTGGCGACCAGGCCGACCACCTCGGGCTTGCGGTTGTCGACCAGGATCGGCGCCGAGGTGAAGCTCGCCTCGAGCGCGCGTTCGCGCGCCTCGGAGCGCTCGTCGCTGGCGACCACCCGCACCGTGTACATGCCGTCCGGGAGCCCGTCGGTGTTCCAGTCGTACTCGCTCTTCGACAGCGGATCGGGGCCGCCCAGCGGTCGCCAGACGGCCTCGTTCTCCTGGCGAAACGTGAGCCGGTAGTCCAGCTCGTCGCCGTCGGGGTTCTCGACCTTCCAGCGCAGCTTGACGATCGGCGAGTGCGTGCGTGCGGGGATCGAGCTCGGCGAAGCGAAAGCAGAGGAGGCGACAGAGAGGGGAATTCCGCCCAGTCCCCCGGCCATGCCAAGGGCCGGCGGCGTGCCGCCATCGCCGACGGTGAGCTCGGTGATTCGCGCCCGCTGGTTCTGGCCGAGGTAGGCGAGCGTCACGGCGTCCAGGCGAGCGTCGGTCGCGCCGAACGTCACCCGGTATTGCACGTAGCGCGCGGACGGGCTCGCCACCAGCCCGACGCCCCCCTCGGCCGTCGCGCGCGTGCGATCGAGGCCGGCGAAGGCCGACCAGGTCGGATCCGGGCGCGCCGTGTTGCCGGAGCGGGTCTCGACGCTGAGGCCGTGCGTGCCGTGCCAGCGCAGCAGGCCGAAGCGGGCGCGAAATTCGGCGTCGAGCACCCGCGATAGGTAAGTCGCCTGGCGGGAGGCGGCGGCCACCACCCGGTACACGCCGCCCACGTCGCCGGTGCCGACCAGGAAGGTCTTCCCGGAACGGACCAGCGTCAGCGCCTGTCGCTCCGGCAGATCGATCGCGAGGGCCGCCTTGCGGTCCGGGTCGACGCGGTAGACGCGCCCCTCGGTCCCGCTGCCGACGAAGGCGCGCCCGTCGTCGTCGAAGGCCAGCGCGGTGAAGTAGCCGTCGCCGATCGAAAAGATCTGCTCCAGATGGCCGTCGGGATCGATTCGATAGAGCGCCGCCTTCGCCTTGCGCTGGCCCGGGCGCGGCAGCGCGCCGGCCGAAGCCGGCGATCCCGACGGCGCCACGGTGATCTTGGTGCCGCGAGGCCCGGCCGGGACCATCGCCGGCGCGGGGGTCGTCCGCTCGAAGTCGTTGACCGCGGCGTAGAGCGCGCCCCCGGAGCGGCCCAGCGCGCGGACCTCTTCGGCGTCGAAGTCGGCCAGCGCCTCGGCCCGTCCGTCGAGACCGACGCGAAACAGGATCGCCTCCTCCGAGGTCCCGGCGTAAAGGTGCGTCGCGTCCGCCTGGATCAGCGAGACGACGTGCTTGTCGCCCGAATTCCAGACCTCGCGCGACTTGCCGCCCGGATCAATCGCGAAGATCTTGCCGGGTCCGCCGGTGCCGGCGTAGACGATCCCCGTCTTGCCGTCGGCCACCAGCGCCCAGACGTGATCGACGCCGAGCGTGGTGAGGAGGTGGGTGTTGCCTTTCTTCGGATCGACGGTGTAGACGCGTCCGCCGGGCGTGGTGCCGACGACCAGCGTTCCATCCGGCCGCACGCCGAGCGCGGTGATCCAGGCCGCGTCGAGCGCGGCGACCTTCCGGGCGTGCGCCTCGTTTCCGGCGACGTCGACGGCGTAGATCCGTCCCTGGTCGCCGGTGCCGAAGTAGGCGGTGCGGCCGTCCGGCGACAGCGTCGAGCACCAGACGAACGCGGCCTCGATCGCCACCGGGCTCGGCTTCATCCCCGGCACCACGGCGCCATCTGGAAGGATCACGCTCGCCGTCGCTTCCCCTTCCTCGAAGTCCTTGGCCGTCGTCTGGCGGAAGGTCTTGGTCACCGCGGCGCCCGCGGTGGCGGTCAACGCCAGCGCGAGCACGGAGACCAACGGGAACGGAAACCAACGCATCGAGGCGGGCTATTGTAAAGGACGCCGGCCCATTTCGCCTCCGCCGAGGGCGTCGTCCTTGATCTGGATGCTCAGCTCCTGCTTGCCGCTGACCAGCTGGCGCACGGGGAAGACGGTTCGATCGGCGATGTGGTACGCGTCGGCGCGCCGGGTCTGGTTGCCCGGGCGGAGCGTGTCGAGCGCCGAGGCCGGCAGCCCCGAGATCAACCGACCGCGCAGCGAGGCGCCGTCGTCGGGCGTCTGCAGCGTGACCACGATCGAGGTCGCCGGGTACGACTTGCGCAGATTGTCGATGTAGACCTGCAGCGATTCGGCCTGCGGCAGGTCGGGCTTCACCGACGCGCCGGTCGCGACCTCGACCTTGACCGTCTGGCCGGCCAGGGTGCGCGGGATGATCACCGGGACGGTCTCGACGTACTCGGCGCCGGCGTAGGGACGCAGGGTGACTCGCAGCCCGACGGTGTCGCCCGCGTGCACGTCCTGCGAGGGGAGCGACACGGCGACGATGTCGGCGACGTCGCGCCGGAACTCCACGCGCACGTCGACGTCCATGCGGTCCAGCACCACCGGCTCGAACGGGTTGAACATCAGCTCGCCCATCGCCTTCAAGCCCCGCGACGCGGCGAGCGCGTGGCCGGAGACCCCCTCGGGCGAGAAGATCTGGTCGCGCAGCTCGAGCGGCGCGTAGCCCTTGACCCCCACCTTGGAGTTGAGGGTCACCACCATGTCGGTGACATCCGGCTCCGCGTCGGCGATCGCGTTGCCGATCACCATCGACGCCAGCATCCCCGTCAGCCGCCGGTTGCGCGCGACCTCGGCGTGGAAAAGGCGAGGCTCCGTGCCCGGGCCGGTCACCCGCACGTCGACGGGGAGCATGGTGCTGCGCGCGTCGAGGTCGCCGATGATGCAGGCGGGGCGATCCTGGACCAGCGTCCCGACCTCATTGAGGGGGGACGACATCTTGAACGATTGGCTCAGGCTGGGGAGAAACGCGTGGATCTCCGCGTCGACCAGCGGCAGGTAGACCTCCCCGATGCCGAACAGCGGGTGACCGAAGGCGAGCACGTCGGCGCCGTTCACGTAGGTGACGGTGCCGGTGGCGACGGTGCTCATGTCGCCGCGGACCAGCTCGACGCCGATCGCCGAGCCGGGCTCGACGTGGCCGGCCGCGGGGGGACCGGCGCGCCGCCCGCCGCCCGCCTGGAGGGGGACCAACCCGGACGGTCGCAGCTCGTCGGCCAGCTCCGCCACCGTGCGCGGCGTGAAGCCCGAGACCGACAGCGGCACCGAGGCGCGCAGCAGGTGCGGCTCGCCCACGGCCGCCATCGGGCCCATCGGCGGCAACCCGAGGCCGCGCGCCAGCGCATCGGGCGTCCCCGAGCCGCCGCGCAGCCGCTCGACGTACGTCTCTTTTTCGGCACGGCGGGGGCGGCGGCGCTCGGCCAGCATCGATTCGATCGGCGTGACGCCGCCCAGGGGCTCCTTGGCGAAGCTCCAGGCGTAGGCGATCGCGCCGACCAGCTTGCCGTCGATGTAGACCGGGCTGCCGCTCATGCCGGCCACGATGCCGCTGAATTCGACCCGCGGGTCTTCCGCGCGGATCAGGATCACGTCCTGCTTGGGCAGGAAGTTCCGCATGATCGACACGACGCGGATCTTGAAGGGCTCGGGTTTCGTCCCCTGGAACACCGTCAGCGCCTGCCCGACCATCCCGGGCCGCACGTCGGAAAGCGGCATGATCGCGGGCGGCGGCGTCGCGGGAACGATCGCGTGCAGGCGGACCGCGGCCTCGGAAGCGCCCGCCGAGAGAGCGACCAGGGTCGTGGCGATCAGCGTCGCACGAAGCGTCGCACGAAGCGTCGCGCGAAGCATCGGAAGAAGGCCTGGGACTGCGCGACGCACGGCCTTTCAGCGTAGGAGGGCGACCAAGCGGAGTCAAACCGCGTCACGCGCGCTTGACACCCACCGCCACGCCCGACCATCATTGGGGGATGAAGTCGCTCTGGAAGTCGCTTTGCGTCGCTCTTGCCCTGTTCGGTCTGGTGACGATCGCGATCTCGGCGGGCTGCGGTCCTGAAAAGGCGTTTTGTCCCAACACCAGCCCCAACAACAATGGGGTCTGCCCGATCCTGGGTGACGACGGAGGCGGGATTGGGCAGGATTCGCAGACCCCAACCTGCCCCACCGGTCAACACTGGGGTTTGCTCCCCGGCGGTATTCAGTTCGGTTGCGTCTCAGATTGATTCTCGAGGACGACTCGTCATCGCTGCTCCCTGCGGCTTACACTTGTAGTCGATGAGGCGATTCAAAGCCGTCGTCGTCGGCGGCACTGGCTACGGGGGCGCCGAGATGATCCGGCGCCTGTTGATTCATCCGGAGGTCGAGCTGGTGCGCGTCGTCGCCATCGATCACGTGGGCGAGCCCTTGGGCGCGGTGCACCCGCCGCTCACCGGGCGCAGCGATCTGCGCTTCGAGGATCTGCCGCCCGCCGAGGCCGCGCGCGGTTGCGACATCGCGCTGCTCGGGCTGCCGCACCGGGTGAGCGCGCTCCACGCGCCCGGGATTCTGAGCGCCGGCGTGAAGGTGGTCGACATGTCGGGCGACTTCCGTCTCCGCGACGCTACCGCCTACGCCCGCTACTACGGCGCCGCCCACCCGCACCCCGAGGCCCTCGGCACCTTCGTCTACGGGTTGCCGGAGCTGAACCGCGACGCGATCCGCACCGCGGACGCCGTGGCCTCGCCCGGCTGTTTCGCGACGGCCATCGAGCTCGGCCTGCTCCCGCTGGCGCGCGGCGGCCAGCTGGAAATCGGCTGCGTCGTCCACGTGGTCGGCATGACCGGCTCTTCGGGAAGCGGCGTCGCGCCGTCGGCGGGGACGCACCACCCGGTGCGGTCGGTGAACCTCAAGACCTACAAGGTGCTCGAGCACCAGCACACCCCCGAGATTCTCGAGACGATGACCAGCGCGGGCGCGCGGAGCTTGCAGCTGCGTTTCGTGCCGGTCTCGGCGCCGCTGTCGCGCGGGATCCTGGCGACCAGCTTCGTCGAGCTGCCGGCGGAGACCGAGGCGGGCGCGATCGCGGAGCTCTACGCCGACGCCTACGACGGCGAGCCGTTCGTCCGTTTCGTGCGTGACCGGCTCCCCGAGGTGGCGGCCGTCGCCGGCGGCAACTACGCGGAGGTCGGGTTCACGCTCGGTCCGGCGGCCGGCGCGACGCGGACGCTGGCGGTGGTGAGTGCGCTCGACAATCTCATCAAGGGCGGCGCCGGCCAGGCGATCCAGAACATGAACCTGATGCTCGGCCTGCCGGAGACGGCCTCGCTCGAGGATCCCGGTCCTTGGCCCTAGTCGGCGCGGTCGTCAAGCTGGGCGGCGACGTGCTGGGCGCGCCGGCGCTCGGCGTCGCCGCGGCGTCGATCGCGCGGGCGCGCGCGGCCGGGCGCCGTCTGGTCGTCGTCCACGGCGGCGGGCCGCAGACGACCGAGATGGCGCGTCGCCTGGGGATCGAGCCGCGTCTGGTCGGCGGCCGGCGCATCACCGACCAGCCGACCCTGGAGGTCTTGAAGATGGTCGTCGCCGGGCAGCTCAACGTCGATCTGGTCGCGGCGCTGCGCGCGGCCGGCGCACCGGCGGTCGGCCTCTCCGGATCCGGCGGCCTGGTCCGGGCCCACCGCCGCCCGCCGCGCGCCGTCTCCGGCTCGGACGGGGCCGCCGTCGATTTCGGGCTGGTGGGCGACGTCGACGGCTTCGATCTGGCGCTGCTCGAGCTCCTGCACGGCGCCGGCCACCTGCCGGTCGTCGCCTGTCTGGGCGCCGGCCCCGACGGCCAGGTGCTCAACATCAACGCCGACGTCGTCGCCAGCCAGCTCGCGGGGGCCATTGGCGCCGGGGCGCTCGTCGCCTGCACCGCCGTGGGCGGCGTCCGGCGGGACAAGGACGATCCGGCGACCTTGCTGCGCCGCCTCACCGTCGCCGAGGCGCGCGAGGCCATCCGCAGCGGCGCGGTTCAAGGCGGGATGATCCCAAAGCTCGAGGAGGCATTCGCGTCCCTCGGGGCCGGCGTCGGCGCGGTCCACATCGTCGCCCCCGCCGAGATCGACGCGGCGCTGGCCGCGCCCGGAAGCGTCGGAACGCTGCTGCTCCCCTGAGCCGTGGGGCGCCGGTTTTGGCGTCCCGTCGGTTATCGGCGTCTAATAACGAGATGGGCCGCTTGCAGACGCACATCCGCAACAAGCTGGTGGCGGGCGCGCTGGCGGCGGTCCCGGTCGCGGTCACCTTCTTCGTCCTCTGGTACGTGGACAGCAAGGCGCGCGCGCTCCTGCACATCCAGATGCCGCTGGTGGGGATCGCCGTGGCCCTGGGCGTGATCTATCTGTTCGGGTTGTTCGTCACCAGCGTGCTCGGCCGGGCGCTGCTGAGCGCGACCGACTGGGTCCTGCGGCACGTGCCGGGCCTGGGCGATCTCTATCGGTCGTGGAAGCAGGTGGCGATCTCCGATCCACACGACGGCGTGTTCGGGATGTTCGCACACGTCGTGCTGGTGCCGGACGACGCCGGCCGCGGTTGCGTCCTGGCTTTCACCAGCGGCCATGCGATCGAGGGCGATCCCCGGATCGCCTGCGTGTTCGTTCCGGCCTCGCCGAATCCGACCAGCGGCCGGCTGCAGTTCGTGCCGCAGAGCCGCTGCATCCAGATCGATCTGAAGCCGCAAGAGGCGCTCAAGCTCCTCATCTCGGGTGGCAACTACATGCCCCCCGCGATCGGCGCCGCCACCACCGCCGGATATCGTTTCTAGCCGCCGCTCAACGGTAATTCAGGACCACGATCTCGGTCGCCGGCCGCGCCTTGACCGAGGTCAGCACCACCGTCGGACCCGCCACGTGACGCACGTTGGCCTTGCGCTCCAGGAACGCGTCCAGCGGCGCCAGCTCCTTCGAGGCGCTGGCGTCGGTCTTGTAGTGCATGGGCACGACCATCAGGCGCGGGTGGAGCTGATCGATGACCCGCGTCGCCTGGTAGGCGTCGACGGTGGAGGAGCCGCCCACCGGGACCAGCAGCACGTCGACCGAGCCGATCGCCTCCAGCTGATCGTCGTCGAGGGTGTGGCCGAGATCGCCGAGGTGCGCGATCCGCAGGCCGCCCACCTCGAAGATGAAGACCGTGTCGAGGCCGCGCTGCGCGCCGCGCCGATCGTCGTGGTAGACGCCGACCGAGCGGATCGAGACGTCCCGGAACCGCTCGTCGACGTGCGCCCAGCCCTTCTTGTCGGCGGTGAGGCCGTGAATCACGTGCGGCTTGCCGGTGACCATCGCCAGGTTGTCGTGGTCGGCGTGCTCGTGGCTGACGGTCACCAGATCGGCGCGCAACCCGGCCGGCAGCGGGTAGCCGAGGTTCTTGGGGATCGGGTCGATGAGGACCCGGGTCCCGGCCGCCGTCTCCAGCAGGAAGCAGGACTGCCCGAACCAGGTCAGCCGCCCGACCACCGGCGCCGCCGCGGCGCGCGCCGCCCGCGGCGGTCCAACCGCGACCCCCAGGGCGGCGGCGAGGACGATCGCGGAAGGCAAGCCACGCATGCGGCGCGAATATAGCGCCGGCGGTATCTTTAAGCGCGATGTCCGAGGATCCCGAAGGCCCAGCACCAGAACCGCTCGGGATGCGCGAGGCCGAGGTCTCGCCGCCGGCCAAGACGCTGGCCGAGATCCTGGAAGGGCTGCCGGCGGCGCCCGGCGTCTACATCATGAAGGACGCGCGCGGCAAACCGATCTACATCGGCAAGGCGGCGATCCTGCGCAACCGCGTGCGGCAGTATTTTCAGCCCGCCTCGGGGGACATCCGGGACTTCGTGCCTTTGCTGGAAGGGATCGTGGTCGACATCGAGACGGTCATCACCTCCAACGAGAAGGAGGCGCTGCTCCTCGAGAACACGCTCATCAAGCGGCACCAGCCCCGCTTCAACGTCAACCTCAAGGACGACAAGAACTTCCTGGTGCTGCGCCTCGATCCCGACGGCGAGTGGCCGCGCTTGGAGGTGGTGCGGCGCCTCGGCGACGACGGCGCCTACTACTTCGGTCCCTATCATTCGGCCAGCTCCTGCCGGGAGGCGCTGCGGGCGGTGAACCGCCACTTCCAGCTCCGCACCTGCACCGACCACGTGCTGCACAACCGCCGCCGCCCCTGCCTGCAATACCAGATCAAGCGTTGCCCGGCCCCTTGCGTGCTGCCCGTGTCGCGCGAGGCTTACGGCGAGCAGGTGCGCGACGTGCGCCTCTTCCTGACCGGCAAGAGCGACGAGCTCCTCGACCGGCTGCGCGGGCGGATGAGGGACGCGGCGGGGCGCACCGAGTTCGAGGTGGCGGCCGAGATCCGCGATTCGATCCGGGCGCTCGAGACCTCGCTGGAGGAACAGCGGGTGGTCTCGACCGACTTCGCCGACCAGGATCTGATCGGCTACCACCGCGAGGGGATCGCGCTCGAGATCGTGGTGATGTCGATCCGCGGCGGCACGCTGAACGGCAGCCGGGCCTTCTCGTTCACCGGCCAGGAGTTTCCCGACGCGGAGCTGATCTCCTCCTTCGTCGGCCTCTACTACGACCTGGGCGCCCCGCCGCCCGACGAGGTGCTGTTGCCGGTCGAGATCGAGGACGCGGAGCTCAAGAGCGAGTGGCTCACCGAGCGGCGGATCGAAGCGGGTGGGCGCAAGAAGCGGGTCGAGGTCTGCATGCCGCAGCGGGGGGACCGGCGCAAGCTGGTCGACCTCGCGAACAAGAACGCGGCCTCCAGCTTTGCGACCCGGCGCAACGCGCGCGCCGACGTCGAGCTGGCGCTGGGGAAGCTCCAGAAGCGGCTGAAGCTGCCGCACCTGCCGCGCGTGATCGAGTGCTACGACGTCTCGCACCTGCAGGGTTTCGCGACCGTGGCCTCGATGGTGGTGTTCGTCGACGGGCGCCCCGAAAAGGCCCGCTACCGCACCTACAAGGTTCGCGCGCGCGCTGCGGCGGGCTCGGCCCGCAAGAACGACGATTTCGCCTCGATGTACGAAGTCCTGTCGCGGCGGTTCCGGCGCGCGCGCGAGGCCGGTGAGGACGCGAGCGCCGCGTCCTGGCAGCTCCCCGATCTGATCGTCGTCGACGGTGGGAAGGGACAACTGGCGATGGCGATGGCGGCGGCGCGCGACGTCGGGATTCCCGTGGGCGCGGGCACCGCGCTGTCGATCGTCGGGCTGGCCAAGGAACGCGACGACTTCGCGACGCCCCTTCCGCCGGATTCCGGCGCTCCGGAGGGGGCCTCCACGTCGCCACCTCCGCCGGATTCCGGCGCTCCGGAGGGGGCCTCCACGTCGCCACCTCCGGATCCCAGCACCGCCCCCAAGACGCACCCGCGGGACAGCAAGCAGGACAGCCGGCGTCCCGACCGGGTCTTCCTGCCGCACGCCAAGGATCCGATCCCGATCCGACCGAGCAGCGGCGAAATGTTCATCCTCCAGCAGCTCCGCGACGAGGCGCACCGCTTCGCGATCGGCTTTCACCGGGCGCAGCGGCGCCGGCTGACCCTCCGTTCGGCGCTGGCCGCGGTTCCGGGGATCGGACCGGGGCGCCAGCGCCAGCTCCTGCGTCACTTCGGCAGCCTGAAGAAGGTCCGGGAGGCGTCGATCGAAGAGCTTGCCGCCGCCCCCGGCATGACCCGCCCGGTCGCGGAGGCGGTCCACGCCCACTGGGCGCGGCAACCGGTGGAGGTTCCCGCCGCGGAGGCCAGCGCGACGGCCGAGGAGCTGGCGATCGAGGATGCTTTCAGCAGCACCGACGGGCAGGTGGTCGAAATGACGCAGGAGTACAAAAAACAGGAAATTTGACGTCCTGTGGGTCTGGGTAGTCTGATGTAGGCGTACGCCCACCTCCGACACCGAGGAACCCCCCATGGCCGTCAAGACATCCACCAAGACTTCCACCGAGCCGAATCTCCCCGGGAACCGTCAGACCCGGCGTCGCGAGATCAGCGGCATCTTGCTGCTGGCCGGCGGTCTGTTCGCCGGCATGTCGCTGGTGTCGATGCAGGTCGGCGGCGACCCGCTGATGGGCCCCGGTGGCGCCACGATCGCCGCCGGGTTCTACACCCTGGTGGGCCTGGGCGCCTACCTGCTGATTGCGGGCATGTTGATCGCGGCCATCCGTTGCTTCCGCGCCCGACCGCTGGTCGACGGCGTTCGTGAAGGGGCCGGCGCGCTGCTGCTGCTGGGCTCGGTCGCCGTGCTCTTGCACCTGCCGTTCGCGGACAGCGTCGTCAGCCACCACGGACCGGGCGGCCTCGGGGGGCAGTGGCTGGGCGAAGTGACGGCCAGCTTCATCGGCGCCGTGGGCGCCGCGCTGGTGGCGACCACGATGCTGGTGGTGGGGATCCTGCTGGTCACCGAGATCAGCATGCGCGAGGTCGCGATCGTCCTGGCCTGGGCTGGGCGCCACGCTCGGCGCGGCCTGGTCGCGGGCGCGATCGCCAGCTGGCGGGTTGCGCGCGCGGCTTTCCCGGAGAAGGACGACAAGGGGGAGGTGCGGCGCGACCGCCACGATCCGGATCGGATGGAACCGGAGATCGCGATCGTCGAGCCGGTGCGCGCGGCGGCGATCGACGTCGACCCTGACGCCGACGCCGACGCCGGCGCCATTCCCGTGCCGCTGCCGCTTCAGGAGAGCGACGCCGTCCGGGTCGGCGCCACGCGCACGGTGCGCGACGAGATCGACGAAGAGCGCGCCGCGATGGCCGCGATCGTCGCGGAGGTCGCCGCCGTCGAGCGTTTCGCGCCCATCGAGGTTCTGGCGGTCGATGAGGAGGCCGAGGCCGCTGCGGCCGCCATGCCCCCGCCCGATGCGCCGATCATCGTCGAGGCCGCCTCGATCACGCGGTTGCGGTTGGCCCAGCAAGCGAAGGACGCGAAGGACGCGAAGGACGCGAAGGACGGGCAGGACGCGCAGGACGCGGGTGACGCCGTGGACGCCGAAGCCCCAGCGACCCCCGGCGAGAAGCCCACCTTCATCAAGCTGGGGGAGGGCGCTTTCAAGCTCCCGACCACCGACCTGCTGGAGTACATCCCGCCGCCGGCCCACGACATGGACAAGCAGGCGCTCTACGAGATGGCGGAGCGGCTCGAGCTCGCGATGTCGAATTACGGCGTGCGCGGCAAGGTGAAAGAGATCCACATGGGCCCGGTCGTGACGATGTACGAGTTCGCGCCGGCGCCCGGCACCCGCACCGGGAAGATCGCCAACCTCGAGAAGGACCTGGCCATGGCCCTCGAGGCCCAGGCCGTGCGCATCGTCGCGCCGATCCCGGGCAAGGCGGTGGTCGGGGTCGAGGTGCCGAACCCGACGCGCGAGATGGTCTACCTCAAGGAGATCCTGCAGGACACCTGCTTCACCGGGTCGGCCTCGAAGCTGCAGATCGCGCTGGGCAAGGACATCAAGGGGGCGCCGGTCAGCGTGAACCTCTCCAAGATGCCGCACCTGCTGGTCGCCGGCACCACCGGTTCGGGCAAGTCGGTGGCCGTCAACGGCATGATCACCAGCCTGCTCTACAACGCCTCGCCCGACGAGGTCCGCTTCATCATGGTCGACCCCAAGATGCTGGAGCTGTCGATCTACGAAGGGATTCCGCACCTGCTGTTGCCGGTGGTGACCGATCCCAAGAAGGCGAACCTGGCGCTGCGCTGGGCCGTCGACGAGATGGAGCGTCGTTACGAGATGCTGGCCAAGACCGGCGTGCGCGACATCGCCAGCTACAACGCCAAGATCGACATCGCCAACGCGGGCGGCAAGGCCGAGGTGCCCGAGGCGCCGGCGCGCCGTGAGAAGAAGATCCGGGTGGTGGTCGCAGGTCCGGACGGCACCGAGCAGGAGGTCGATCTGGACGCCGCCTCGGAGATCACGGTGGCGCAGGGCGACGGCGACGGTGAGGGCGACGGCGCCGGAATCGTCGGCTACGAGGCACCCAGCGACGAGGATCTTTCGGGGGAGGCCGCGGCCGCGCAGGCCGCCCGCGAGCGCTTGGCCGCCCAACCCAAGCCGGTGAAGCTCCCCTACATCGTGATCGTCATCGACGAGTTTGCGGACCTCATGATGGTCGCGCCGAAGGACGTGGAGACCAGCGTGGCGCGTCTCGCCCAGAAGGCGCGGGCCGCGGGGCTGCACCTGATCCTGGCGACGCAACGGCCGTCGGTCGACGTCATCACTGGGCTCATCAAGGCCAACTTCCCCAGCCGCATCGCGCTGCAGGTCGCGTCGAAGATCGACTCGCGCACGATCCTCGACACCTCGGGGGCCGAGACGCTGCTCGGCAACGGCGACATGCTGTTCTCCGACCGGGGAACCAAGCTGCGGCGTCTCCACGGCGCCTTCCTCTCCGACGACGAGGTGCATCGCGTGGTCGACTTCCTCAAGCTGCAGGCGAAGCCGGTCTACGACATGGACATCTTGAAGCCCCGCGAAGAGGACGCGGAAGACGGCAGCGCGCCGGCCGACAGCTTCCACGACGATCTCTACGATCAGGCGGTCGCCATCGTTTGCGACACGCGGCAAGCCTCGGTTTCGTACATCCAGCGCCGGTTGCAGATCGGCTACAACCGCGCCGCGCGGATGGTCGAGCACATGGAGCACGACGGCATCGTCGGCCCCACCAACGGCGCCAAGCCCCGCGACGTCCTCGCGCCCGCCGGCGAGTATCTGCAACAGGGCGTGTGACCCCGGAAGCGGTTAGGATCGGTCGATGCTGGCTCCCCTGATCTCCGCGCTGCTCGCGGCGGCGACGCCGCCGGCGCCCGCGGCGCGACTCGATCTCGATGCGGTCGTCGAACGGGTGCAGCGGCGCTACGACGGGGCGGCGGACTTCCGTGCCCGCTTCACGCAGACCCTGACCAGCGCCGCGATGGGGCGGAAGACGAATTCGTCGGGGACGGTGATGTTCAAGAAGCCCGGTCGGATGCGCTGGGATTACCAGAAGCCGGAGCTCGCCACCTACGTGAGCGACGGCGGCGTGCTGTGGCTCTACGAGCCGGAGGATCGGCAGGCGTTCAAGCAGGCGCTCAAGGCCTCCCAGCTACCGGCCGCGCTGGCGTTCCTGACCGGCAAGGGCAAGCTCGCCGCCGAGTTCGACATCACCGCCGCCGGCAAGACGCCCTACGGCGCGCCGGGCGACTACCTGCTCATGCTGGCGCCCAAGGTCGCCGAACCGCAGGTCAAGACCATCCTGTTCGTCGTCGATCCGCACACCTTCGACGTCCGCGAAAGCGTCATCACCGACGGGCAGGGGAACCTCAACGACCTGACCTTCGCCGACATCCGGATGGGGACGCACATCGCGGAGACGGAGTTCCACTTCACACCGCCCGCCGGCGTGCGCGTCATCGACACCGCCAAGCTCGGCAAGTAGATCGCGCAGGCGCCTCGGCCTGGCGCCTATCTTCAGCTCGGACGGACGGCGCTGGTCTTCAGCTCAGAATCGGAAGAACAGGGCGCCGCCGGTCGTGTGACCGCCCACCATCGGGGCGATCCCCAGCGTATTGGTGGTGGTCGTCGCGGGCTTCTCGCTGGCGGGCGTACCGGGACCGAGGATCAGCGGCAGCGCACAGTATCCGGCGCCGAGGGCCGCCAAGCCCGCGACGACGTAGCCGATGTCGGCCAGCGTGGCGTCGCGCTGGCCCGTCGTCTGCAGGCTGTCGAGCCGGGCCTGATCGCTCGCCGGCGTGTTCTGGTAGTCGCTCTCGGCCTTGACCTCCAGGATGCCGAAAGTCACGCCGAAGACCAACGCCGCGGCGCCGCCGATCAGCAACCCCTTCATCCAGCGCGATCGGGTCGGCGTCATCTCGGAGCCGCTCATGAAGCCGCCGCCGCCGCCCCCGCTGGCAGCCTTGGCGGTCCCGAGATCGATAGCGGTCTCCTCGTTCTCGGAGACCGTCACCGGCTTGCTGACCTGCTTGCCGCTCGGATAGCTGGCCTCGAGGATGTAGTCGCCCTTGGGGACGCTGAAGATCGTCACCGGCGCGTTTCCGAAGAATCGACCCTCGAGGAAGACCTTCACCTTGGCCTCTGCGGGCGCGCTCACGACCACCCGGCCGAGACCTTCGCCGTTCGGCGACGCGAAGTGCACGTGGCCGAGGCTGTCGGTCTTGGGCGCCTCCTGGTTGGTGTCCAGGATGGTCTTGGGTTTCTCGACGTCGTTGGCCTGGGAAGCGGGCTTTTCGTCGGTCGGGGCGCCGGAAGGCTTCTCCTCGTCTGACGCGGCCGGCGTCGCCTCCTTGGCCGGAGCCTTCTTCTTGGCCGACGCCGGTGAAGCAGCGAGCAACGTCAAACCTCCCGCCAACACGGCGAAAAGGATTCCTCGCGAGGGGCCCGAACGGAGATCTGAACGGATCATGGCAAAGTCCTGTTGGAGGTTGTCAGAACGCTCCCGCACTTCGGGCGGCAGCATACGCCGAATTCACGAAAACTACATCAGCGCAGACGGAGCGGCACGCCGCTCACCATCATCACCACCGACTCCGCGCGCTCGGAGAGGATCTGGTTCGCCATGCCGGCCACGTCGATGAGGCGCCGATCGGGGACGTTGGCGGGCAAGAAGCCGAGCCCGATCTCGGTGGTCACCAGCACGCCCGGTGTCGTCGAGCGGTAGAGCCTGTCCGCCAGCACCTCGACCTCGCCCAGCAGCGCCTTGTCCGAGCGCTTGTCGGTCACCGACAGTCGATTCGAGAGCCAGACCGTCAGACGATCGATGACCAGGGCGCCGCACCCATCGAGCGTCGCCGGGTCCAGCGCCGCGGAGAGGGCGTCCGGCGCGCCGATCTGCTTCCAGCTCGCGTCCTGATCCTTGCGGTGGCCGACCAGCCGCGCCTTCAGCCCGTCGTCCCCGTCGAGGTAGGCGGCGACGTAGAGCCAGGGCGGCGGTCCCATCTCGGAGGCGCGCCGGATCGCGTATTCCGATTTTCCCGAGCAGAGCCCGCCGGTGACGAACGTGAACATCCTTCAAAACTACCTTCAGCGGCCCAAGAACGCGAGCGCCGTCCGCGCCAAGAAATCGCGCGCGTCGAATGGTCGTGCGAGCCGATGCGCGCCTAGTGGCGCCGGCCCTAATCGACGATCGCGTCTTCGGCGAGGAGCAGGTACGGCTCGGCGATCGGATCGCCCTGGTCGTCGGCGCCGCCCACGCGTCGCAGCCGCAGCCCGCGGGCGTCTCCATAGATGAGCACCGCGGTCCCAGCGCCCGAATCGTCGACCGGCACGGCCCGCGCCGGCTCGCCGCCGGCCGTCACGACCTCGAAATCCCCTTCCGGCCCGACCAGCGGTTCGTACTGAATCTGCCGCACGACCCGCGCCTCGCCGACCGCATGAAAACGCATCTCGCACCCTTCGGGGATCTCCGGATGCTCCTCGACCAAGACGTCGATGTAGCGGTCGGACATGGGAGGAATCTTAAGCGACCGGGGCGTCGGCGGTTGTCGATACGTAAATTACGTGTTACACGTAATTTACGTGAGCGGCCATGGGACGCAACATCACCCTCTCTTTCGACGATGACATTCTCCGCGAGGCGAAGATCTTGGCGGCTCAACAGGGACTGTCGGTGTCTGCATTTTTGAGACAGGAGCTCTCCCGCCTCGTGGAAGACCAGCGCGGCTTCGTGAAAGCGCGTGACGCCGCCCTTCGAAGATTGACGCATGGCACGCCATTGGGCGGAGGCCCGCCACCCGCCCGCGACGAGCTCCACGATCGTGCCAAGCTTCGTTGACACGAACGTCCTCGTCTACGCCGAGGACCGGGACGCCGGACGCAAGCACGAGATCGCGCGCGATCTGATCGTCGATCTCTGGAACAGTCGTGAGGGTGTTCTGAGCGTCCAAGTATTGCAGGAGCTCTATGTGACGCTGACGCGCAAAGTCCGGCGTCCCCTCGCGCCCGCGCGTGCCGCCGACGTGGTTCGCGAATATCTGGCGTGGCGTGTTGTCGAGAACGACAGCCATCTGCTGGTCGCCTCGATGGCCCTGCAGCAGAAGGCGAGTATCTCTTTCTGGGACGCCCTGGTCGTCGAGGCGGCCAGCACCGCCGCCTGCGACCGCCTCTACTCCGAAGACCTGAATTCGGGCCAACGCTTCGGATCGATCGAGATCGTGAACCCCTTCGCGCGCCGCTGAGGCCGAAAAAAACGCGGGAGACCCGGAGATCTCCCGCGTTCGATGTTACGGCGTTGGTTCTACGAGCAGCCGCTTGTCGTGCCGCAGTTCACGCACTTGTGGCAGCTGCCGTTGGGGATCATGATCGATCCGCATTCGGGGCAGGTCGGCGCGTCGGTGCGGGCGATGAAGCTGTAGTTGCCGTTTCCGGTGTGCGCGTTGCCGTTGGCGTGACCATTCCCGTTGGCGTGGCCGTTCTGGCCGTTCGGTTTCGCGCTCATGTCGATCACCTCGACCTTGGCGGCGGCGGCGACCACTTCGCCGACGCGTGCCAGCTCGTCGCTGGCCGCTGCCGAGACCGGCGCCTCGAGAGAGGCCGCCTGCTTGACGAATTTACCGCCCAGCCAGCGGAAGAGGTAGTCCATGATCGAGCTGACCCGCGGGATGTCGGGGTTCTCGGTGAAGCCGTAAGGTTCGAAGCGGGTCCGCGCGAACTTGTCGCAGAGCAGCCGCATCGGCACCCCGTGCTGTAGCGCCAGCGAGATGGCGGTCGCGAAGCTGTCCATGAGCCCCGAGATCGTCGAGCCCTCCTTGGCCATCTTCACGAAGATCTCGCCCGGCTCGCCGGTCTCGTAGAGGCCGACGTGGATGTAGCCCTCGTGGCCGGCGATCGAGAACTTGTGGGTGAACGACTGCCGCTCGTCGGGCAGCTTCTTGCGGACCGCCGCGGGCGGGCCGTTTCGTACCGGCTCGGCCGCAACCGCGGCGGAGCCCCCTTTGACCAGGCCCGGATCGGTCTTGCTGGTCGACAGCGGCTGCGTCCGCTTGCAACCGTCGCGGTAGATGGCGACCGCCTTGAGCCCCTGCTTCCAGGACTCGAGGTAGGCCTCCTGCACGTCCTCGACCGTGGCATCGGGCGGCAGGTTGACCGTCTTCGAGATCGCGCCCGAGATGAACGGCTGCGCGGCCGCCATCATCCGGATGTGCCCCTGGTAGTGGATCGACCGGGTGCCATTGGCGGCGCGGAACGCGCAGTCGAACACCGGCAGGTGCTCGGGCTTGAGGCCGGGCGCCCCTTCGATGGTCTCCTCGGTGTCGACGTACTCGACGATCCCCTTCACCTGCGCCTCGTCGTAGCCGAGGTTGTCCAGCGCTTCGGTCAGCGTGTTGTTGACGATCTTGATCATGCCGCCGCCGACCAGCCGCTTGTACTTGATGAGCGCGATGTCCGGCTCGATGCCGGTGGTGTCGCAGTCCATCATGAAGCCGATGGTCCCCGTGGGCGCCAGCACCGTCGCCTGGCCGTTGCGGTATCCGTGCTCCTTGCCGATGGCCAGGGTTTGGTCCCAGGCGTCGCGCGCGGCGTCCAGCAGCTCCACCGGCACGAAGCCCGCGTCGAGCTTGTCGACCGCGCGCCGGTGCTTCTTCATGACGCCGATGAACGGCTCGCGGTTCTCGGCGTAGCCGGCGAACGGCCCGGTCACGTCGCGCGCGATGACCGCGCTGGTCCGATATCCCCAGCCGGTCATGAGCGCCGTGATGGCCCCCGCGTAGGCCCGCGCCGGCGCGCTGTCGTAGGGCAGGCCTCGCGACATGAGCAGCGCGCCCAGGTTCGCGTAGCCGAGGCCGAGCGGCCGGAACTTGAGTGAGTTGTCGCGGATCCTCTCGGTCGGGTACTTGGCGTTGCCGACGATGATCTCCTGTCCGAGCGTGGTGAGCTCGACGGCGCGCCGGAACGCCTCGACGTCCATCTCGCGACCGTTGGCCTTGACGTCCCCGTCCACCCCCACGAACTTGCGCAGGTTCAGCGAGGCCAGGTTGCAGGCCGAGTCGTCCAGGTACATGTACTCGCTGCAGGGGTTGGAGGCGTTGATGCGCGCCGTCCCCGACGAGGTGTGCCAGTCGTTGATCGTGGTGTCGAACTGCAGCCCCGGATCGCCGCACATCCAGGCCGCCTCGGCGATGTCGCGCCACAGCTTGCGCGCCTTGAAGGTGTCGACCGGGCTCCCGTCGCGAACGGCGCGGGTCGTCCAGTCGCGATCCTTCTGGACCGCCTCCATGAAGTCGTCGGTGACGCGCACCGAGTTGTTCGAGTTCTGGAAGAAGATCGACTTGTAGGCCTCGCCGTCGAACGACCCGTCGTAGCCGGCGTCGATGAGCGTCCAGGCCTTCTTCTCTTCCTTGCCCTTGCACCAGATGAACTCTTCGATGTCGGGGTGGGCGATGTCGAGCATCACCATCTTGGCGGCGCGCCGGGTCTTGCCGCCCGACTTGATGACGCCCGCGAAGGCGTCGAAGCCGCGCATGAAGCTGACCGGACCGCTGGCGGTGCCGCCGCCCTGGAGCAGCTCGCGCGAGGATCGAATGGGCGACAGGTTGGTGCCGGTGCCCGAGCCGTACTTGAACAGCATGCCTTCGGTCTTCGCGAGACCGAGGATCGACTCCATCGTGTCGTCGACGCTGTTGATGAAGCAGGCCGAGCACTGCGGCTCCGCCTCGACGCCCACGTTGAACCAGACCGGGGAGTTGAAGGCCATCTTCTGCTCGACCAGCAAGTGCTTGAGCTCGGCGTTGAAGACGCGCGCCGACTCCTCGTCGGCGAAGTAGCCGTCCTTCTTGCCCCAGGTGGTCAGCGTGTCCGCGACGCGCGAGATGAGCTGGCGCACCGAACGCTCACGTTCGGGCGTGCCGACGGTGCCCCGGAAGTACTTCTGGACCACCACGTTGGTCGCGGTCTGGCTCCAGCTCTTGGGGACCTCCACGTCGCGCTGCTCGAAGACCATCTTGCCGTTCTCGCCGGTGATCGCCGCCGTGCGGAGCTCCCAGGCGACGTTCGCGAAGCCGTCGTCGCCTGGCGCGGTGAAATAGCGTCGCAGCTTGATCCCGCGCGCGGTAGCCGCGGGCTTGACCCCACCTTCGGGCTTGTTCGCGCCCTTGGTGGTGGATGGCGATCCGTTGCGGCCGTTGCGGGTCTTTCGAACGTCGTTCTTCTCGAGCATGGAGGGCCCTCCCCGTAAAACGTGACGCCATCGCGGCGCCCAACAAGCCTTTTAGTCCAGTTACAAAAAAAACACAATATATTGTGTTAGTCGAAACACGACCACACTGGATATTGTGGATTTGTGTGGATTGGGGGTGGACAACCTGTGGAGTCCGCGCGAATTCCCCAAGGGTTCCGCCAACACTAAACGAGACCAAGAAGTATCCACCAACCCCAAAATGAGGGCAAGTACATTGCACGTCGTAGCCATATGTGACCATATATTTGCCGAGCGCTAGCCGCGGCCTGCGAGCCCGGCCGGTGCCGTACACTAACGACGATGCCGATCTCTTCTGACAAAAGGATCCCGGGAGGATCCGTCACATCCCCTGCGGACGAGCATCGCCCGGCGAGGCCCGTCGATGCTCACGCGACCACGGAACGCCGTCGCTGGCCGCGCGCCCGGCGACTGGGCGGGCTGGCGCTGCTGGTGTTCGCCGCGTTCTCGGCGGGCCTGATCTTTTCACCGCCGCTTCAGGCGGGCCGGTTCAATCCGTATCAGAAGCTCGGCGTCTTCACCAAGGTCCTCTCGTACATCGAGACCCACTACGTGGAGGACATCTCCGAGACGGACCTCATGTACGGCGCTGCGCGGGGCCTCACCGACGTGCTCGATCCGCACTCGCGTTTCATGGACCCCGACGAGTACGGAAAGCTCAAGAAGGAGACCGAGGGGAACGAGGAGATCGACGGCATCGGCATCGACGTCGAGAAGCGGAAGAACCATTTCGTGATCATCTCGCCGATCGAAGGGTCGCCGGCCGGGCGCGCGGGCATCGAGCCGGGGGACATCATCAAGCGCGTCGACGGCGTCGAGATCTCGACCCTCGAGTTCGACGACGCGATCACGCGCATGCAGGGCCCGGCCGGGAGCGAGGTCGCGCTGGTCGTCGATCGCCACGGGCGCGAGCTGACCTTCCGGATCAAGCGCGCGCGCTACGAGGTCAAGGCGGTGGAAGGGAAGCTCGTCGAAGAGGGCATCGGCTACATCAAGATCCGGGTCTTCTCGACCAACACCGATCCGTCGCTGGGCGAGCTGCTCGATCAGCTCTCGGCCAAGTCCAAAGGGCTCAAGGGGTTGATCCTCGACCTGCGACGAAATCCGGGCGGCCTGCTCGACCAGGGGGTGCGGGTCGCCGATCGCTTCATCGCCGACGGTCTCATCGTCAAGACGGTCGGAAAAGGCGGGCAGGTGATGGACGAGGCCAAGGCGCACAGCCACGGCACCTGGTCGGGGTTCCCGATGATCGCGCTGGTCGACGGCGCGACGGCGTCGGCGGCCGAGATCGTCGCGGGCGCGCTGCAGGATCATGGGCGCGCGGTCGTCCTGGGGACGCAGACCTTCGGCAAGGGGTCGGTGCAGACGGTGATCGACGTCGACGGCTGCGGGTCCAAGCCCTGCGGCCTCAAGCTGACGGTGGCGCGCTACTACACGCCCAACGGGCGTTCGATCCAGGGGCAGGGGATCACGCCCAACATCGTGGTGGAGGCGACGGCGCCCGATCTGGGCGAGGCCGATCTGCCGCGCGAGCGCGACCTGCACAAGCGCCTGCGCAACGAGCAGGGCGAGGCCCAGGTGGAGGCGCGGCGGCTCGACGACTACCAGCTGCAGATGGCGCTCGATTATCTGCACTCCTGGTCGGTCTTCGCCAAGCAGATGGCGAAGAAATAGCCGTCGCCCGGCTGTCGGACTTCGCCAAGCAGACGGCGAAGAAATAGCCGTCACCCCGCTGGTGTTTGCCGGCGTCGTCGCCGAACTTGCAATTGCCGTCGAAGTACGGTTTTCTCCGGGCCCCGGCGCGATTTGAGCGCCCCTCTAAACAGGAGGAAGCACATGTCGTTTGGATCGGCCCCTCCAGGGATGGACGAGTACCAGCGCCTCATGGCCGACCGCGCCGCGGCGGGCAAGCGCAAGCGGTTGATGTTCGGCGTGGTCGCGATCGCGGTGGTCGGGGGCGGCGGCTACTTCTACAAGCGCGACGCCGACAAGAAGAAATCGGCGCAGGCGATCCTCGATGCGGCCGGCCGCTTCGCGGAGCGGGACAAGAGCGAGATGGGCTCGTTCTGGAACTGCACGCTGTCGAGCGAGGTCGACGTCGGGCAGTTCAACAGCGCCGACCAGATCCAGCAACGGGTCGAGAGCGCCTACTTCACCCAGCAGAAGACCTACTCCGAGCACCTCACCACCGAGTGCGTCCCCAAGCTGGAGGGCGCCCGATCGACGCTGTCCAGCCTGCTCACCGACGTGCCGGAGGCGCTCAAACCGCCGCTCGAGAAGTACATCGCCGCGCTCCCCAAGATGCAGAGCGGGCTCGAGAGCTACGCCGAGAAGCTCAAGTTGCGCGGCGCGGTCAAGGATGTCGACGGGGCGATCCAGGAGGTCGGCGGGGCCTTCACGGCCGAAGTGACGCCGGAGTCGGTCGCCTTCGAGAAGTTCCTGGTCTGCGCGATCCCCGATCTCGACAAGAAGAAGGACATCCAGACGGTGCTCCAGGATCTGGCCGACACCTGCAAGAAGGATCCGGTGCCGTTCATGACCAAGGTCCGCACCGACTGCGGTGCGCTCGTGACGGGCCTCGACAAGACCGGCAAGCCGTCGGCCTCGAAGACCTTCAAGGCCAACACCAAGAAGTTCGTCGAGGAGGACAACAGCCGCCTCCTGCAGGCCTGGGAGTACTGCGGCAAGCGCTCGCGCAAGGGGAAGAAGGCGATCGACCTGGAAGACTTCCTGCTCGCCACCAGCGACTACATGGAGTCGCGCAACGAGGTGGTGAAGACCGCGCGCGAGGAGGCGGCCCGCATCACCGGGCAGCCGCTGCCCAAGGAGAAAGAAAAGAAGGCGGGCGCCGGGGCGGAGTAACCCGCGGGCTAGCCGCCGGATCAGCCCTCGGTTAGCCCGCTGCCTGGTTTCTGCGCACTGTTGTACTATCCGCCCCGACCAGATGATTGGCAGGACCATCGGCAATTACGTCGTTCGCGACAAGATCGGCGAAGGCGGGATGGGGGTGGTCTATCGGGCCGAGCACCCGCGCATCAACCGGCGGGTGGCGATCAAGGTTCTGCACCCCGGCGTTGATCGCCAGTCCGAGATGGTGCACCGCTTCTTCAACGAGGCGAAGGCGGCCACCGAGATCCGCAACGATCACATCGTCGAGGTGCTCGATTTCGGCGAGCTCGCCGAGGGGATGCCCTACCTGGTCATGGAGTGGTTGGAGGGGCAGACTCTGGGCGAGCTGCTTCGCGTGGAGACCAGGCTGCCGGTCGCCCGCGCGGCGCGCATCGTGTGCGGGATCGCGCGGGCGCTCAGCGCCGCGCACGCCAAGGGGGTGGTACACCGCGATCTCAAACCGGACAACGTGTTTCTGGTGCTGCGCAACGGCGATCCCGATTTCGTCAAGGTGCTCGACTTCGGTATCGCGAAGCTGACCTCGGCGAGCGCCTCCGCCAACTACCGGACCCAGACCGGCGCGATCATCGGGACGCCGGCCTATATGTCGCCCGAGCAATGTCGGGGGGCGAAGGAGATCGATCAGCGGACCGATGTCTATTCGCTGGGGGTGATCGGCTATCAGATGCTCACCGGAGGTCTGCCGTTCAACGCAGAGGCCCTGGGCGAGCTCCTGTTCCAGCACCTGAGCCAGACGCCGATTGCGGCCGCGTCGCTCGAGCCCTCGGTGCCCGCCCCGGTGAGCGCGATCATCGCGCGCACTCTGGAAAAGGAGCCCGGTAGACGTCCGTCGCTGGACGAGCTCACGGCGACGATGGAGCTGGTGGTTTCGGGGACGCCGCGGGCGGTGACCCCCGCCAGCGGATCGGCGCCGGTGATCGCGACCGGGCCCACGCAGTCGGCCGTGCCCATCGCGAATACGACTCTGGGCGGCAGCGCCTCCCAGGTCGCCCCGGCGGCTGGCCCGCGGGCTCAGCCCCGCCGGGTGGGATGGGTGATAGGCGCGGTGCTGGCAAGCGGTGGCGTCGTTGCCGGGACCGCGGTCTTGCTGCACAGATCCTCGGGGGGCGAGTCGCACTCCGGCTCGGCTGCGTCTTCCGCGTCGGTCCCCGCGCCGGCCGCCTCGTTGGGGACGGTTGGGATCCCGGCCGATTCGGTCCAGATCCGCATCCGCACCGATCCGCCCGACGCACGCCTGATGGTCGATCATGAACCGGTCGGCAACCCCTACGTGATCAGGACGTCGCGCGATGGCCGTTCGCGCGATGTGAGCGCGACGCTTCCCGGATTCGACGCCATTCATCAGGCGCTCGCCTACGACCAGGATCGTGAGCTGGTGCTCAAGCTGATTCCGCTGCCGGCGCCCGCGCCGCCCGCGGCGGCGCCCGGCGTCGAGCGGCGGGCGGCCGCGCAGCGCGCGCGGCCGGGAGTCGGGGCCGCCCCGCGCAACAAGACCGCGGCGCCGGAGTCCCCGGCCTCGGGTTACCGGGGATCGAAAATGAAGATCGAAACGGAGTTTCCCTAGGCGCAGGCATGAATTGGTGAGGCCATCGAAATGAGAATGTATCGCTTCCATACCAGCATCACTCTCGCCCTCCTCGGCATGTCGGCGCTGGCT
>JADGRB010000179.1 GCA_017881315.1 Pseudomonadota bacterium
CCGCGGGCGCCGGCGGCGGGCGCGCCGGGGCGGCCGGCTCGGCGGCCGCGGGCGCCGGCGGGCGTGGCGGATCGCCATCGACGGATGCTGGCGTGGGACGGTGGCAACCTGCCCAGGCCACCACGTTCTACTGGGACCTCGCCAATGCGCCGCCCGACAACACCAAGAACGTCGGCGCCTACGACATCGATGGCTGGGGAAACGACGCCGCGGAGGTCGCCGCGCTCCACGCACGGGGCATCAAGGTCGTCTGCTACATGGACGCGGGAACCTACGAACCCGGGCGGCCGGACTCGGGCTCGTTTCCCGCGGCGCTCAAGGGGAGCGCGGTCCAGGGCTGGCCGGGCGAGATCTGGCTCGACGTGCGTCCCGCCGGCCCGCGCTACGCGACGTTGCAGTCGATCATGCTGGCGCGGTTCACGGTCTGTCGCGACAAAGGCTTCGACGCCGTCGAGCCCGACAACATCGATTCCTATCAGAACGGCCCCGGGTTCTCGACCTCGTCCGCCGATCAGCTCGCGTACAACGAATGGATCGCCACCACCGTCCACGGCCTCGGGCTGGCCGTGTTCCAGAAGAACGATCTCGATCAGATCCCGACCCTCGAGCCCTACTTCGACGGCATCCTCGACGAGCAGTGCAATCAATACTCGGAGTGCGGCGCGCTGGCGCCCTACGTCGCCGCCCACAAACCGGCCTGGGACGCCGAGTACACCGGGACCACGGCCTCCTTCTGCGCCGCCGACGTGAGCGCCAAGATCGCGGGCGCGCTGTTTTCGATCGATCTGAACGGCAGCCTGTTCCAGCCCTGCGCGAACGACATCGGCGTCACGAACTGACGGGCCGCTCGCCCTCGGCCGTGTCTACTCGGCGCTGGCCGCGGCTTCGCCGCCGGCGAGCAGGTAGAGCACGGCCATCCGAATGGCCACGCCGCGCGCGACCTGGTCGAGGATCACCGCGTGCGAGCCGTCGGCGACCTCGGGGGAGATCTCGATGCCGCGGTTGAGCGGTCCCGGGTGCATGACGATGGCGTCCGGCTTGGCGAGCGCGAGCCGGCGCTGGGAGAGCCCGAAGTAGCGCGCGTATTCGCGGGTGTTCGGGAACAACGCGCCGCCGATGCGCTCCTTTTGAATCCGCAGCATCATGACCACGTCGGCCCCTTCGAGGGCGGGTTCCAGGCGGTCGTGGACGGAGACGTTGCCGGCGGCCCCGCTCCCCATCTCGTCGAGCCCCGGCGCCAGCAGCGTACGCGGCGCCGCGATCCGGACGCGCGCGCCCAGCTTGGTGAGCGCCCAGATGGCCGAGCGCGCCACCCGGCTGTGGCGGATGTCGCCGCAGATGACCACGTCGAGCCCGTCGATGCGACCCTTGTGGGCGCGGATGGTCGAGCAGTCGAGCAGCGCCTGCGTCGGGTGCTCGTGCGCGCCGTCGCCGGCGTTGACGACCCCCGCCTTGAGGCGCGCCGCCAGCATCTCGGCGGCGCCCGCCTGCGCGTGTCGAACGACCACCACGTCGGGGGCCATGGCGTCCAGGTTCCGCGCCGTGTCGAGCAGCGTCTCCCCTTTCACGGTCGAGGATGCCGAGCCGGAGATGTTGACCGAGTCGGCCGAGAGCCGCTTGGCCGCGATCTCGAAGGAGGTGCGCGTGCGCGTCGACGGCTCGAGGAACAGGTTGATGACCGTCTTGCCCCGCAGCGTGGGGACCTTCTTGATGGGTCGCTCGTTGATCTCCAGGAACCTCTCCCCGAGATCGAGGATGGTGGTGATCTCCGCGGCGGTCAGCGACTCCATCCCCAAAAGATGCCGGTGCGGAAAGCCGCTCACGCCCGACGCTCCCGCAGCACCACCCGGTCGGCTTCGCCCCGTTCGGCCAGCATGACCCGCACCGACTCGCGCGCGGTCGTTTCGACGGTGACGCCCACGATGTCGGGTTGAATGGGCAGCTCGCGCCGGCCCCGATCGACCAGCGCCGCCAGCTTCACGGCACGCGGCCGCCCGTAGTCGGCCAGCACGTCCATGGCCGCTCGCACCGTCCGCCCCGTGAAGAGCACGTCGTCGACCAGCACCACCGTGCGGCCGTCGATCGGCTCCGGCAAATCGGTGGGACCGATCTCCGGTTTGGGCAGCCCGCGAAACACGTCGTCGCGATAGAGCGAGATGTCGACCGCGCCCAGCAGCGGCTTCGCCTCCCCGGCCTCCGCCAGCAACGTGCACAACCGTTGCGCCAGGAACGCGCCCCCCGTGCGCACGCCCACCAGATAAAGCGGCGCCCCTTCCTGGGGCACCCGCTCGGCGATCTCCAGCGCCATCCGCCGCAGCGTGCGGGCAACCCCCGCCGCGTCGAGCAGCTCGCGCCGCTCGGCCAGATCGCTGTCGGGAGGGGGCGTTCGAGGCGTCATAGGTAGTAGCGGATGAAGAGATCGGTGAGCGTGTCCCAGACGCTGCCCGCCCCGATCATGCCGACGGACCAGAGGTGAGCGCCCGGCGTGCCCTCGTACTGCAGATCGGCGCCCGCGACCAGACCGATCGACAGCGCCGGAATCCCGACGAAGCCGAAGTGGAGCTCCGCCTCCAGCGCGGCCCGCATCTCGACCAGCGTGGTGCTGCCGCTACCCGTTCCCCCGGGTCGGAACCAGACCACCGCCAGCTCGGGGCTGGCGCCGATCGCCAGGTGACGCCAGTTGCCGAGCAGCAGCGTCAGGCCCACGATCGGCCCGGCGCCGAAATACGTGTCCAGGCCTTGCGCGCCGCTCGATCCGCCCCCCGAGCCAAAGGCCAGGTAGCCGTTCCAGGCCAGATTGCGGGTCACCCAGTAGCGCGCCCCGATCGCCCCCAGCGTCACCGTGCAAGGGGTGCTCATGTCGGCCGCGCAGCCCAGCCCGGGGCGCAGCGCGAGCGGCAGCGGGCCCGGATCCAATCGACGCACCTGGATGCCATAGTGCCCGATCACGGCGTCGTGATCCGAATCGGCCGGGTGCTCGTCGGCCGTCGGGATGGGCCCGACCCCGTCGTCGCTTCGCGCTGGCGGCGGCGCGGCCGACGACGGCGGCGGCGGCACCGAGCTGGTCGCCGCGGCCGGTGCGACTGCGGCTTCAGACGGAGGGACGGCTACCAACGGCGGCGCGCTGGCCGCCGCTCCGGGCGGCGGCGGCGCGGCGATCGCGGGCTGCTGTGCGCGCGCCCGGGTGCTCGTCCCGAGGGCCAGCAGCACGAGCGTCCCGAGAAACACCCGCCGAGCTGCGACCGTCGCAGTGCGCACGGACCTACGTTCCGCCCTGCTGCAGGCAGAGGCTGGGAGGCCCGCCATTCACGATCGGTTCGCAGTCATACCCGGCGGCGGCGCGGCTGCAGCTGTTGGTCGCCGTCAAATGGCATCCTTCGTAACAGGCGTTGAGCGGCGCGTCCGGACCGCCGCGCGACGCGCAAACGCTGGCCGCGCCCGCACAGGCGTCGACGCCCGAGGTGACGGTCGGATCGGGATTGCACCCGTAGGTCTGACAGTAGCCGCCCGGGAACCGCGCGCCCGTCGAGCAGACGCCGCCCAGCTGGCACCCGGTGTCCATCGTGCAAGCCGAGCCGGGAACCGCCGCTTTCCGATAGCAGAGGCCATGGACCGGGTCGCAGGTATCGGATTCATTGGCAAGCGCCGTGCAATCCGAGTCTAGGCCGCACCCGCTGCTGGCGAGCGGCACGAACAGCGTCTGGCAGGCCCCGACCACCACGTCGTCGGTGGGATCCGACACCGTGCCGTTGTTGTTCAGAACCAACCGCGCGCAGACCTGGTCGGGCCCGCAGTCGCTGTTGACGCTGCACACGGCCGAGCAGTACGTGCGGTTCTGCGTCCCCTTCAGCTTGAATACGTGGTCGTAGCAGGCGCCGCTGCGACAGTCGGAATTCATCGAGCAGGGTTGGCCGGCCGATTTGGTGCCACCGGGCTTGCAGATGGTCAAGGTCGTGCGCGAGCCGTCCTCGACGCAGCCCTGGTTCGCGGCGCAGCCGCTCTCGCGCACACAGGGGGTGCCGGCGATCTTGGAGGCCGGCGTGCACATGCCGACCTCGGCGTGCGAGCCGTTCGGTAAGTTGGCGGTCGCGTACTCGAGGCAGCGCGCGTCGTTCGGGCAGTCGGCGTCGTTGCGGCAGAGGGTGCTGCAAAACGGATCCTTCGGAAAATCGGGCGAGGCGATGCAGAGCGAATCGTTCGCGCATCGCATGCTCTGCGTGGCCGAGCAGGCGGCGCCGAAAGCGAGGGGCGTAGCCGTCGTGGGCGTCTCACAGGAGAGCTGGAACCCGTCGCCGGCGGGCAGCACCGGTCCGATCACGCAGACGCGCCCCGCGTTGCAGATAGAATCGGCGCCCGACTGGGGGAACCCGTTGGCTGGGATGACCGCGAGCAGCTGTCCGCAGAAGTTGATCGGGCAGACGCCGCCACCCATGGCGTCCGCCGCGCAGTAGGCGTCGACCGGCGTCACGTGCGGCTTGTCCATCCCCAGGTCCATGCCCGCATCGACGGGCCGGCCGCCGGCGGTCGGGCTCGAGCATCCGAAGGACGTCGCGAAGAGCGCCAACAACGAAGCCGGGAACAGCACGGTGCCCAGCGCAGAACCAAGGCCAAGGCTCAGGGTCGTCTTCAAGGTCGCGCCGATTATGACAGGTTCCCATGTAATGATGAAGTTGTGCCGAGCGACGTCCCGGGCCCAGCCGCGCCCACCGCCGAGATCCTGGTGATCGGCAACGAGATCCTGTCCGGCAAGGTCGAGGACGAAAATGCCCGCTACCTGATCGGCGAGCTCCGACAGCTCGGCGTGTCGCTGCGGCGAATCGAGATCGTCCCCGACACGGTCGACGAGATCGCGGCCAGCGTGCGGGTCGGCTCCGCGCGCGTCGACCACCTCTTCACCTCGGGCGGCGTGGGACCGACCCACGACGACGTCACGCTGCAAGCCGTGGCGGTGGCGTTCGGGATGGAGATCGTCCGGCATCCCGAGCTGGAGCGGCTGCTCCGTGACGGCTACGGCGCGCGGCTCCACGACCGCGATCTGCGCATGGCCGACCTGCCGGCCGGTGCGCGGCTCGAATATGGCCCCGGCGGAGCGGGCGCGATCTGGCCGGTGGTGGTCGTGCGCAACGTCTGGATCCTTCCGGGCGTGCCGTCGATCTTCCGGCGCAAGTTCGAGGCGGTGCGGGAGCTGTTTCGGGCGCCGCCCATCCACGGACGCGCGCTCTATTGTCGCGCCGGGGAAGGAGAGATCGCCGGCGCGCTCGACGAAACGGTGGCGGCGTTCCCCGGCGTCGAGGTCGGCTCCTACCCCCAGATGGAGGCGACCACCCACCGCGTGAAGATCACGCTCGACGGGCGCGACGCGGCCACCGTCGACCGGGCGCTCGCGTTTCTGGCCGCCCGCCTGGGAGACGCGGTGGTCCGGACCGAGTAGCCCAGCTACCGGATGGGCCCGGCGTGGTAGAGAAGGCCATGCCCGACGTCCCGCCCGGCGTCAAAGGAATGAACGACATCTTCGCGCCGGAGGTGTCGAAGTGGCAGTTCCTCGAGGAGAAAGCCCGCGGCGTCCTGGACGCGTTCGCCTACCGCGAGCTGCGCACGCCGGTGCTGGAATACACCTCGCTCTTCGTGCGCTCGGTCGGTGAGGTCACCGACGTGGTCGAAAAGCAGATGTACACCTTCGACGACCGCGACGGCCGATCGGTGAGCCTGCGCCCCGAAGGAACGGCGTCGGCGGTGCGCGCGTACGTCGAGCGCGCGCAATGGAACAAGGAGCCAGTCACCCGCTGGTACTACCTGGGGCCGATGTTCCGCCACGAGCGGGCGCAGCGCGGGCGGCTGCGCCAGTTTCACCAGGTGGGGGCGGAGTGGTTTGGGGTCGACCAACCTTCGGCGGACGCCGAGATGATCGCGATGCTGGTCGCCATGCTGGAGGAGATCGGCCTCCCCCGGGACTCCCTGCAGATCACGCTGAATTCGTTGGGTGAGCCCGGAGAGCGCACCGCCTACCGCGACGCGCTGGTGGCGTTCTATCGCGATCACCGCGACAAGCTGGACGAGGACTCCCTCCGTCGGCTGGAGACGAACCCGCTGCGAATTCTCGATTCCAAGAGCCCGGAGATCGTCGCGCTGAACCAAAATGCGCCGGTCCTCCTCGAGACGCTCAGCGACGAATCCAGGTCGCGTTTCCACCGGGTCGAGGAGCGGCTCGCCGACCTGCGTATCGGCTACACCGTCGATCAGCGCCTGGTGCGCGGGCTCGACTACTACACCGCGACGATCTTCGAGATCAAGACCGATGCCGGTGAGCTCGGCGCGCAGAACACGATCTGCGGCGGCGGACGTTACGACGGACTGGTCGCGTCGCTCGGCGGGCCCAAGACGCCCGCGATCGGGTTCGCGCTCGGGGTCGAGCGGACCCTGCTGGCGATGACCGAGCCGGGCGAGAGCTACGAACCCGCCATCAGCGTGTTCTTCGCGCCGATGGACCCTGCCGCTCTCGCTTACGCGCTTCCCCTCGCCCACCGCCTGCGGGTAGCGGGAATTCGCGTCGAGATCGAGCACCGCCCCGCCAGCCTCAAGAACCTCGGGAACCAGCTCAAGCGGGCCGACAAGCTGCGCGCGCGCCTCGCCGTCATCATCGGTGGTAACGAGATGGCCTCGGGCAAGCTCACCGTCAAGGACCTCGCTCACGGCACCCAATTCGAAATCCCCGCCACCGACCTGGAATCCAAAGTCCGTCAGCTGCTGGACTGATCCACGGCCGCCCTGAGAATCGGAGGCGGGCTCTGCCCGCCGGAGACTTATAGGCCAAGAGCGATCCGGCCCCGGCTCTCGTCGTCCCGGGGGTGGGTCCGCGGGAGGGGCGCAGCCCATCCCGCGCAGCGGAGGCGAAGCCGTAGCGCCGAAAATGGGACCGGCGCCCCCAGTTACCTGGGGGCGCCGTCCACCCCAACACGACCAAGGAACCACCCTAGGCCGCGGGTCCCCGCAGGGTTTGTTAGCCCGGCGGGTACCATCTGTTTCACGGGGTCCGGCTCGCTGCCGCTCGCGGACCCCGGGCCCCCTCGCTTCGTGCGGCAAAGCCGCACGAAGCTCACCTGTTCGGGCGAGGGGAGGCTTTAATTATGTCGCCGGGCTGGGAACCACGGCGCGCGCCGGAGCGCCGGCCGATACCGATTCCGCCACCCCGTAGCCGTGCGACGAGCCCATCAGCTCCGGGTAGGCGCCGCCGCCGTGCTCGTGCAGATCGAGCCCTTCGAGCTCGCCCTCTTTCGAGACGCGGAGACCGACCGTGTACTTGACGATGTACATGAGCACCATCGAGGCGACGAAGGTCGCGCCGCCGATGGCCGCGCTGCCGATCGCCTGAGCGATGAGCTGGTTCGCGCCACCGCCGTAGAAGAGGCCGGTGACGACCGAGGCCGCCGAGTTGTCGGCCCCGGTCGGGGTCGGCGCGCCGAACTGACCGGTCGCGAACAGCCCGAGCGAGAGCGTCCCCCAGATGCCAGCGGCGCCGTGGACGGCAACCGCACCGACCGGATCGTCGATCCGGAGGTACTCCATCAGGTCGACCCAGAGGGCGCAGACCGGTCCGGCGATGGCGCCGATCATGATCGCGCCGAAGGGCGACACCCAGTAGCAGGGGCAGGTGATGGCGACCAGGCCGGCCAGGAAGCCGTTGATGGTCATGCCGGCGTCCCACACCTTGTTTCGTGGGTACATCCAGAACATCGCCGACAGACCGCCCGCGCAGGCGGCCAGCGTGGTGTTGGCGGCGACGCGGCCGATGCCGGTGGCGTCCATGGCGGACAGGGTGCTGCCAGGATTGAAGCCGTACCACCCGAACCAGAGGATGACGCCGCCGACGGCCGCGATGGTCATGTCGTGACCCGGCATGGCGCCGCCGCCGTCGCGCTTGAACTTACGGCCGAGGCGAGGCCCGAGAACGATCGCGCCCGCCAGAGAGACCATGCCGCCGATGGTGTGAACCACCGTCGATCCGGCGAAGTCGTGGAACGCCGTCGGGTGGATGGTGTTCAGCCAGCCGTCCGGACCCCAGGCCCAGTGGCCGAAGATCGGGTAGATGAAGCCGCTGACGCCGAAGCTGTAGAGCAGGTCGCCCCAGAATCCGGTGCGGCCGATCATGGCGCCCGAGGTGATGGTCGAGCAGGTGTCGGCGAAGGCGTACTGGAAGAGGAAGAACGCCAGGATTGAAACGCCGGTCGAGCCGTAGGTCTCCGGCGCGCCGTGCAAGAAGAAGAACTGGTGGCCGATGAAGCCGTTGCCGGCGCCGAACATGAACGCGAAGCCCCAGGCCCAGAAGAGCAACCCGCACAGGCAGGTGTCGACGATGCCTTCGAGGAGCACGTTCACGGTCTCGCGCGTCCGGGCGAACCCGGCCTCGAGGAACATGAACCCGGCCTGCATGAAGAACACGAGGAATGCCGTCACCAGCACCCACATGTTGTTGATGGGGTTCACGTACGCCGGCGGCGGAGCCGCTGCGTCGTCCGCGAACGCGTGGTGGCCGAAGTAGGCCGGAATCCCGGCAATGATTAGAAACAGGAGCGCGAGCCCCAAGGCCTTTCCGCCGAGGATGGCGTAAAAGACCTGCCGCCGATCGCGGGCCTTCATTCCGTCGATAAACCGTCTGATCACGATGTCCCTCCTGGTTTTGTCGACGCCACCCAATCGGGGCGCCTGGGGACATCATCTCGCTATTGCATTTCGCAATTGTTTCGAGACATGCTTTGTTTCGTAACTACAGTTACTTACCGCCGTATTCCGCCATGAGGCGCTTGAATCAATGGCAATACGCAATGGTAACTGGGCAAAGTGCAATATTTGGCCTCGCCACCCCCGGCCGCGATTTGTCTAGCCTTTGTCAAGGTCGAAGCCGTCGTGCAGAGCGCGCACGGCCAGCTCGGCGTACTTCTCGTCGATGACACAGGAGATCTTGATCTCCGAGGTCGAGATCAGCTGAACGCTGATGTTCTCGCGCGCCAGGATCTCGAACATCTTGAGCGCGACGCCCGCGTGGGAGCGCATGCCGACACCGACGACCGACACCTTGGAGAGGTTGGTCTCCGCCTTGATCTGGTCCGGAGTGCAGAGGTGCCCGCACTGCTTGATCAGCAGATCGCGGGCGCGCGCCAGATCGGCCGCCGGCAGCGTGAAGGTGAGGTTGGTCCGTCCGTTCTGGACATACGCCTGCACGATCACGTCGACCACGATCCCGGCGGCGGCCAGCGGGCGGAACACCATGGCCTGGATCCCAGCCTGGTCGGAGATCCCTTGTAACGTGATCTTGGATTCGTCTCGCGTCGCGGTGACGCCTGCGACCATCACGGATTCCATCGCTTTTTCCTCCGGCACGACCCACGTCCCTTCGTTGTCGTTGAAGCTCGATCGCACGTGAATGGGAACGCCAAACTTCATCCCGAACTCGACCGAACGGATCTGCAACACCTTGGCGCCCAGCGAGGCCAGCTCCAGCATCTCCTCGTAGCTGATGCGGCTGACCTTGCGCGCGTTCGGCACCACGTTGGGATCGGCGGTGTAGACGCCGTCGACGTCGGTGTAGATCTCGCAGACGTCGGCCTTGAGCGCGGCAGCGATCGCGACGCCGGAGGTGTCGGAGCCGCCGCGGCCGAGGGTGGTGATGTTTCCGCTCTCGTCGACGCCCTGAAAGCCGGCGATGACCGCGATCTTGCCGTCCTTGAGCGCGTCGCCGATGGCGCGGGCGTCGATCTCCTTGATGCGGGCGCGCGAAAAGGCGCTGTCGGTCAAGATGCGAACCTGGTGTCCGAGCAGCGATACCGCTTTGCCGCCCTCGGCGTGAATGGCCAGCGCCACCAGGCCGACGCTCACCTGCTCGCCGGTCGACACGATGACGTCCAGCTCGCGCTCGCTGGGAAGATCGGAGAGCTGCTTGGCCAGCGCCAGCAACCGGTTGGTCTCGCCCGACATCGCCGACACGATGACCACCACGTCGTGGCCCTGGCGCTGGGTGGCGAGGCAGCGCCGGGCGACCGCGCGAATTCGATCGATGGTGCCGACCGAGGTTC
>JADGRB010000427.1 GCA_017881315.1 Pseudomonadota bacterium
GTGCGTTGCTGGCGACCGTTTGCGAAAGACGACAGCGCAGCGCCTAGCGGCCGCGCTGGGGGTGGCCGTGGTGGCCGTCGCCTGCGCGGCGCTCTGGCGTTCCAGGTCGGCCTCGCGCGCCGACGCCCCGGTGAGCACCCCGGCTCCGTCCGAGGCCGGTGGTCCCGCCGCGGCTGGGTCGTCGCCCGCCGCAAGAAGAGTGTCGGTTCCGGTGGGACCGCTATCGCCGGCCCAGCTGGCGGAGCTCGACGAGGCCCGGCTCATGGCGCGGCTCCGGACCGCGGCCGGTTCGGAGCCCGCGCTGGCGGTTCAGCTGGCGCGCGAGGGGAACCGGCGGTTCCCCGACAGCCGGGACGCGCCCGAGCGAACCTCGATCCTGATCCACGCGCTGGCCGCTCAAGATCTCGGCATGGAGGCGCGCGGCGAGGCGGAGGAGATGGTGAATCACTATCCCGACTCCGAATGGGTCCGCGAGATCGAGCGGTTCACGGGCGCGCACCGCCATCGCAACGTCCGCGTCAACGACGCCGGCGTTCTGGAATATCAATAACGCGAGGTCCGTCGGCCGCTCACGCGATCAGTGCGCGCGAGCACCGGCGGCGCGGATGGTGGCGATGTTGGGGGAAGATGACTTGCCGTTGCTGGCGGCCACGGCCTGCCGACTGTCGCGGGCTTCCACGTAGTACTGCAAGAGCTTGCCCGTGATGCGGCTGCCGGGGATCAGCGCCGTGTACCAGCCCTTCTTCGACCGCTCCATCGTGGTGGCGTTGTAGACGACGGTGCCGCTCGCCCGGTAGTAGAGCGCGACGAACTTGGCGCCGACGTTCGCGTGCGGCACGCAATGAACGTAGAGGTCGGCTCCGGCCGGGATCTCGTCGGGCACCGTGCAGTAGATCGGCTCCGAGAAATGGCCCGGCAGGTCGGGTCCGTCGACCAGCTTGTCGTGCTCCACCCGGGCCTGCTCGTCGCGGTTCTTCCGCTCCTTGTCGCGCGTCTGCGCTTCCTGCCAGACCTTCTCGAGCTTTTCGCGGGATTCCCGCTCTCGCTTCTCGCCGTCCCGTGTGGTGGCCAGCTGGCGCTCGGTCTCCTGCTTCTCCTTGGTGAGCTGCTGGAGACGGCCCTTGGAGTCCGCGAGCTGACGGTCGCTCTCCGCCTTGGCCTTCTCGAGCTTGTCGTTGGCCTCGTGCTCTCTCTTGCCGTCGGCGCGCGCGGTGGCCAGCTGCTGATCGGTCTCCTGCTTTTCCTTGGTGAGCTGCTGCAGGTGGGCCTTCGCTTCGGCGGCCTGGCGATCGCTCTCGAGCTTGTCCTTCTTGAGCTTGTCGTTGGCCTCGTTGTCTTTCTTGGCGGCGTCCTTGCTCGCGGCGAGCTGCTTGTCCTGTTCCTGCCTCTCCTTTTCGAGCTGGGAAGCGCGCCCTTTCGCATCTGCCACCTGCTTGTCTTTGTCCGGCTTGTCCTTCTCGAGCTGCTGCAGGCGGGTCCGCGCGTCGGCGAGCTGCTTGTCCTGTTCCTGCTTCTCTTTCTCGAGCTGCGCGATCCGCCCTTTGGCCTCGGTCAGCTGGCGATCCTTGTCAGAAGACTCCTTCTGCAGCCTGGACTTCTCGGCCCCGGCCTGGCTCTCGGCCATCTTGGCCTGCGCCAGATCGTCGACCAGCTTGTCGTCGCGGACGCGGTCATCCCGACTCCGTTTGTCGCGGTCCTTGCTGTCGCTGTCCGTTCGTTTCTTTTCCGCCGCGCTCGGCGCCGGCTTCTCCTTTTCCTTCTCCACCTCGACGGCCGCCGGCGTGGCCGGCTCCTTGCTGCCAGCGGAAGGGTCGCTCGCCGGCGGGTTCTGGTTCTCGGCCCGCTCGAAGGCCGCCAGCACGGCCTTGGACGCCATGCTGGGGGGCAGCTGGATGGCCGGGCTGATGTCCAGCGCCTTGGCGAAATAGCGGACGCCGGCGTCCGGATCCTTGAGGCCGGCGACCTCGAGCACCCCGAAGAGGAGGTAGGTCTGCGCGACGATCTTGTTACTCCCGACGCCGTTCTCCTTGCTGAGCGCGAGGGCCTGCTGCAGCTGGACCTTGGTCTTGTCGAAGTCGCCGTCGTCGTAGGCGGCGGCCGCCGCCTGGTAGTGGGCCTTGATCTTCTCGAGGACCGCTTTCTGATCGGCCGCCAGGCTTTGGCCGGCGGCGCCGAGGAGCAGCAGGACGCTGCAGGCGAATGAGGCGATCTGGACCCGACGGCGCATGAAGAGCTCCCGAAGTTGAACGAACACCCGCATGCTACGACGAGGCGGGCGTCGCACAGGAAAGAAGTGCTCGCCCGTCCAAAAGAGGGCTCAGCTGACCCGGCAATCGGGCTGCTTGCGGCCGATCTTGGTCAGAACGAGATGGTAAAGTTGCCCGTCGCGCGAACGCGAAGCACCGGCGGCGGCCAGCAGATAGAACTTCCACATCCGGTAAAACCGCTGGTCGTACTTGTGTTTGAGCTCGGGGTAGGCCCGGTCGAAGTTCTCCCACCAGGCCATCAACGTGCGGTCGTAGTCGGGACCGATGTTCTGGAGATCCTCCAGCACGAACAGCCCCTCGATCGCCTTGCCGATCTGGGCCAGCGAGGGCGCCACCGCGTTCGGGAAGATGTACTTCTCGACGAAGGGGGTGCCGTGGCGGCGGCTGCGGTTGTTGGCGATGGTGTGGATCATCGCGATGCCGTCGTTCACCAGTGTCCGGTTCACCACCTCCATCATCTGGCGGTGATTCCGGGGCCCCACGTGCTCCATCATGCCGATCGAGGCCACCCGATCGAAGGTGCCGGTGACGTCGCGGTAGTCGCAGAGCCGCAGATCGACGTCCAGGTGTTTCCACATCTCGCGGCCGAGGGCGTGCTGATCCTTCGACAAGGTGACGCCGACCACCGAGCAGCCGTACTTTTCGGCCGCGAAGGCGGCGAACCCGCCCCAGCCGCAGCCGAGATCGAGCACCCGCATGCCGGGCTGCAGGCCGAGCTTCCGGCAGACCAGATCCAGCTTGGCCTCCTGCGCCTCGGCCAGCGTGGTGGCGTTCTTCCAGTAGGCGCAGGTGTAGACCATGCGCGGGTCGAGCATCCGGGTGTACAGATCGTTGCCGATGTCGTAGTGGGCCTCGACCGAACGGCTCGAGCGCGCCTTCGACTGCAGGTTCATGACGATCGCCTTGGCGGTCAGCAGGCGCAGCCGCACGCTTCCAGTCACCTTCTGGCGGAGGCCGGCACGCATGATCTTCTCGAGCATGACGTCGAGCGCGTCGGTGTCCCACCAGCCGTCCATGTACGACTCGCCCACGCCGATCGACGCATCCTTGAGCAGGCGCTCGTAGAAGCGCGAATCGTGGACCTGGATATCGCCGGGCCCCGGGCCGCCAATTCGAATTCCGGCGAGGTCGAAGAGCTCGCGGACCAGCGTCTCGGCGCTGCCGGCCCGCTTGCGCGGCGTCGGCGCCGCGGGCGTCGGCACCGAAGTCTCGCCGGGAGGCGGCAGTGGCGGGGCGGATGGGCGCTCGGACTGGGTGGCAGTGGCCATGCGTTCGTGTCCCACAGACCCAGGCGCCGAGCAAGCCCCAACCGGGGCAGCGGCCCAAGGATGGACGGAATTCCTGATAATTGTTAGTTAATTTCGTTGCCGAGGCGCGATTGACATTGCTCGTCGAGGGACCGTGCGTATATATGTGGGGAGCTGTAGTTATCGGCAGGGAGTCTTCGATGGGGTGCAAGTTGATTCTCGGGGTCCTCGGCGTGGTCGCTGTTTCGTCTTCCGTGGTCCGGGCGGCGGAGG
>JADGRB010000180.1 GCA_017881315.1 Pseudomonadota bacterium
CATGGAGGGCGCGTACTCGAACCAGTCGAACTTGACGTCGACGCCCGCCTCCTTGAACCAACCCTTCTGGATCCCGATCTCGAAGGCGGTCCACCCGGGCCAGTCGGAAAAGGCGACCCGCAACGGTGGTTTTGGCGGCGGCGGCGCGGGCGCGGCGGGTGCCGCCGCCGGGGCGGCCGGCGCGGGCTCTTTGTTACAAGCCCCGAGGAGTCCCACACCCAACAGAACCGCTACGATTGACGGGCGAATTTTCATTCGCCGAGCATAGGAAGAGTCGCGTTGCCGGCAGATGTCGTGCCGAACCGGAAAGGGTTAATTCCTAGACCTCGTCGGTCCAGACCCGAAAGCTCTGCAGCGTGTTGGGGCCGAATGTCGTGGAGATCGCGACGTCCGCCGCGTCGCGCCCGCGCGCGATGAGGACGCGACCGATCCGCGGGGTGTTGTTTCGCGGATCGAACGTGTGCCACGAGCCCCCCAGATACGCCTCGAACCAGCCGGCGAAGTCCATCGGCGCGTACGGCGGTGGCAAGCCGATGTCGCCCAGATAGCCCGTGCAGTAGCGGGCCGGAATGTTCAGGCAGCGGCACAGCGCGACGGCCAGGTGGGCGAAGTCGCGGCAAACACCCTTGCCGTCGTTGTAGACCTCCCAGGCCGTCTTGGTGGGATTGGCGTGCTCGTAGCCGAACTGGATGTGGTGGTGGACGAAGTCGCAGATCGCCTGCACCCGCGCCCAGCCGAGCGGCGTCCCGGAGAACTGCTTCCAGGCGATCTCCGACAGGCGATCGGTTTCGCAGTAGCGACTCCCCAGCAGGAAGACCAGAGTCTCCTCCGGCAGCTCGGGGACGGGATGTTGAAAGGCCGACGGAAAGACCGGATCCGGCGCGCCGGTGTCGTTGACGACCGCGTCGCTGGTCACCGAGAAGTGACCTTGCGGCGCGACCAAGCGGGTGCACCAGTTTCCAAAGCCGTCACGATACGCCGCCATGGGGACGGCTGGCGTGGCCATCATGTGGTCGGGCCGCGCCAGGTCCGATGCTCGGCTGGAATGCACGTGCAGGGTCAGGATCATGGGGGTGGGCTGGGGGAAGTCGTACTGCAGCTCGTAACCAACGCGGATCTGCATGTGGCTCCCTTCAATCGCTGTGTATCGAACGCGCGGCGGCGGGCAGGAGCCGCGCCAGGCGCTCGGCCCAGGCGTGCTGTCCCTCCGGATCGGCGATCAGGTCCTGCCGGATCTCGATCTCGACGTGGGGAATTCCGCGCCGCTCGCCGTGATGGACGACGGAGAAGTCGGAGAGATCGCTGACGGCGTAGGGCTGGTTGCGGCCCACGACCAGGTCCCCTTCGTCGCGCAAGAGCCCCAGCAGCGGCTCCGCCAGGCGGGCGTCCCGGTTGAAGAGAATGCCGACGTGCCAGGGACGGGCGACGTCGAGAAAGACGGGGGTGAAGCTGTGCACGGCCACCAGGATGCCGGTACTGCCCGAGGCCTTCCGACGATCGAGCTCGTCGCGGATCTGATCGTGGTAGGGGTGAAAGATCTCCTGGGCGCGCGATTTCGCGACCTCGGGCGCCAGGTTCTCGTTCCCGGGAATGGGCGTTCTCTCGCTGCGCGTGGTGATGGAGTCGACGGCGTCGAGGGGGCGGTTGCAGTCGATGACCAGACGGGAATAGCGCTGGAGGACGACGAAGGCGCCCAGAACGGTCGCCAGTCGTCGCGCGACGCCGCCCGCTCCGATGTCCCAGGCGATGTGGGTGCCGAGCGCCGCCTCGGTGAGGCCGAGGCCAGCGAGCGAGCGCGGCAAGCGGCGCGCGGCGTGATCGCAGATGACGACGAACGGTGAGCGTCCATCACGACCGGCCACCTCGAACGGCGGCGGCTCGTCTTGGGCGAGAAGGCTGGGGCGGGGCGGCATGGTCGCGTCTCAACCCGGTGAGAGTGACCGACGGTAGGCGCGCCAGCCGCCAAAGCTCGAGATGTCAACCGCGGCGGTCAGCGCGTGTCCCTCGCAGAGGAATCCGCTCACGCGCGTTCCGTCTTCCAGCTCCAGGCTGCCGATGCACAGGGGTGGGGGAATGCGTCTCACGAAGTCGCCGAAGGCGGCGGGTGGCAGTGACCAGACCTCGAGCTCGATCGCGGCGCCGCCCGTCTCGACGCGCGCCAGGCCGGGCTTGGGCGGTGTGGTGTTCGGGAGCGCGTAGAACCGGTAGCTGGGCGCCGTGCGCGTGGCGCGCAAGAAGCGTCCGCCGGGGCCGGTGAGCTGATGGTTGAGCGGCTCGCCGGCCAGGTGCGCGCCGAGGACCGCGATCGGGATCCAGTCGGGGGGCAGGGCGTTACCGTCGGGCCGCGGCGCCGGCACCGGGAGTGGCCGACCGGTGGCGCCCAGCGTCTGCGAGGTCGCTCGGTGCAGCGCGGAGCCGAAGGTGGCCAGGCGCGCGTCGGTGCCCCACGGGCCGACCAGCGTCGCCCCGGCCGGCAATCCGTCGCTGCGAAAGCCGGTGGGGACGGCGAGCTCGGCGAGATCGAGCGGGTTGACGAAGTTGGTGTACGCCCCGAGCGTGGCGTTGAGGCGGATCGGATCGGCGGCGATTCGATCGATGCGGTAGATCGTCGGCGTGGTGGGCACGGCCAGGAAGTCGAGGCCGGCGAGGAGGGACGGCGAGCGCCTTCGCAGCTCGGCGAGCCGACGCAACGCCTCGAAAGCCGCGCGCGCGTCGAAGCGACCGGCCGCCCCCAAGATCGTCCGGATGGTCGGCAGGAGCTCGACGGGCCGTTCCGTCAACAGGCGGCCGGCGGCGAGCAGACGCTCGGCGACGAACGGACTGTCGTAGACCAGGGCGCCGGCCTCGGCAAACGGCGCGAAGTCGATCTCGACGCGCTCGCCGCCGAGCGCGGTCAGTTGCGCCAGGGCTCGCTCGAAGACCTCCCCGGCGAGGGCGTCGCCCAGGAAATCGAGCGCGCCGCCGCGCGGGACGCCGAACCGGAAGTGGGGCGGCCGCTCGCCCGGTGCGAAGGCGACCGCGTCCGCGTCGCGACGCGACAGCGGATCGGTCTCGTCGTAGCCGGCTGCGACGGCGGCGATCCGGGCGGCCTCCTCGACGGTGAGCGCAAAGATCGACACGCAGTCGAAGGAGGGGCAGGCCGGCACGACGCCGGCCGTGCTGAGGACGCCGCGGCTCGGTTTGCAGCCGACGATGTTGTTGAAGGCGGCCGGCACGCGTCCCGAGCCGGCGGTGTCGGTTCCGAGAGCGAAGTCGACCAGCCCGGCCCCCACCGCCACGCCGGAGCCGGAGCTGGATCCGCCCGCGATGTAATCGACGTCGAACAGGTTCTTGGGGAGGCCGTAAGGAGAGCGCACGCCGCAGAGGCCGGTGGCGAACTGGTCGAGGTTGGTCTTGCCGACGCAGAGCGCGCCGGCGCGCAGCAGACGCGCGACCACGGTGGCGCTCTTCGTCGGCGTGTAGGCGAACGCGGGGCAGGCCGCGGTGGTCGGCAGCCCGGCGACGTCGATGTTGTCCTTGACGCCGAAGAGCAAGCCGAAGAGTGGAAGGGGCTCGCGGGCCGCCCGCCGTTCCTCGAGCCCACGCGACTCGGCGATCAGCCGATCGCGCGACGCCAGGGCGATCCAGACGCCGTCGTCTCCACGCTCGGCGATCGCCGCCAGCGCCCTCTCCACTGCCTCGACGGGGGACCGGGGTGGCGTCGCGGGCGCAGTCATCGCGTCGGCCAGGATGCCGGACCGGATTGCCGCCGACAACCTCCGTGAGCGCCGCCGCGGGCGAAGTTACCAACAATGGTGAGCGACGAAAGATTCAAGAAACATCACGCGGCCTATAAGGGAGCATGTTGAAAGCTCGAGCGTTCGCGACTTCGGTCGCGGGTTGGACAGAGTGGATTGGAACGCGGGTGGCGGCCTGGGCGATCTTCGTCGCGGTGCTGGGGGGGCTCACCCCGGGACCCCGCAGCCACCGGGCGGTGGCGGCCTCGCCCCCCCTGACGATCGGCTTCATCTACGTCGGTCCCAAGAGCGACTACGGGTACAACCAGGCCCACGCCCAGGGGGCTGCGGTGATCGCCAAGCTCCCCGGCGTGAAGATCCGCGAAGAGGAGATGGTTCCCGAGACCTCCGCCGTACAGAAGACGATGGAGAGCATGATCAACCTGGACGGCGCCACGGTCCTCTTCCCGACCTCGTTCGGGTACTTCGACCCGCACATCCTGAAGGAGGCCGCCAAGTACAAGAACGTCACCTTCCTGCATTGCGGCGGGCTCTACACGGAGGGCAAGCACCCCACCAACGTCGGCAGCTACTTCGGCTACATCGACGAGGCCCAGTACGTCGCGGGGATCGTGGCCGGGATGTCGACCAAGTCGAACAAGCTGGGCTTCATCGCGGCCAAGGCGATCCCGCAGGTGTTGCGGAACATCAATTCCTACACGCTGGGCGCGCGGTCGGTTAACCCGAAGGCGACGACCACCGTCATCTTCACGGGAGACTGGTCGATGCCGGTCAAGGAGGCGGAGGCAGCCAACAGTCTGATCGATCAGGGGATCGACGTGCTCACCATGCACGTCGATTCTCCCAAGGTGATCGTCGAGACGGCCGAGCGGCGCGGGATCATGGTGACCGGCTACCACGCCAATCAGGCCGCGCTGGCGCCCAAGGGATACTTGACCGGCGCCGAATGGAACTGGGGGAAGGTCTACACCGACTACGTGGGGATGATTCAGGCCGGGAAGCCCTATCCGCACCTGCTGCGGGGCGGGCTCAAGGAGGGATTCGTCAAGGTGTCGCCCTACGGCAAGATGGTCTCGGCGGCGGCCAAGAAGAAGGCCGATGCCGCCAAGGCGAAATTCATGGACGGCAAGATGGTGGTCTACAAGGGGCCGCTCAAGGACAACACGGGTAAGGTCGTCATCGCCGCGGGCGTGGAGCAGAAGCAGACCGACATCGCCCTCGAGAAAATGGACTACCTGGTCGAGGGCGTGGTCGGGAAGACCCACTGACCGGGCCCGGCTATCCACGATGGGTATCGGCGTGAGCATCGGCGCGATCTCCCCGCTGGCGGAGCCGTCGGCGGGGGGCGCCGGCGCCCTGGTTGCCACCGCGGAGGCGCGGCGCGCGGCCCGGCGAAAGTCGGCGGAGGCGTTCGCCATCCCGAGTGTCGCGATCCTGGGGGCGCTGATCCTGTTCGGCATCTTCGTGGCGCTCACCGGCCGCAATCCGCTGGCCGTCTACCACGAGATGTACCGGGGCTCGTTCGGGACCTGGTTTTCGTTCCAGAACACGCTGCAACGGGCGGCGCCCCTCATGCTCACCGCGCTGGCGACGGCGCTGCCGCTGCGGCTCGGCCTGGTGGTGCTGGGCGGCGAAGGGGCGATGGTGCTGGGAGGGCTGGCGGCAGCGGCGGTCGGCGTCCACCTGCACACGCCCATGTCGGTGAAGCTGGGGATGTTCGTCGTCGGCGCGCTGGTCGGCGGTGCCTGGATGGCGGGCGCGGGGACGCTGCGCGCCTACCGCGGCGTCAACGAGACGATCAGCACGCTGCTCTTGAACTACATCGCGATCGCGCTGCTCAATCACATGGTCGAGGGGCCGTTGCGCGATCCGGCCAGCCTCAACAAGCCGTCGACGTTGCCGATCGGTGACGACAACATGCTGGGGAACCTGCCGGGGCTCGACGTGCACTGGGGGCTGGTCTTCGGGCTCGCCGCCTGCTTGCTGACCTGGTTTCTCATGCAGCGCACCACCTTCGGCTTCGCGGCGCGGATGGTGGGCGGCAACGTGCGCGCCGCGCTGCTGAACGGGTTGCCGGTTCGCCGGCTGATCGTGGTGGCCACCTTCCTGGGCGGCCTCGGCGCCGGTCTGGCGGGCGCGGTCGAGGTGGCGGCCATCCACGGAACGGCCAACGCGTCGCTGGTGACCGGCTACGGCTATACCGGCGTGCTGGTCGCCTTCATCGCGCGGGGAAATCCACTGGGCGTGGTTCCCGTCGCCCTGCTCCTGGGCGGCATCGGCGCCAGCGGGGGTCTCTTGCAACGGGTCTTCGATCTTCCGGACGCGACCGTCAACGTGCTGCAGGGGATCATCTTTCTGTCGATCCTGTTTTCGGATTCGCTCTATGGCGGGCGGTGGGCGCGCAAACCGGCGGTGGCGGCGTGAGCGCGGCGGCCGGCGTGGCGCTGGGGATGGTTGGCGGCGCGATCCGGATCAGCACGCCGTTTCTGTTCGTCAGCCTGGGCGAGTGCATCACCGAGAAGAGCGGTCGGGTGAACCTGGGCCTCGAGGGGACGCTGGTGATGGGAGCGATGGCGGCGTACGGCGTCTCGTATCTGACCAGCTCGCCCTGGCTGGGCGTGCTGGCCGCCGGCGGGTGCGGCGTGGTGCTGGGCGCGCTGCACGGCTGGCTCTGCGCGCGGCCGCGCGTCAACGACGTCGCGGTGGGGATCGCGCTCATGCTGTTCGGGGTGGGGCTGGCGTTCTTCCTGGGTAAGCCGCTCATCGGGCCGACGGCGCCGCATCTTCCGTCGGTGTCGCTCGGCTGGTGGAGCGCCTCCGGCCAGGTTCGCTCGGCGCTGCAGGTGAACGCGCTCTTCGTGCTGGGCCTCGTCACCACCGCCGCCGTGCGGTTCGTGCTGCGCAAGACCCGCTGGGGGTTGGTGATCCGCACCGTCGGGGAGAGCGCCGACGCCGCGCGCGCGATGGGCTACGACATCGCGCGGGTCCGCCTGCTGGCCACCATGGCGGGCGGTTTTCTGGCGGGTGTCGGCGGCTCGTTCCTGTCGCTGTTCTACCCGGGGAGCTGGAACGAGGGGCTGTCGAGCGGGCAGGGGCTGATGGCGGTGGCGCTGGTGATCTTCGCGCGCTGGGATCCCGTTCGTTGCTTGCTGGCGTCGTTGCTCTTTGGCGGCGCGAGCGCGCTCGGGCCGGCGTTGCAGTCGGTGGGCGTGACGTCGGGCTATTACCTCTTCAATGCGGCGCCCTACGTGCTGACGCTGGCGATCATCGTGCTCACCAGCTCGCGCGATCGGGCGCTCCTGGGGCAGCCGGCCGAGCTGAGGATGGCGCGATGATCGGGCCGGCGCGCACCATCCCCGCCGATCCGTATCCCTGGCCGTGGAACGGCAAGCTCAGGCGCGAGAACACCGCGCTCATCGTCATCGATATGCAGACCGACTTTTGCGGCAAGGGCGGCTACATCGATCTGCTCGGCTACGACATCGGGCTCACGCGCGCGTGCATCGCGCCGATCCAGAGCGTGCTCGCGCGGATGCGCGCCGCCGGGTATCACATCATCCACACGCGCGAGGGTCATCGCCCCGATCTCGCCGACCTCCCCGCCAACAAACGCTGGCGATCGCGGCGGACGGCCGGGAACGAAGGGGTCGGCATCGGCGACGCAGGACCCTGCGGTCGGATCCTGGTCCGCGGCGAGCCCGGCTGGGACATCATCCCCGAGCTGGCGCCGCAGCCGGGCGAGCCGATCATCGACAAGCCGGGCAAGGGATCGTTCTGCGCGACCGATCTGGATCTGATCCTCAGGCAGGCGGGGATCGAGAACCTGGTGCTGACCGGAATCACCACCGACGTCTGCGTGCACACGACCATGCGCGAGGCCAACGATCGCGGTTACGAGTGCCTTCTGCTCGAGGACTGCTGCGCCGCCACCGACCTGGGAAATCACACCGCCGCCATCAAGATGGTGAAGATGCAGAACGGCGTCTTCGGAACGGTGTCGAGCTCGCGCGTGTTTCTGGAGGCGCTGCCGTGAGCGTCGGCGTCGGCGTCGGATTATCGGGAGATGCCGGCGCAACCGCCAAACCCGCGCCGCCGGCGCTGGAGGCGATCGGGCTCTCCAAGCGGTTCGGCACGGTGCTGGCGCTCGACGACGTCTCGCTCCAGCTCGAACGGGGCTCCGTGCACGCGCTGCTGGGCGAAAACGGCGCCGGGAAGAGCACGCTGGTCAAGTGCGTGATGGGCTACTATCCGGCCGACGCGGGCCGCGTGCTGGTCGGCGGTCTCGAGGCCCGCATCGCCAGCCCCCGCGACGCAGCGGCGCTGGGCGTCGGCATGGTCTATCAACACTTCACGCTGGTCGACAACATGACCGTCGCCGAGAACCTGGTGCTGGCCCGCCGGCAGCACCCCTTCATCTTCGATTGGGCGGCCGAGGTGAAGGAGGTCGCCGCGTTCATGGCGCGGATGCCCTTCCGGCTCGATCCGGGCAAGCCGGTGCGGATGCTGGCCGCCGGCGAGAAGCAGAAGCTCGAGATCCTCAAGCAGCTCTATCTGGGCAGCTCGATCGTGATCCTCGACGAGCCGACCTCGGTCCTGACGCCCAGCGAAGCCAACGAGGTGCTGGGCTTGCTGCGCGGGATGGCGCAGGGTGGGCAGGGTGGTAAGGGTGGGAAGGAAGGGCGGCTCACCATCTTGATGATCTCGCACAAGTTCCGCGAGGTGATGGCGTTCGCCGACGAGGTCACCGTGCTGCGGCGGGGCCGGCTGGCCGGACGCGGCCGGGTCGCCGACCTCACGCCCGATGCGATGGCGCGCATGATGGTGGGTGAGGAGCCGCCGCGGGCGACCCAGACGCGCCAGGCGGGCCCCGCTCGGGCGACGGTGCTGGAGATCGCCGATCTCTCCGCCGACGACGATCTCGGAACGCCGGCGGTCACCAACTTCTCTCTGCGGGTGCGGGCCGGCGAGATCGTCGGCATCGCGGGGGTGTCGGGCAACGGCCAGGAGGAGCTGGTCGAGGTGCTGGCGGGACAGCGGGAGCCGAGCGCCGGACGTATCGAGGTGAGCGGTACGCGCTACCGGGCGCGGCGCGCCGAAATGCGCGGCCTCAAGGTCCGCTGTCTGCCCGACGAGCCGCTGCGCAACGCCTGCGTCGGTGCCATGTCGGTCGCCGAGAACATCGGATTCCGCCGCTTCGATCGCCACCCCTTCACGCGCGGCGGCACCCTGGTCAGTGGCCGCGCGCTCCGGCGGAACGCCGAGGCGCTGATCGTCGAGTACGGGATCCGGACCCCGGGACCGGATGCCCCCATCGGCAGCCTCTCGGGCGGCAACGTCCAGCGCGCGGTGCTGGCGCGCGAGCTCTCCGAAGATGTCGCGGTGCTGGTGGCGTCGAACCCCTGCTTCGGGCTGGATTTCGCGGCGGTGGCCGAGATCCGCTCGCGGCTCATGGAGGCGCGCAACCGCGGCGCCGCCGTGCTGCTCATCAGTGCCGACCTCGACGAGATCTTTGCGCTCGCCGATCGCATCGTCGTGATCAGCGAGGGGCGCGCGGTCCACGAGACGCCGATCGGGCAGGCCGATCTGGGGATCATCGGTCGTCACATGGCGGGGCACGCTTGACGGAGCCCGAGGGACGCGTCGTACCGTGTGAGGGATGAACCCGGATGACCTTCGCCTCGACGAGCTCCTCGCCCGCGCCAACCGGCCCGACCTTTCCTGGCAGCCCTTCCTGCCGGGCGTCGAGATTCATCGGGTCTGGGGCGACGAGAAAGCCGGATCGGGGGCGCTCCTCCGTTATCGCGCCGGGGGCGCCGTGCCGCCCCACCGGCACGAAGGGGTCGAGCATGTGTACGTCCTCAGCGGCACGCAGCGCGACGAGCGCGGCGTCTACCCGGCGGGCACCCACGTGGTCAATCCGCCGGGCTCGATCCATGCCGTCGAGAGCAGCGAAGGGTGTGTGGTGCTGGTGGTCTGGGAGCGGCCGAACACCTGGGTCTCTCTTTTGCCCAAAGACGCCTGATCGCGTGGACAGCGTCGGCGACCTGGGCGGTGTGGAGCTTACGAGCCGCGTGGGCTGGCACGCGGCGCTCGAGCTCGCGTTCGCCGCCGACGTCGACACGGGCGCCACCCGTCTCGCGCATCGCGCCCACCGAGGCCCGTTCGTCGTGCAGCGCGCGTTGCTTCCGGAAGGTCCCGATCTCTGTCACGTCTACCTGCTTCACCCACCGGGCGGGCTGGTCGGCGGCGACGAGCTGAGGCTCGATCTCCGCGTCGAGCGCTCCGCGAAGGCCCTGGTGACGACGCCCGCGGCCGGAAAGGTCTACCG
>JADGRB010000428.1 GCA_017881315.1 Pseudomonadota bacterium
CCCGCCCCGCCCGCTCCGGTCGCCCCCGACGATCCGACGGCGATCTCGCCGATGACGGCGCTGCTGCCGCCGCCCGCAACGGCGTCCACCTCGAGCCGCACGTACTGGGCGGTCTGGGCCGGGAACTGGACGCGCGTCGGCGACAGCAGGCTGTGATAGGTCGTGTCGGCCGGCCAGGTGCCGCTCGCGACCTGCGTGAAGGTGGTGTTGTCCGTGCTGACGAACACCTTGTACGAGGTGACGTTGCCGGCCGTCGTCCCCGTGTGCCGCTGCGGGAGCACCATCAGCATGTCGATGTTCGCGACGGCCTTTCCGAGGTTCAGCGTGATGGACTGCGGTAGCGCGCCGGTCGACGTCCACAAGCTCTCGCCGTGGCCCGTACCGTGGAGCGTGTTGTTCACGCCCGCCGTCGAGTCGTTGTAACCGTCGATGGCGAGGGCGGCGTTGCCGCTGGTCCCGGTCGCGGACACGGCCGTGAGCGGCACTTCGATCTTGAGCTGCTGATCCGGCAGCGGAGCGCGCGACGCGTTTGGGGTCCACGACTTCGGCACCTGCGAAAGCACGTTGACGATCGCCGAATCGAGCATCCCCTGCGGATTGGGCGGGCAATCGAGGATGAAGTTGGTGTAGTTGGGCTCCGTGGTCTTGAGCTCGTTGGCGATGTCCGCCGCCGACAGATAACCGCTCGCGGCCTGACCGCTGTCCCAGAACCAGTCGCCGTTCTTGGCGACGGTCTGCCCCTGGGATCCGGCGGTGACGTTCCCCGACGGTACCTTCACCCCCAGCGGCTCCTCGAAGTATTCGCTGTCGACCTCCCAGGGGACGCCGCCGTTGTGATCCATGATGATCGTGTTCGGCTGCAGCCTGTGGACGAGGGCGTGGATCTGCTGGTACGGGACCTGCTGGTGCCCCGTCAGCCAGGAATACCCGTCGAACACGAACAGCGGAATGTCCCCGTAGTTGGTGAGTAGCTCGGTGATCTGCGTCGTGATGTACGGACCCACCACGTTCCAGTCCACCGGGCCGGGCGCCGTGTTGTGGCCCGACTCCGAGCCGATGCCGTTGTTCGGGTCCCAGATGGAAAAGTACAGATCGGGGTCCAGGCCCTGCGCCCGGAACGATTCGACATAACACTTGACCAGGTCCATCGTCGGGACCGCGCTCTGCGCGATGGTGTACGGCGTCGCGCCGTACGGCGAAGAGCTGGGCGGGACCGCCTTGGACGGCCAGATCGCGAGGCCGTCGTGGTGCTTGGTCGTCAGCAGACCGAACTTCATGCCCGCGGATTTGGCCGCCGCCGCCCACTGGTCCGTGAAGGTGTGGCAGTCGACGTTCGGGGGCGCGAAGGTCTTGGGATCGACCCGCGCCTCGGCCCATCCGGCAACGTAGGTGTTCATGTTGTAGTGGATGAACATCCCGAACCGCTGGTCGATGGAGCGGCTGAGAAGTTGTTGCGTCGTCTGTGTCTGAGCGGCGGCGCTGATCGACCACATCGCCGAAACGGCGAACAGGAGGGCAACGGCAACGGCGCGGGTGAGGGGGCGCACGAGCCCATTAGAGCGCGTTTAAGTAATTCCCGAAACCCGGATCGATCTTCGCCGTTTATTCCGAGTGGCCGAGAAGCGGACGAAGCTCGAGTTTGAGCGCCGCGCAAGCCTCAGGGGGGGCGTGCTGCTCGAACATCGGATAGATGACCCGCTCCTCCTTGTCGTTGTGGACGGAGAGCAGGGCCTCGAGCGCCAACGTCGCCTCGTCGATCGGCTGCTCGTCGCCGAGGAACCCCTCGAGGACGGTCAGCACCTGACGGATCTGGTCGTGCTCCGCGCGCATGACGGCGGTCGGTCCGCCGGGCGAGCGGGTGAACGCCTCGAACGAGGGGAAGATCATCTCCTCCTCGATCCGCATGTGCTCCTCGAGCTCCACCTGGAACCGCGCGAAACCGGTCCGCGCCTCGCTCCAATCTCCAATCTCCACGTCCATCTCGACCCGGTCCAGCATCTCGTCGAGGCGTCGGTGGTGAAGCTCCAGCACCAGCGATACAGGCACTTCGCTGACCAACTTTATCTGAGACGTTTCTGTGAGCATTTGTTCCACCTCGCCTCTATTTGTCGCACGTCACCCCTCGCCCCGCGCATGACAGCCGTCATGCCGCCCTCGCTGGACGCGCCGACCGTCTGGCCCGCCCCTGCGCGCGCGGCCGATTGCGGCTCGAGGTCGTTCGATCCGGCGCGCCGCCGCAGGCGGATCATCGCCGCGAGAAGGTGGCGCAACACGCCGTCGCCCTCCTTGCGCGCCAGCACCGCCTCGACGAGGGGCGCCAGGTGATCGGCGCGCCCCGCGTCGGGCGAGATGCCGCCCGACCGGCAGATCGCAGCGAAGAGATCGTCCATCTCCGAGAACTCCAGCGCGGCGGTGATCGAGAGCATCCGCGCCGCGGTGAGGTCGCCGTCATCGGCTTCCCCCCGGATGGCGCCGACCCGCTCGACGAGCGCGGTCAGCAGGGTATGCGAGACGGCGGGGACCAGGAGCCGGCGGCGGCTGGCGAGCTCGTCGATGAGGTGGGCGTGGTGGGTCTCGGCGCGGGACATCGTCTCCCACAGCGAGGCCAGCTCGGGATCGGGAGCCGCCTCCTGAAACCGCCGGTAGAGGGCGGCGGCCTCGAGCTCGAGGCGAAGGCAGGTTCCCAGCACTTGTTCGGGGGTAGCCACGGGACTGCTGTCCATGCGGCAAGAATTGCGCGTTTCGCCCGCGGTGAACATGACACCTGTCATGGTTCGGACCGGTATGGTCCTTGCTGAACCCTAGGCGATGGACGGCCTCGGTTCCCCCGATGAGACGCTGGAGCTGCTCGCGCGGAGCGCCCTCTGCCGCGGCATGGAGCCGGAGAAGATCGAGGATCTGGCGCGCCACGCGACTCGGATGGACCGCTCCCGCGGCGAGGCCTTCTGCACCGAGGGGCAGCCCGCCGACGCGCTCTTGCTGATCGCGCGCGGGGTGGTCAAGCTGGTCCGCTCGCTCGACAGCGGCCGCGAGGTGATCATCGAGCTCGTCGGTCGGGGGGACGTCGTCGGCGAGGCTGCGCTCACCGACGGGGGCTTCCACGACGCGAGCGCCGTCTCGGTCCACCCCTCGACAGCGCTGGCCATCGGCCGCGAGCGGGCGCGCGACTTCGTTGCCGCCAACCCGGACGCGGTCCGCAACGTGCTGGCGCTGCTTCATGCCAGCCTGCTGCGGGCTCACCAGCGCGTTGAGGATCTCTCGGTCTTCGGCGTGCGCCAGCGCATCGCGCGCTATCTCATCCGGCTCGCGGATTGGACCGGCCGGCAGGAGGGCGGGCGGACGGTGGTGCCGCTGGCGCTCTCCCGGCAGGAGCTGGCCGCCCTGGTGGGGACCACCATGGAGACCACCATTCGAGTCATGAGCGGGCTGCGGCAGCAGGGGCTCGTCGAGCCGGCCCGCCGCGGCGTGGTGCTCACCGACCGGGCAGCGCTGGAGATGGTCGCGGCTGTCGGACAGGAAGAGAGCGGTGTACCGGGCGAGATCCACCGCAGCTCACCCGAGCAATCGCTGCACCGCTTCGAGCACCCGGGACGGCTGGAAGGGCTTGACGACGAAGTCCTTGGCCCCAGCCTGAATCGCCTCGACCACCAGCGCCTGCTGCCCCATCGCGCTGCACATCAGGATCTTGGCCTCGGGGTGATCCTTGCAGATTTCCCGCACCGCCTCGATGCCGCCCATGTCCGGCATCACGATGTCCATGGTGACGAGGGCAGGCTTGAGCT
>JADGRB010000429.1 GCA_017881315.1 Pseudomonadota bacterium
GGCTGCGGCGGCCTCCAGGGTGACCGTGAAGCCGAGCTCCTCGAGCTGGGCGATGAGACGGCGGGCTCGTCGTGCAGGATCCTGTCGTTTGGTGAAGTAGTCCTCGCCCAGGTCCTCGTACACCTCGCCGGTGCTGAGCAGATGCCAGACCTGCTCGATCAGCGAGTGGGCGACGGCGACGGCCGCCTTGTTAGGCCCGCGGGGGCGAGCGATCTGCCGGTATTGGGCGCCGAAGTAGCTGCGCTTGGTGCGTGCTGCGGCCCTGCCGGACTCGAGCAGCGCGCGGCGCAGCCACTGGTTGCCGCCGGTCGTGCCGACGCGGCGGCGCTTGCCCGCTGACTCGTAGCTTCCCGGGCACAGGCCGACCCAGGAGGCCAGATCGCCGGCGGTCGGGAACCGGGTCATGTCAGCACCGGTCTCGGCGATGATCACGTCGATCGTGAGCCGGTCCACGCCGGGCACCGGCAGCAGCAATGCGTACACCGGCTCAAACGCAGCCGTGCGCGCGTCGATCTGCTCGGTCAGGGCGGCGATCGAGGCGTTGAGGAAATCGAGATGGCCCAGGATCCGCTCGCAGGCGACGGCGTGGTGAGAGCTGAAGTGGCCGGTCAGCGCCTCGGCCAGCGCGGGGATCTTGAGGCGCATCCTGCCTTTCGCCAGCTCGGCCAGCTTCGCACCGTCGCGCTCGCCAGAGATCATCGCCTCGACCATCGCGCGCCCGGACTGGGTCCGGACCTTTGAAGCGACCGAGGTCAGCTTGATCCCCGCGTCCTGGAGAACCTTCTCCAACCGCTGGACCTCTGATACGCGCGCGTCGATCTGAGTCTTGCGGTAGCGCGTCAATTCCCTGAGCTCTCGGATCGGCGCCGGCGGCACGAAGCTCGGACGGACCATCCCGTGCGCGGCCACGTCCGACAGCCACTCGGCATCGCTCATGTCGGTCTTGCGCCCGGGAACCTTCTTGACGTTCCTCGCGTTGACCACCTGAACGCAGTGAAGAACTCGACGGCTGGTGGCCTTGCGGGGCGGGGATCGAGTGGCGGATCGTGATCTGGTCCTCGCCGACGAGCACGTCGCGGACGAGCAGCCGGATGATCTGTTGGCGCTGTTCGATCGTGAGCTGCTGGGCGTTGGCGCCGAGGCGCGCCCGGAAGCTCTCGAGCGTCTCGGTGAGCTTGAGGTAGGTTTCGGCGTCGTGCAGCTCGGCGTCGAGCGCGTCGAGCTCGGCCTGCAGGGTCGCTTCGCGCTTGCGCAGCACGGGGGAGCGGTCGCGCAGCTCATCGAGTGAGATCAGCTCTTCCTGGTATGCCTCGATCAGGCGCTCAACGGCACGGCGCGCGCGCACCAGGTCGCGCTCCAGTCCCTCGCGGCGGTGGCCGGCGGGGTGCTCCACGCGCAGACTCTGGAGCCGGCGCTGGATCTCTGCCTGGATCAGCGCGGGATCTTCGAGCAGGCGCAGCACCTCGCTCCAGACGAGCTCGTCCAGCTCCTCCAGGCGTGCCGGCCGATTGCCGCACACCTGCCCGTGCAGGCGACGCGAGCCGTCGGTCCCCGAGCAGCGGTAGTAGTGGTAGACGCGGCCCTGGCGAGTCGTGGTCTGGCTGCGGTAGTAGGCATAGCCGCAGCCCGCGCACACGAGGATCCCCTGCAACAGCGACGGCTGGCGGGTGTTGCGCGGCGACAGGCGGTTGCCCTGCCCGAGGCGCTCGGCGACGAGAGCGAAGGTCTGCTCGTCGATCAGCGCCGGCACCGGAATGTGAATCCACTGCTCAGATCCCACCCGCTCACACGCCGGTCCGCCATGACGCTCACCGCGCTGACGGGTGGTGCGCGTTAGGCGCGCGCGCTGCTCGGCGGTCCTGCGCGTCTTGCCGTACGCGGCCTGCCCGGCGTACGCCGGGTTGCGCAGCATCCCCCAGATCGTCGACTGGCTCCACCCCGCCGCGCTGGTCCTGGTCGGTACGCCACGCTTGGTCAACGCGCGCGCGATCACGCCGACGGACTCGCTCCCGCGCGCGTAGCGGTCGAAGATCTCGCGCACGATCTGCGCCTGGCACTCGTCGATCTCCAAGAACGCGTCGGCGTGCTCTGACTTGCGGATGTACCGGTAGCCGTACGGCGCGCGGGTGAGCACCGCGACCGCGCCGGAGCGCGCGCGATGCAGCGTCCCGCGCCTGGTCCGCTCGGCGATCTGCGCGCGCTCGTACTCGCTGATCATCCCCTGAAACTGGCGCAGCAACTCGTCCTCCGGCGAGCCGGAGCGCTCCGGCTCCTTCGCGAAGATCACCTCCACACCCGCGCGCGCGAACTCCTCCAGCAACAGCACCTGGTAGGCGTAGCGACGCGCGAGGCGATCGGGCGCATGGCACAACAGCACCTCGAACGCTCCCTCCGCCGCACGATCGCGCAGCCGCTCAAGCGCCGGGCGGATCAACGTCGCGCCAGAGAACCCGTCATCCTCAAAAACGAGGTCGTCGCTCACCAGCAGCTCACGCCTGCCAGCAAGGTCACGCAGCGCGGCGAGCTGACTCTGAATCGTCTCGGCCTGACGCTGGCGCTCGGAGGACACCCGCGCGTAGATCGCCGCCACCCGCGTCGACCGCGTGCTGCCGCTGCTGCTCTCGTTGCTGCTCATCGCTCAACTCCTGTCCAGGTCGCTCATCAACACCAGCACGACGCGCCCGCTCCGGCGCCAACACCACGTACGCCTGCGCGACGCGAGCCGCCGCCAGCCGGTCGCGGGCGAACTCGACGTCAACGCGGCGCGCCACCCCGCCCGCTCCTCTCGCCCCGCCCGTCCCAGCGCTCCAGCCCGACGCGCAGCGCGTGCTCGGTCGTCTCGCTCAAATTGCCGCCACCGGGCGCCGCCGCGGCAGCGCGGACCGCGGCGATCAGCGACCCCGGCAGCCGGACCGTGAACACCTCCGTGCGCTCCGGCACCACCACACCATCCGGGCAGCGCTCCGCCGCCCGCACATACCGGCGAGCCTGACGCTCGGAAAGCCCGAACTCGCTGCCCAGCGCCCGCACCACAGCCGCCGGCGCGCGCTCGCCGAGCAGCGCGACCGCTCGGTTGAGACGAATCGCGTACTCGTCCGCGAATGCTCGACGCTTGGCCATCGGTCATAAGCATTCGCTCTCTCACGGCCGATCCCTGCCCGTCAATCGCGCGATCGAGCGCTCAAACTCGAAGTTCGCAACTGCGTTCAGGTGGCCTTGCAGAGCCACACCGTGAAGCGCGCCTCAAGCGCGTAGTACACGGGCTTCCAGTACACGCCCGTGGCCTCCATCGCCACCAGCTGCACCTGCCGCTCGGCCAGCCACGCCTCCAGCGCCCTGAGCCCGGCCGTCGTGCTCGCGAAGCGGTCCTTCTCGAACACCACGCCACCTCGCGGCCCAAGCCTCCGAAAGCACGCCACGACGTTGTCGCGATGCACATCCAGCCCCGCGACCCGTTCGTAGATCTGATCCACTGCCTGCTCCTTCCCGACGGTTGACAGATCCGACCGCCGGGGAGGGACCTTGGTGAAAACCGAATCTGGGGTTCGTGCTCGTAGCGACAATCCGAGGTCCCGCGGCCCAGCACCAGACTTTCGACGGGCTCAACTACCTCCAAGAAGAAAACGGCGACCGCGCCCGGCGCGTCACCACCAGCATTTCATGGATCCCCGGTGGACGCAGTCCATGCAGACTTTCGTACCCCACCCCCCGATGCCGACACTGAACTGCGCCACCATGCCGGATCCGAGCTTCGCTCAACATCGGTTG
>JADGRB010000181.1 GCA_017881315.1 Pseudomonadota bacterium
TCGCCGACACGATGACCACCACGTCGTGGCCCTGGCGCTGGGTGGCGAGGCAGCGCCGGGCGACCGCGCGAATTCGATCGATGGTGCCGACCGAGGTTCCGCCGTATTTCTGCACGATGAGCAAGGCGCGACAATTTCTACTGGCGGCAGGCGCGCAGTCAAGGCGGGGGGCGACCCGGCATCACGATTCCGGCAGGCGCGTGCCACATCGCCGTCGGTGGTAGATTTTCGAGGTGGCGGACGCGATCGAAATCCATGTCACGATGCCCGACGCTGAACGGGCGACCGGCCTGGCGCGGAAGTTGGTCGACGAGGGCCTGGCGGCCTGCGTGAACGTCGTCCCGGGCGTCCGATCGATCTACCGCTGGGAAGGCAAGGTCCAGGAAGACGACGAGGTGCTGTGCCTCATCAAGACTCGGCCAGCGATCTTCGATCGGGTGCGGCGGCGGATCCTGGAGCTGCACCCTTACGACGTCCCCGAGATCCTCGCGTTCACCGTCGACGAGGGCAGCCCCGCTTATCTCGACTGGCTGCGCGCCGCGACGGCGGAGCCCGAAACGTAGAGACGCGCGCGCTGCATCGAAGCGCGCGTCGGCTACGGGAACGAGGTCGCGATCGGACCGGTGCGCGTCGTGATCGGTAGACCCAGCGTGGGCCGCGCCCAGACCTCGTAGGCGTCGTCCCGGTAGACGCGCCCGAGGTCGAGGCGATCCGGCAAAGCGGCGGCCAGCGGCTCGTCCCGCCGGACCAGAATCGCGTCGGGTTGGTAGCGCGCCAGGATTTCGCGCCAGCCGTCGCCGGCCTTGTGAATCGTTCGGTCCTCGCCGAGCACCTCGGGCGCGTACGCGACTTCGTAGCGCCCGTCGAAGCTGACCCGCACCGCCGGGTGAAGCTTCCAGATCACGAAGCCGCCGTTCAAGAACGACGTCACCACTCGGCCCCGAAACTTCGTGTCGCGCAGATAGTCGACGGCGCCGGCCGGATAGACGACGGCCTCCGTCGCCAGATCGCTCCCTTGCGCGGGGATGCGCAACCGGAATGGCTGACGGGCGATGGCGACCGCCAGGAAGCCGACGGCCGCCGCGACGGAGGTCACGATCAACAGGCGCCTGCCCAGCGGGCGCGCCGACCAATCGTCGAGAAGCGCGCCCAGCGGTGTGGCCGCCAGATATCCGGGCACCGCGCAGAACCAGGCCAGGGCGAACAGGGCCACGTGCCGCTCGTGGCGCCAGGCGGCCAGGGCCGCGACCAGCACGAACGGCAGGCCGGGCAGCGCGCGGGGACCGCGGCGCGCCAGCGCATAGAGCACGAACAGCAGCGCGAACCCGAAGGCCGCCAGGCCGATGACGTACGAGCTCCGAAAGAGCGGGGCCCATTCGCCGATCTGATCGCGTGGGAAGGTGATGCTCCGCCACCAGCCGGTGAAGTAGTTGCGGCCATAGGGCGTCGCGGCCATCAAGAACGGCGTCGCCGCCAGCGCGACCAGCAGGTGCCGCACCGGGCGGCGGCGCACCGCCTGCTCGAGCGCATGCAAAGCCACCGCGCCCACGCCAACCACCCAGCCGGCGTGCAGGTTGATCCAGACCGCGACGACCGGAAGATAGATGAGGCAGAACCGACGCGCGCGTGGGTCGTCGCGATCGCGATCGATGGCCGCCAGCAGGAGGGCGACCCCGAGCATCGTGTAGAGCCCGGCGCGGATCGTGGTGAAGGCGACTTGCCCGAGGAGGATCGCGATCGGCGCGCAGAACGCCACCACCACGGCCGGCGCCCGCCGCAACGCCGTGGAGGCCGCGACGAGCGCGACGGCGGCCGAAAGCAGCCAGCGGGCGAGCATGATCCCCGGCGCACCGAAAGCGGTCGCGAGCGCGTAGAGCACCGCGCCGGCCCCCCATTCGTGCTGAACCGCGGGCACGACCGTGTGGGTGAACGCGAACGAATCCCGGATCGGAAGCGACCCCGTACGCAACCACTCCCGAAAGAGTGCCATCTGGTGATATCCGTCGGGATCGAAGAAGTTCTGGCTGAGCCGCTCGAAGAACAAGGCGCCCAGCGCGACGCCGAGCGCGACGGCCAGCGCCCGGCGCGCCGACGCGGTCGAGAACGGCGTCGACGGCACCTCCGGCGGCACCTCCAACGCCGGCGAACGTCCGGGCACCACCTCCGTCAAGGCGCCCGCGCCTTCAAGGTCTCGGCCGCCTCCCTCGCGGCGGCGATCACCTTGGGCTCTTTTTCGTGGCGCACGGCCTCCAGCAGACGCGTCACCACCTGGCGATCTCCGATCTTGGCCAGCGCCTTGGCAGCCCCCACCCGGACCGTCACGTATTCGTCGATCCGCAATCGCTCGCACAGGGCGTCGTCGGCAGCGGGATCGCCGATCTCGCCCAGCGCGTCGACCATCTCGCGCCGGTTCTGCACCTCGGGAAGGTGCTTGAGCAGGATCGGTACGGCGCGCCGATCCCGAAGCTTGCCCAGGCTGACGATGATCACGCGGCAGAGCAGCACGTCGTCGCAGGGATCGAGGGCATCGCCCAGCACGGCCATTCCACCGGCATCGCCCGCCGTCGCCAGCGCCAGCGCCGCGCGCACCCGCAACTTGCCGGCGGCGTTCGGATCGGCGCTGATCGCGGCTACCCGGACGCGCGCGCGGGCGTCGCCGAGTCGGACCGCGCCGACCGAGGCCCAGTCGGCGATCGCGCGATCGGGATCGGAGATAGCCTGCGCGAGGGCCGCCGCCGTCTCCGGGCGGGGCGGCAGATTGACCAGCAGCTCGACCGCTTCCCGTCGCTGCGACAGCGGCGCGCGCGCGTTCACGAGCGCCGCCAGCTCGGGCGCCGCCGACAGATCGCCCAGACGGCCGCGATCGAGCGCCCTCGGCACCGGCCCCCCTTCGGGATTCGACGCCCCCTTGGCCAGCAACGGTTCGAGGCGCACGTGCCCGTCCAGCCAGTCGTCGAGCAGACCGCGCATGAACGCCGCACGCGCCGGACGCTCCTCGGCCAGGTTGCGGTGCTCGTGCGGATCGGCCGCCAGGTCGTAGTAGGCGCAGAAGCCCAGGTGCAGATCGCAGAGCAGCTTCTCCGAGCCGAGCACCACCATGCGTTTGTCCTCGAGCTCCGCGAAGGCGGGGGGCAGCCGCCCGGGCGGTGCAGGCGGCGTCGCCAGCCAGGGACCGAGGTCGGTCCCGCGCATCCGCGCCGGCACCGGAATGTCGAGAAGGTTGAGCACGGTCGGCGTCACGTCGATGAGCTGCACCTGCCCGTCCACGACGTGGGGGGGCACCCCGGGAATCGAGATGATGAGCGGGATCCGGAGCTGCTCGTCGTACAGCGACGAGCCGTGATAGCGCCCGCCGTGCTCGTCGAACTCCTCGCCGTGGTCGGCCGCCACGATGATGACCGTCCCCGGCCGGCGCGACCGCACCTCGGCGATCAGGCGCCCGACGGCGTGATCGGTGTAGGCGATCTCGCTGTCGTAACGATCGATGTCGCCCGCGCCAAACGGGAAGCTCGCGTGCGCCTCGTAGGGCTCGTGCGGCTCGAAGAAATGGACCCACACGAACGAGCGCGGGGGCTTGATCGCGTCGTAGTAAGCGAGGATCTGATCGACGCGGCGCTGGGCGTCGATGTACTCGAACTTGACGTACTCGAAGTCGAAGTTGGTGTCGGCGAAGGTCTTGAGCTTCTGGGTGTCGACGAAGAACACCGCCGGCGGGTAAAACGCCGCCGTCTTCCAGCCATAGTTTCGCAGCACGGCCGCGATCGGATCGTGGCGCTCGCCGGGCGCCAGCCGCGCGAGCGTCGGGAAGTACTTCCCGGTCAGCATCGACGCGACCGAGAACGACGTGTGCGGCGCCTGGGCATAGGCGCGCGCGAACCGGGTGCCGCTCGCGGCCAGCGCGTCGAGGTTGGGCGTCGTGTGGCGGGCGTATCCGTACGCGCCGACGTGATCGGCACGGAGCGCGTCGATGGTGATGACCAGGACGTCGCCCTGGGGTCGACGCGGACCTTCGGGCAGCGGCGACCGATCGCCCTCGGCGGCGTGGCGCGCGGCGTCCGCCGGCCCGTTCGGCTGCAGCCTGGCCGGCACCGCGCGCAGCGCCAGAGCCGCCAGCGCCGTCCGCTCGTAGGCAGCGTAGCGGAGCACCTGGCTCCGGCCGAGCTCGAGCGTCGACGCCACGCAGGCCGCCACCGTCACCACCGCGAGCAGAGCGACGCGCCCTCTCCGACCCACGCGCACCAAGAGCCGCACGCCGAGCAGCAGAGAGACGACCGTCGTCGCCCCGAGCGTCAGGTGGAACCAACCGTAAAGACGCGGGAGCACGAAGCGGTTGGCGAGCTGACACCCGACGGCCAGCACCAGGAGCAGGATCGGCATCACCTGGCGAGACGTCGCCGGCGCGGACGCCAACCGCCGACCGTAGGCGCGCGCGAGGCCGTAAACGGCGGCGACGCCGCCCAGCGCGAGGACGAACGAGATCGCCCAGTGCCCCGGAACGCTGGCCGCCTGGTGGCCGGCGAAGAGTGCGAACGCGTCGTAGACCACCAGAGGCGCCGCGCCGAGCGCGGCCAGCGCGGCGCCCGCGCGCGCCGGGACCCGCGTGCGACCGGCGATCCACGCCGCGGCCGCGCCGAGCGCGCCGAGCGCGGCCCCGACGACCGCGATCAGGCTGGCGGCGAGCGCGATGAGACCCACCGCCTTGTCCGCCGACAGGCCCCCGATGCCGCGCAAGACGGAGCTGCCCGCGTCGAGCGCTCCCGCGAGCGCGCCGGCCAGGATGCCGCTCTTGAGCCAGACGGCGCCGCGGCTTCCGAATTCGAGCGTGTCGGCCGAACCCGCGCCGCGACCGCCGGCCGCCGTCATCCGGCCTCCGCCGCGAAGAACGTCGCGACGCGCGCGCGGGCGGCGCGCGAGAGCCGCTGATTCGCGGCCGCCAGCAGCGCAGGATCCGCCGCCAGCAGCGCCTCGGCCTCCGCGCGCGCGACCGTCGTCAGCTCCGACATCTCGGCCAGCCGCGCGGCGATCTGGTCGCTTCCCGTCGAGGGCAGGCCGAACGACAGCCCCGCCTGCTCGGTTCCCTCGAGATCCCCAAACCCCCGCTGCGCGAGATCGGCCTCGGCCAGGCGGAATCCATCGTCGATCTCGGCGCAGAGCCGCAAGCGCGTCATCCCCTCCCCGTCCGCCGCCGCCCCGGCCGACGCGCAGAGAAAGCAGATCCCTGGCCGGGATCCGCGCCCCACCCGCCCGCGCAGCTGGTGCAGCTGCGCCAGGCCGAACCGATCGGCGTCCTCGACGATCATGACGGTCGCGTTGGGCACGTCGATCCCCAGCTCGACCACCGTCGTCGCCACCAGCACGTCGATGCTCCCGTCGGCGAAAGCGCGCAGCGCCCGTTCCTTGTCCGCCGCGGCGAGCGCGCCGTGCAGCAGCCCCACCCGCGCGGGCGCCAGCGCGCGACGGAGGCGCGCGTACTCGGCGATGGCGGTGACGGCGCCCGGCCGCCGCGCTTGCTCGCGAACCGGGCAAACCACGAACGCCTGCTCGCCGGCAGCGATGGCGTCCTCGAGCCGCGCGTAGGCCGCGCGCCGCTCGTCGGCGCCCACGCAAACCACCGCCACGGGCGCCCGCCGCCCCGCAGGGCGCTCGGACAGAAACGAAGCGTCGAGATCGCCGTGCAGCGACAGGGCCAGGCTGCGCGGGATCGGCGTCGCCGACATGGTCAGCAGGTGCGGCGAAAGGCCGCCGGCCCGACCGAGTCGGGCGCGGTCCTCCACCCCGAAGCGGTGCTGCTCGTCCACCACGACCAGCCCGAGGCGCGGCAGGACCAGCGCCGGGCCGAGCAAGGCCTGCGTTCCGATCAGCAGCCGGACCCGACCGGTGGAGCAGCCTTCGAGGATCGCCGCGCGGGCTGCAGGCGGCGTCGCGCCCGTGAGCAAGCCGATCTCGAAACCACACCGCGCACCGAGCGGGGCCAGCGCCCTCGCCTGCTGCTCCGCCAGCACCTCGGTCGGCACCATCATCAACGTCTGGCCGCCCGCGGCCGCCACCATCGCCGCCGCGCCAAAGGCCACCACCGTCTTCCCGCTGGCGACGTCGCCGATCAGCAGGCGTTGCATCGGGCGCTCGCCTCCGAGATCGGCGGCGATCTCGTCGAGCGCGCGGCTCTGAGATGCGGTCGGGGAAAACGCCAGCGCCGACTCCAGCCCGAGACGCGCCGCCCGGATCGCCTCGATCGGCACCGAGAGCCCGCCCGCCCCGACGGCCGCCCGGCGCAAGAGAAACGCCAGCTGGGTCACGAAGGCCGCTTCGAGCGCGATCCGCCGACGCGCGCGGGCCAGCGCCAGCGGCCGGATCGCGTCCTCGTCGCCGGGCGCGTGCAGGCATAGCAGCGCCTCCGCGAGCCCGGGCAGCCCGAGTCGCGCGCGCGCCGCCTCCGGCAAGAGCTCCCCCGCTGGCGCGGAGGCCGACCCCAGCGCCGCCAGCGCGGCGCCACGCAGGCGATCCAGCAGGCGCGCCTTGACCCCGTCGACCGCAGCGTACCGTGGCCGCAGGCCGAGTCCCCCGTCGCCGCGCGCGGCCAGCGCCGCCGTCACCTGGGTCGGGTGCACCAGCTCCCGGGTCCCGTCCGCCGCCGTTCGCAGCGGGCCCGCCAGCGCGACCACGCTCCCCTTGGGGAAGCCCTTGGCCATCGCCGCCGGCGCACGAAACCAGCGCGCGCGCACCGTGGCGCCGTCTTCTTCCACGAAGACGTCGAGCAGGCGACGCGGAAACACGTGCACCCGCTTCACCGTCCCCACGATCAGCACCACCGTGCCGTCGCCGACGCCGGCCAGCCCCGCGATTGACGTGGGCCGGCGCAGATCGTCGTACCCACGCGGCAGACGCAGCAGCAGATCGCGCACGGTGAGGACACCGCGCTCCACCAGCCGCGCCGTCGTCACCGGGCCGGCGCCGCGGAGCGATCCGACGGAGGCCTCTAGCGGGTCCGCCGCCGGACCCGGCCGGTCGTCATCTCTTGTAGGTGAAGCGCAGCTCGTAGTCACAGATGTTGAACAGGTCGCCTTCGTCGATGCGCTTGTTGTCGATGCGCATCCCCTTGAAGTCGATCCCGTTCGTCGATCCGAGGTCTTTGATGAAGTACGTTCCATTCCGTCGGATGACCGCTGCATGCTTGCGCGAGATGTTCCCGTCCTTGATGGGCAGATCGGACGACTTGGTGCCGCGCCCAATGATGAACTGGTCCTTGTCGATCCGGTATTTCTGATTGTCGAAAACCAGATACAGCGGCAGCGTGGCAGCGGCCGGCGTCCCGTCCGGGGATCCCAGCTGCGACCCGAAAGAAGACGCCGCCGATCCGCCGTGCGGGTGCGGCGGGGGCGTCGAAGGCCCGGAGTGGAACATGGCGCCGAAACCTCCGGTCGGCTCCGGAACCGGACGGGTGAAACGCGAACGGCTGGGCGCGGGCGGCGGCGGCGGGGGCGGCGCGGCCGGGGCGCGCGGTCGGGGCGCCGGCGGCGGCGTCACCTGACCCTCCGTTGAGGCGTTGATGCCGGTCTGGTAACCGGAGAGCTGCGCGAAGGCCTCCAGCGCATCTCCGATGACGTCGTCGATCTCCTTCTCTTGATCCTCGGCCATGCGGCGGAAGGTGACCCAGAGCGCGTCGTTGCACTGGAACTGGCGCAGGCTCTTTCGTCCGTGGAGCGCCATGTCAGGGCTTCTTTCTCACGGCCTCGGCCGCGTGCGCGGCCTCCTTGCCCACGGTGTCGCCGGCCGGGAATCCCTTCACGGGCGAGCTGTCGCCCGCCAGCTTGTCCAGCGCGGGCGCATCCGGGGCGCGCCCGATCTGCTCGAGCGCCATCACCGCCGTCATGCGCGCGAGCGGCACCCGCGAGGCGAGCGCGGCGACCAGCGCCGGGCGCGCGGAGGCCCCGATCTTCTCGATCAGCTTGACCAGCAGATCGTCCACGTCGATCTTCTTGTAGGTGGCGCTGGCGGGAAACGCCTCCAGCGCCGGGAGAATCCCCTCGGCCTTGCGCGCGGCCAGCACCGACTCGAAGGCCCGGTAACGAACAATCTCTTCCTTGTCCGACGAGATGATGCCGAGCAGGCCCTTCTCGGCCTCGAGGCCGCCGATCGTCTCGATCACCCCGAACATCTCGTCGCGGACGGCCTTGTCGGCCTTGGGATCGGCCGCGACCTTGATCGCGAACGGCAGCACCGTCGGATCGCGCCGCTCGCCGAGCGCGCGCGTCGCCAGCAGCGCACGATCCTTGTCACCGCCGGCGCTCTCGGCCTCGAGCGCCTTCACCGCGGTCGGACCGCCCAGGCTACCCAGCGCCTTGTAGAAATTCTCGGGATGTTGCTTGTCGGCGGCCTTGATCTTCGCCGCGCGCGCCACCAGCGCCGCCGCACCCTTGTCGCGGGCGCCGTCGTCCCCCACCTTGGCCAGCAGCTCCGCCGCCTGAAAATAGGGGACCTCGGGATCGGCGAGCACCCGCACCAGCATCGCGCCCGAGTCGGCGCCGATCGCGGTCAGCATCTTGTCCAGCGAATGCTGCCCCTGCCGAAGCTTCCCCGCCTTGAGATCCGCCTCCAGCACCGGCAGCAGCGCGGCGTCGATCCGCTTCTGATCGTCGGGCGGCGCCTCCTTGCGCAGCGAGAACAGCGCGTCCCGATAAGCCAGCGCCTTCTCCGGCGCCGGATCCTTCATCGCGACCTCGTAGGCCGGTTCGAGGGTCTTGCAGATCTCGGCCCGATCGTCGGCGGGCGTCGCGGCCAGGATGCTGTCGACCTCTTCCGAGCGGCCGAGATCGACCAGCGCGACCGCCGCCTCGCCCCGCAGCCGCGGCGCGACGCCGTGATCGGCCAGCGCCTCGTGCAGCCGCTCCGGCCCCTTCTCGGTGGTCTTCCAGAGAACGATGTTTTCGGACGAAGGACGGCTGCAAGCCCCCGCGCCCAGCAGCGCGGACATGACCCCAAAGCAGCAGGCCTGCGCGATGCGGGGTCCTGTCTTGAGCCCCAGCCGCGTCGCCTTGAGGGCCATCAAGCGGGATGTTAGCCACGTGCGGATCGGACCGTCAAGGCATTGCCGCTCCGGGAACCTTCAGATAACGTCGCGTCACCTCATGTGTTTCAGGGAGTACCGCGGGCGGACGGACCGCGCGCGGGCGGTGGTCGCGGTGCTGGTGGCCGCGGCAATCCTCCCGATCACGCTGGTCACCCGGCTTACGTGGGCGTCTCCGCTCGACGATCCGTTCGTGGGTGGGATGTCCTTCAACGGACCGACCTCCGGCAACCTCGCGGCCATCTACTGGAACCCGGCGGCGCTGGGTCTGGCGCGCGGATTCCAGATCATGGTGGCTGGAACGGGACGGCTCACCTCCGTCGGCGTCACGCGCGCGGCGGGCGCCGGGTCGGCGGAGGCGCACGATCTGAGACAGCCGTTTCAGTGGCCGCCCGGACCGGGAAGCTATTTCGCGATCAGCTCGGGCGGCGAGCGCGTCGCGCTGGGCTTCGCGGCGTACATGCCTTACCTCGAACAGATCCATTTTCCGGTCTCCCCGACGGGCGCCGAGCCGACCCGGTACCAGGTGCTGAGCATGGACCTGCGCAACCTGGCGCTGGTCCCCGCGCTGGCGATTCGATTTGGCGACAACCTCCGGATCGGGCTCGCGCCAGGATTCCAGTTCTCGACGGGGAGCTTGAGCTTTGCCGAGGACACCGCCCTCGACGGCACGGAGACCGCGGCCGCCGCCGCCCGCTACAACATCGCCTCCGGTCAGGGGATCGGAAACGCGAAGTTCTCGGTCACCCTGGGCGGTGGCGTCTACTACCGCCTGCGCAACCTCGAGATGGGCCTCTCCTACCAGAGCCGCCCGCTCGGCAGCACCGTCGCCGGCGTCGAGATCGCCGGTGGACAGTCGACGGTCACCCTCCCCCCGCTCAAGGGCGGCGGTCCGCTGACCTGCGCCGGCCCCCAATCGAGCCGCTGCGTCTTCGGCGACA
>JADGRB010000012.1 GCA_017881315.1 Pseudomonadota bacterium
GTTCCGGAGGCGGTGAGCGGTGGGGGATGGAACGGGAACCCGTTCATTATGGTCGGCGCGGCAACATGACGCCTTCTATCTCACCGGCCGAGCTCGGCGATCGTGCGGTCAGTTGCCCACAGTCAGTGGAACATCGGGACTTCCAGGATGACGGGCCCAAAGTAGCAGCAGCGAGTCGGTGCACCTCACTCGCGTGGGCCGGCCGCATCGGTCTCCTTGTGATGAAGGAAAACTGATCGTTGCGTCGCGGATCGTAGACCCGGCATCAGGTTTCTGAGGGTGGTGGCCCGGTCCGCGCGGGGTCCGGCTTGGTCCGAGAGTTGCTGCACCGACAGGCATGCGTATGCCTCCCTGGGTTGGCTCCGCGTTGGTCCTGTCGGTCTTGGCCAGCTCGGCCGCGGGTTTCGGGTGCAGCTCGACGTCCGCTGGAAAGGACGGCGGCGGGGCTGCCGGCAATGGCTATGGCGGGAGCGCGGGCGGCGGCGCTGGCGGTGGCCACGACGGCGGATCGAGCGACGCGCGCTCGGCTCACGACGGCGCCGGAACCTCGAGCGGGCCTTGCTGGAGCGCGTCCGATTGCACCTCGGGTGCGTCCTGTACCATCCCCGGCCAGCAGGTTTGCGGCGGCGCCTGTATTGGCGTCATGCACCCCTGCTCAGTGGACACCGACTGCGCGAACAGCGACGCGGCGGCGCCTTCGATCTGCGATCCGGTGCCTTGCGCCTGCCCCGCGGGCAAAGGGTGCCAGCCCGGCTGCAGCGGCGATGGCGACTGCGGCCCCGGCACCAGCTGCGGCAGCGATCACCGCTGCGCCCCGCGAGCCTGCACGGCCGCCAGCGGATCATGCCCGAGCGATTTCACGTGTGCCTCCAATGGAGCTTGCGCGCGCAAGGGCTGCACGGCCGACACCGAGTGCTCGAACGCCTGCGTCGAGGGCGCCTGCTATGCCACGCCGGGCACCTGCCGGCTTCCGGTGCCTTGAGCCACCGTCGCCAGACCAGCGCGACACGGGATGAGGATCCTATCGCGCCTCGACCCGCACGCCTTGCTTGACCCGATCTCCCGGATGGACCGCCACGGTGACGTCGGGCGACAGGCCGGACAGGATCTCGACCTCTGAATCGCCGCGGTGGCCGATCTCGACCGGCACCAAAGATGCCTTGCCGCCGTCGATCCGGAAGGCGGCCCAACCGTCACCGTGGCGGAACACGGCGCCCAGCGGTGCCTCGAGGACGTCGGGGGCTTGCCAAAGAACCAGCCGCGTCTCGACGCGGTAGCCATCTCCCAGCGCCGCCCATCGCGCCGGTGGATCGGTGAGCGCGACGACCACGTTCACGCGTTGCTCGTCGACGCCCAGCGCGGACGGCCGGGTGAATCCAGAAGGCTCCACCAAACGGACTCGGCCGGCCAGCGGACCGTCGCCGCCCCATCCCAGGATCCCGACCTCGGCACCTGATTTCACCTGGACCGCCTCGGTCGTCAGGAGATCCACGACCACCTCCAGCGCCGCCGGATCGCCGACTTCCACCAGAGGTGTACCCGCCGACACCACCCCTGCGCTCTTCTGAAATACGCGAAACACCCGGCCAGACACCGGAGCCAGCACGTCGAGGTGGCGATTGCCCGGGGCGCCGTCGCCTCGGCCGAGCGTGACCCGCGCCATCCGAACGTCTTCGGCGGCGACTTTTTCGGCGAAGAGCGTGGAGGCGTGCTCTTCGGTTCGCATGCGCGCTTCGAACTGGGCCTGCTCGAACGGTTGCCGGGCGATGGCTCCGCGATCGAGCAGCTTTCGGATGCGGGCCAGCTCTTGTTCGGCCAGGTCCTTGGCGGCTGCCGCGCGCGCCGCCTGCGATCGTGCTTGGCCGAGCGCCGAGACGGCCGCCCCCAGGCGAGCCTGGGCCTCGGCGCGCGTCCGCTGGTCGAGCAAAGGCGACAGCGCCGGCGCGATCTCGGCCAGCGTGTCCCCTTCTTTCACGTTGTCTCCGGGCTCGAGCATGAGGCGCGACAGGCGACCAGTGGCCGGTGCGGACACGACGTAGCGATCCTTGACGCGGGTCTTCCCGCTCTCCTCGACCGCGACGACGAGCGACCCGCGGGTGGTGCGCGCGACGTCGACCGGCACCGGTCGAGGGCGCAGCGCCAGGACGGCGCCAGCAGTCGCGGCCACCAGCACTGCCACCAGCAAACCCCGGCGGAGGCGTCGAGCGAACCCCCGGTGTCGATCCCGCGCCTGATGGCGCCCCGGTTCGGTATCGGCGCCCAGCAGACGCGCCGGCGGCCCGACCTGCGGTGCCGCAGCTGTTGCTTCGATTGTCATGTTTTCACCCTCACTCCCTGGTCTTGAGAACGCCGATGAGATCGAGGCGATCGAGGCTGCGACGGACCCACAGGGCGCTCGCCGCGGCGGCCAGCAGCGCAACCAGCGCGGCCAGCAAGTAGGTCCGGCTCTCGATCAACACCTGGAATCGAAAGGTTTCCTGATCGACGGCGCGGGTGAAGAACAGCTCGGCCCAGCCCCGCCCCAGGAACAGGCCGACGGGGATGGCCAGCACCACCTCGATGGCCAGTCCGGCGATCAAGATCGAGGAGATCTCCGCCCGCGACAGGCCGAGGACGCGTAAGGTCGCCAGCTCGCGGCTCCGCGTCGCCAGCGCGATCCGCGCGTTGTTGTAGACGACCCCGAAGATCACACAGGCCGCCAGGGTGATTGAAACGAGGGTCCAGATGTCCATCGCGGCGCCGTTCATGTCGCGCAGCCGCTGGACGTCGGCCGCGACGTCGGAGACGTCGATGACCCGTGGGGATCGACGGAGCTGATCCTCCACCGAGGTGCGCAGCGACGGGTCGACCCTGAGCAGGGCGGACGAGACGGCGCCCAGATCGCCCTCCAGCGAGGATACGACCCCCGTGCGGGCATAGACCTGCAGTCCGACCGATTCGTCGACGAACCCCGCGACGACCGGGCGCACCAGGCGGCGATCGCCTTCCAGGACCTCGATTTCCAGGCGATCGCCGACCGCGAGTCCCAGGATCTTGCCGAGAGCGGTCGTGACCAGCACGCCGTCATCGGGGATCGGCACCTCGTGGCCCGCGCGCGCGACCAGGCGCCGGAGCGTGGCCTGGGACGGGAGGCCCATCAGGACCGAATCGCGCATACGGTGCTCGTGGCGAACCCGGATCGGGACGGCGCGGATTCCTTCGGCCGTGATGACACCGGGCATGCTCGCGAGCTGAGTGACGACCCGGGGATCTGCGGGTCGCGCAAAGGCGACCGCGAGATCCTGGCGTTGCTCGCGGCGGAACATCGCCTCGAGATAGTTGTTCAAGGAATCGACGCCGAAATGGCCCAGAATGATGAGCGCGACCGCGCCCCCGATCCCGAACGAGGAGAGCGCCGTTCGAAGTGGCCGCCGCTCGACCTCGCGCAACACCATCATGCCGCTGGCGCCGGCGATCGGGCCGAGCCCCAACCGCGCCGCCAATCCCCGCCGGTAGCGGGCCGGCGTCGGCGGTCGCATCGCCTCGGCCGGGGGGAGCTTGGCGGCGGAGCGAACCGCGAAGAGGGCGCCCAGAACGGCCGCCGCGGTGCTGATCAGGACGGCGGACATGACCAGGCCGGGTGTCAGACGGAATACCAGGTCGGGAAAGCGGAAGATCCCCTCGTAGAGACGGAGCACGATCCGCCCCAGCCACCAGCCACCAGCGACGCCGAGGAGAGCCCCGGGCACCATGACGACCGCGACCAGCCCCAGGTAGTGGCGCGCGATCTCGCCGTTGGTGTAGCCGACGGCCTTGAGCGTGGCGATCTCGGTTCGCTGAAGCGTGATGAGGCGGGCCAGGACCATGTTGATGAGGAACGCCGCCACCCCGAGGAAGACGAGCGGGACCATCCCGGCCAGCGCGCCCAGCTGGCTCAGCTCGCCGGTCAGGATTCGGTTCGACGTCTGGTTCTTCCGCCCGATGGCCCCGAGGCCGCCGTAGGGCGAGAGGATCCGATCCACCGCCGCCAGCGTGCCGGCCTCTGAGGCACCAGGCTGTAGCCTCAAGGAGAGATCGTTGAAGGCGCCCCCGAGCTGAAACGCCGAGGCGACGACCGTGCGGTCCATCCAGAGCACGGCGTATCGTTTCGGATCGTCGGCCAGCGCACCCGGGCGAATCGCGTAGACGAACTCGGGCGATTGCGCGATCCCGACGACGCGGAGGTTGCGAAGCGTGCCATTGATGACGACCGGCAACCGGTGGCCGGGGCCAAAGCCGTGCGCGCGTGCGAACGATCCGAGCACCACGACCTCCTCGTCGTGGCCGGGTTCGGGAAGCCGTCCGCTCTCCAGGTGCAGCGCGTTCGTGGCCGGCTCCCCGTGGGCGGGCAGCGAGATGACCTGACCGTACGCCGCGCGGTCGAGCCCTTCGATGGGCAAGGATACTTCCTTGGCGACCCGCGTCTGCACCAGCGCCACCCCGGGCAGCGCCTCGATGCGTCGGGCCGTCGATTCAGGTGCCCGCTCCAGGCGGGCGAAGACCTCGGCGAAGCGGGTGCGATCGTAATACGTCTCGCGCGACCACTCGAGCGAGCTGTAGGTCCCGCGCAGCGCGATGAAGCAGGTGATTCCGCTCGCCAGCACCAGCGCGATCGTCGCGATCTGACCCTTGAGGTGCGTCACCTCCCGCAACAGCTTGCGGTCGAGCGCCGGAAGCCAGGTCATGCTCGCCGCCTCACCAGCGCAGCTCGCTCGGGCGCGCGCGTCGCTCCACGATCCGCTCGTCGAGGACCCGCCCGTCGGCGAGCGTGACCACGCGATCCGCGATCTCGGCGATCGGCGCGTTGTGGGTGATGAGAGCGGTGGCGGTGCCGAGCTCCCGGTTGATGCGTTCGATGAGCTCGAGCACCAGGATGCCGGTGCGAAAATCGAGCGCGCCGGTCGGCTCGTCGCAGAGCAGGATGGGCGGCCGCTTGGCCACGGCGCGGGCGATCGCTACCCGTTGCTGCTCGCCCCCCGACAGCTGGGCCGGGAAGTGATCGAGCCGGTCGCCGAGCCCGACCAGCGCCAGCGCCTCCTCCGGCTCCAGCGGATCGTCGGCGATGTCCGTCACGAGCGCGACGTTCTCGCGCGCCGTGAGGCTGGGGATGAGGTTGTAGAACTGAAAGACGAACCCGACGCTGTGCCGGCGGTACTGCGTCAGCTCGTCCTCGTCGGCCGCGGTGAGGTCGCGGCCTTCGAAGAAGACCTGACCCGACGAGGCGACGTCCAGACCACCCAGGATGTTGAGCAGGGTCGACTTGCCACTGCCGGAGACGCCCAGCAGCACCAAGAGCTCGCCCGCGCGCAGGGTGAAGTCCACGCCGTCCAGGGCGTGAACGTCGACCTCGCCCATCCGGTAGACCTTGCGAAGGTCGTGGCAGGCGAGGATCGGGCGAGCGGCCTGGGGTTGCCGGTCGGGTTCTTGGAGCGGAAGCGCTTGTCGCATGGGAACCCGAAACTAGACGTCCTCGGGCACCATTTGGATGGCGCCGCAGGGGCACTCCTTCGCGCACAGCCCGCAACCCTTACAGAAGTCCAGGTCGACCCGGTAGCGTTCTCCTGGACCGAGCTTGATGACGGCGTTGTCGGGGCAGACCCCGTAGCAGTTGTCGCACCCGAAGCAGTTGCCGCAGGAGAGGCATCGGCGAGCTTCGAAAGCCGCGCTGGCCTCGTCCAGCCCACCGTGCACCTCGTCGAATCCGGCGGTTCGGCGGGCGCGTGCCAGCATCGGCGCGACCGTCTTTGGCGCGTCGCCGTAGTACCAGGGGTTGATGCGTTCGAAGGTGGCGGGGGCGTGCTTCGTCCCGTCCGCGACGTCGGCGCCGCGTAAATAGGCGTCGATGTGCCGTGCCGCCTTCTTGCCGTGGCCGACCGCCACCGTCACGGAGCGCTCCCCCGGAACCAGGTCGCCGCCGGCGAAGATTCCAGGGTGGCCAGTCATGAGTGCGCCATCGACGTCGACCGTGCCGTCGCTCTCACACTTCGCGCCCGGGACGCGCGCGAACAGGGTCGGATCGACGGACTGACCGAGCGCCAGGATCAGCGTGTCGACGGGGAGCTCCTCGAATTCGCCGGTCGGGCGCGGACGCCGCTCGGCATCGAGCGCCATCTTCTCCACGACGATCCGATCGGGTCCGGCGAAGCGGCGCACTTCGCGGAGCCAGCGAACCGTCACCCCTTCGTCGAGCGCTTCGATCACCTCTTCCTCGTGCGCCGGCATTTCGGCCCACGAGCGGCGGTAGAGAATCATGGCGTCGTCGGCCCCGAGCCTCCGCGCCACGCGGGCAGCGTCGATCGCGGTGTTCCCCCCGCCCACCACCGCAACCCGCCGTCCCAGCTGTATCGGGCCGCTCCCGGACGCTGCCTGAGCCAGCAGCGTGACGGCATCGATGATGCGCGCGGCGTCGGGGGCGGGCATTTCGATCCGGCGCCCGATCTGCGCGCCCACCGCCACGAAGCAGGCGTCGAAACCATCTTGCGCCATGGTCTTGGGGATGTCGTCGACCTTCTCGGAGAGTCTCAAGGTGACGCCGAGCGCGATGATGCGGGCGATCTCGGCATCCAGCACCTCGCGCGGAAGCCGGTATTTCGGGATCCCGTAGCGCATCATCCCGCCCGCGGCCGGCGCCGCTTCGCGGATCTCGACAGCGTGGCCCAGGCGGCGCAGGTGATAAGCGGCGGCCAGACCGCTCGGACCCGCGCCTACCACCAGGACCCGCTTGCCGACCGCGTCGCCGACCGGCGGCGCGGGAAGCGCCCAGCCCTTGCTCACCGCGAGATCTCCGAGGAACCGTTCGACCGAGTGGATCCCGACCGCTTCGTCCAGCTGGGCGCGGTTACACGCGCCTTCACACGGGTGGTAGCAGACTCGGCCCATGATGGCGGGGAAGGGGTTGTGGACCACCAGACGCTCCCAGGCGCCGCGGTAATCGCCCTCCTCCGCGCGGTAAAGCCAGCCCTGGATGTCTTCGCCCGCGGGACAGGCGGCATTGCAGGGGGGGAGACGATCCACGTAGACCGGGCGTTCGGTGCGCCACGAGCCGGTGTGGTTCACCTTGCTCGATCCCGCGTCCAGGGTCACCGCGCTGTCGGATGGTTCGTGGGCCTTCATGATCTGGTCTCCTCGGCGGCTAGCCCGAAGCGCTCGATATTCGCGTCGGCAATCCCCTGCAAGCGCGCCAGGCGCGCCCGACTGGCCTCCGACCCATCGAAGAGGTGCGCGAAGCGTCGCTGAAGGCGCAGGCACGCGTCGACGGGGACGCGCCGGCGGATTTGGGTGCGCCCCGTGATTGCGCCGGCCTGCCATTCGAAGAGCGGGAACAGTCCCGATTCGACCGCCAGACGCGCGACCTGGATGGTCTCGTCCCCGGCGTGGCCCCAGCCGAGTGGGCAGGGCACGTCGACGTGGACGTAGCGGGCGCCGCGCATCGGGATCGCGCGCAAGATCTTGGCTTCGAGGTCGTGCAGATCGGCGACGCTGGCGGTCGCCACGTACGGGATGCCGTGGGCCATGGCGAGCGCGGGCAGGTTCTTTCCCTGGCCGAAGGTATTGCCGGGCTCAGCCCCGAGCGCGGGCGTGGTGGCGGTTCGCGCCGTGGGGGGCGTCGCGCTCGAGCGCTGCACGCCCGTGTTCATATACCCCTGGTTGTCGTAGCAGACGTAGAGGACGTCGTCGTTGCGCTCGAACATCCCCGACAGCGGCCCGAACCCGATATCTGCGGTGCCGCCGTCTCCTCCTTGCGCGAGCACGCGGATGTCTTGCTTGCCCTTGACGGCCAGCGCCGCCGCCACCCCCGCCGCCACCGGCGCGGCGTTGCCGAACACGGAGTGCATCCAGGGAACCTGCCAAGCACTTTCTGGCGAGGCCGTCGTGAAGACCTCCAGGCAACCGGTGGCGTTCACCGTGACGAGACGGCCGCCGGTCGCCCGCATGGCGGCGTCGAGCACGTAGCGCGCGCCGAGCGCCTGGCCGCACCCTTGGCAGGCGCGGTGCCCGCTGGTGAGCGCGTTCGGACGATCGGGCGCCGCCTGGACGGTTCGAAGCGCGGGATCGATGAGTCGGTTTCCGACGGTAAACGTGCCGGTCTGGTAGAAGCGCACGCGGGCCGCACCGTTTTCGAGATCGCTCATGAGATCCTTTCGAGACCGCCATCGGCCAGACGTCGGTCGAGATCGAGGAAGTGCAGTGGCTCGACCGCGCCTCGAGTGGCTTGCTCGAGGAGCCGCTCGAGCACCGGCCGGGTGATCGCCCGCCCACCGAGACCCGCGATGACGGCACGGACTTGCTGGTTCTGATCGGGTAGAGCTGCCCGAACGTCCGTCGCCAGCACGCCGCCACTGCTGGGCGCCAGGTTGCGATCGATGACCAGCACCTGCCGGGCGCTCTCGAGCGCGGTCCTCACGGCGTCGGCGGGAAACGGGCGGAAGGTGCAGATCCCGAGCGCGCCCACCCGGCGTCCCGCCGCGCGCCAGGCGTCGACCACATCTTGAATCGTGCCGTTCACCGACCCGAGCGCCACCAGCACGATTTCGGCGTCGCCGAGACGATAGCCGTGGACCAGCCCCCCGGACCCGCGTCCGAACCGCTCCTGGAACTCCGCGGCCAGCTGCGGAACGAGCTCCAGGGCGCTCGAGAGCTTACGATGGGCGAGGTAGCGAACCTCGGTGAAAGCCTCCGGGCCGACCAGCGCACCGATGGTCATCGGCGCATCGGGATCGAGAACCTGGACCGGCTTGAAAGCCGGCAGGAAGGCATCCACCTCGGCTTGCGAGGGGAGGTCGACGCGCTCGACGGCGTGGGTAAGCACGAATCCGTCCACGCACACCATCACCGGCAGGGAGAGGGTCTCCGCGATCCGGAAGGCTTGCACGTGAAGATCGACGGCTTCCTGATTGTCCGCGGCAAAGAGCTGAATCCAACCGGCGTCGCGCAAGGCCATCGCGTCCGAGTGATCGTTCCAGATGTTGATCGGGGCGCCGATCGCCCGGTTGGCGAGGGTCATCACGATCGGCAACCCCAGACCGGCCGCGTTGTAGACCACTTCGGCCATGTAGAGCAGACCCTGGCTGGCGGTCGCGGTGTAGGCACGCGCGCCGGCCACCGACGCGCCCACCGCCACACTCAACGCCGAGAATTCGGAATCGACGTTCATGAACGCGCAGGGCGCCAGCTCTCCGGTCCGCACCATTTCGCCGAGCGCCTCCACGATGTGGGTCTGCGGTGTGATCGGGTAGGCACAGATCACCTCGGGACGGCAGAGGGCGACCGTCTCGGCGATGGCCCGCGACCCTTCGATTTGCTTCAGCATGTTGCCTCCACGGTGCTCGCCGGTCGATTCGTGTCGCTTCCCATCCAAGCGAACGCTTCGGCCGCCGCCGCAGCGTTCGCCTCGCCGACCGATCCGGAGAAACGGTCTCGGATCGCATCCAGCAGCGGTGCCAATGCAGTGGCACCCGTCAGGGCGGCCAGCGCCCCCAGCATCGCAGTATTGGGAAGCGGCCTGCCGAGATGTCGTCGCGCGATCTCCGTCGCCGGGACCGTCCGCAGGGTGATCCCAGGCAGGCGCGCCAGCATGGGTGCCAGTCCCAGCGCTTGAGGGCCGCGCTGGGAATTCACCAGCGCGAACCCGTTCGGCAATAGCCCCTCGAACACGTTCAAGGCGTGCAGGAGCGTTGGATCCTGCACCATCACGACATCGGGCGCCGTGATGGGTTCATGGGAGCGAATGGGTCGATCGTCGATTCGGCAGAACGCGACGACCGGCGCCCCCGTTCGTTCGGAGCCGAAGCTGGGGAATGCCTGCGCGTACCTGCCGCCGTGGTAGGCCGCCACGGAGAGAAGCTCTGCCGCCGTGACCACGCCTTGGCCGCCGCGGCCGTGGATACGAATGGCGAAAGGTCTCGTCGTTGTCATGGTCACCCTTCCTCGATCCGAGCGCGGCGCTCGCCGTCTCTCCCGTTTCTCGAGACTCAGCAAGGGATGTGCCGTCTGCACCCCTCGCCCGCTCGGACGGCCGCTGGGCGTTCGTATCGATGGGCCAGTTGATCTTCGGCAAGCCGCAGGCGCAAATCGTGCACCTGCGCGGAGCGTCGATGCATTGTCTGCGCCGCTCGCCAATTCCGGAGGACCCCCGCATGCACCTCACCTCGACCGCATTTGGAGCGAACGCCGAGATCCCCACCGCCCACACCTGTGAGGGCGCAGACCGCGCGCCGCCGCTCGCCTGGACCGACGCGCCCGCGGGAACCAAGAGCTTCGCGCTCGTCGTCGATGATCCGGACGCGCCCGATCCAAAGGCGCCCAAGATGACCTGGGTGCACTGGGTCGTCTACGATCTGCCGTCTACGACGGACGCGCTCCCCGAAGGGGGCGCGTTGCCGGCCGGCGGCCTCGAGGGAATCAACGATTGGAAGCGAGCGGGGTGGGGAGGTCCGTGCCCACCCGTCGGTCGCCACCGTTACTTCTTCAAGCTCTACGCTCTCGACAAGGTCCTCCCCGATCTCAAGCGGCCGACCAAGGCGCAGCTCGAAAGGGAGATGGAGGGGCACATCCTCGCCAGGGCCGAGCTCGTCGGCACCTATCAGAAGCGGAAGATGCGGTGAGTCCGGTGCGAGCGGATCCGGACGCCTCGCCCGACTGGCACACGCGGTGCAACGACCCAGCATATGCCTTCCACATCCGTTGTCTCACGCTCCCGCACGACGCATCCCGCGCAGAAAGCGCACGCTCCACGCAACCCGAGCGTCACGAAACCTCCGCTCCCGATGCCGAGCCAGCTCCTCGACGCCACCACGCGCGCCGACGTCGTGACGATTCCGGCCCGCAAGGTGCTCGCGATCGAAGGTGCGGGTGCGCCGGAGGGCGAATCTTTCCAGAGGGCGGTGGGCGCGCTCTACGGCGTCGCGTACACGCTCAAGTTCGCGCGCAAGAAGGCCGGTGGCTCCGAATTCAAGATCGGGCCGCTCGAAGGGCGCTGGTGGGCCACCCTCGAAGGCAGCGTCTTCGTGAAGGCCCCGCGCGACAGTTGGCGCTGGCGACTGCGCCTCGCGATGCCGGAAGACGTCGGTGAGGCCGAGATCGCCGCCGCGATAGCCGCGGCCACCCACAAGAAGGGGGGTAAGCTGGAGGGAAGCACCGAGGCGAAGACCGTGAGCCTCGAGCGCGTTCCCGCCGAGCGCGTGGGTCGAGCCCTGCACGTCGGGCCCTACGCCGAGGAAGGCCGAACGTTCGACGTCATCGACCAGGCGCTCGCCGATGCGGGCGTCAAGCCCGCATTTTCCCACCTCGAAATCTACCTGGGGGATCCCAGGCGAACGCCGCCCGCGCGCCTTCGGACCGTCCTCATGCGCGAGACGCGCTGAGCGAAATGAGGAGTTGCTGCTGAAGAAAGGCGAAGCGATTTTTCGGTTCGGCTTGACGAAACGGTGCGCGCTCGGTCCGAAGAAGGCCTTGGACGCTGTCGTGTCAGCAGCTCAGAATTAAGGAGTGGGTGGCGGCGGAGTGGGTGCGCGGGGGATAGCCATGGCGGCTGCGCTTCGCGAAACTTCGCGGCCGCGGAATCCAGCCCCCACGACGCCAATCACCCCGGCCACGACGACGAGAGCGGCGACCAGGATGAGATCCCGCCTCCCGCGGCCCACCTTCGCGATCTTCTTGAGATCCTCTTCGACACCGCTCGATGTCTGAATGTCGTCCATGCGAGGCAAAACAAGCACGCTTTGTGCCAAGGAACCGGCCAACGATCTTGGTGCGGAAGGAACCGAACGTGGTCTGCTGGCGGACCGACGAACCCGCTCGAAACCCGTAATGGATGCGCCCAATCGGGCCTCTCGCGCAAGAGCTGCGGAGAATCCTCGGCCGGTTATGAGGGGCCATCCGCTGGCACGACCTCTGCAGTAAGAGACGCAGAAATGAGGCTCCCGTGAATCAATCGACGGCCAGCAGAGTGCGAATGATTCAACCTGAGATCGCCGCGGGCGTTACGCGGCTACCGCTGGCGTCGGTTCCGCCGACGCGAAGCGCAGGGATCGACCTCTTGCGCGGGATGCTGACACGGCTGGAGGACGTGACGCCAGCCGGGCAGCCCTACTTGATGGCGAAGGTTCTACCGCTGCTTCGCCGAGAGGCGCTCGATCCGACCAGGCGCTTTCGGTCCCGTGACCTGCACGTGATCACGCGGTCCTTGGACGAACTGGAACACGAGGCCTCGCGTGTGGCACCCAATCCGCTCACCTTCAGAAAGAAGGCTCAGATCTTGGTCGACGTCTTCGCCCTCGCCTGACATACGCCTCAACCAATGCTATCCACGCCGCTTTGAATTCGAGACGGTCACGTTACGGAGGTGGCGCGTGCTCGCTATCCGATGCGGGGCGCGCGGACGGCGACCACCGGGCAATGAGCGTGGCGCAATACGTGCTCGGCCACGCTGCCGAGGAGGAGACGTTTCACGCCTGTGCGGCCGTGGGTTCCCATCACGATCAGATCGGCGCCTCCGCTTCGAGCGGCATCGAGGATGATGTCGCCCACCGCGCTCGGTGCGAAGACGACCTTGGCCGACGCTGTCGCGTCATACCGGCGTGCCGCTTCGACCATGGCTCTTTCGAGCGCGGCGATCTCGTCGTCGGTTGGAACTATGAGAGCGAGGTCGGTCTCGATGGTTCCGGGCGGGATGGAGTTGATGGCGTGAACCATCTGGATCGGCCCGGTGCCTGTCGTCTTCTGCAGGTCACCCGCCCAGCGTAGCGCCTCTTCAGCCGTGGCGCTGAAATCGAAAGGTACGGTGATTGTGGGTTTCATGGCATCGCTTTGCATTGCGAGGTTCATGCCACGATGCCGTGAGAGACGACCCGTCAGCGCTCGGCCTGACGACTTAACGGCGAATTCTGCGCCCCGAGGCGGGCGGCGCGCAGAACTTGCGTAGGAGACTGGTGGCGGCGCTCCCGCTCTCGAGCTCGAAGAGGGTCTCCGAAGGTGTGGCATCGCCCATGCAAATGGGTTCGGCATCGATCAACCGGAGAGGACGCCATGCAGACCAAACACGAAATCTCGACCACCCCAACACTCGGCGAAGCTGTCGCGGCGTCCTATGAGCTCGGCAGCGCGGTGGCGTCGGATCGCGCCACGGCCGCGAATCTGGCGGCCCGCCATCTCGAGCGCGTGCTCGGACGCGGGAGCAACGCGCGCGTTGCTATTGCGCTGGCAGACCTCGCCCGCGACCTAGCGCCGGCCCGACCGCGCGCCATACGGGCCAGGAACCCAAATATTCTGTTTGTCTCCGTACAGCAGATCCCCGCGTGGTGACGGCGTCGCGTAGCGCGCTGATTGGCATCGGGATCATGTAGGGAGCCGAGCGTCTCCCAAGCCGGCGCGTGCCAATGCAGTCCCGGCTAGCGCTATTCTGTCGCTCGTGACGACCTCGAAGGTGTCGCCGTCCGCCGCATCACGGTCAATTGGCGTGCCGCCCGGGGTGATCGTGCTCGGCATCGTGAGCTTCCTGACGGACCTGAGCTCGGAGGCAATCTTCGCCGTCATGCCTCTCTTTCTGACGGGCGTCATGGGCGCGAGCACCCTGTTCCTCGGGACGATGGAGGGCGTCGCCGATTTTGCCGCCTCATCCCTCGACCTGCTCTCGGGGTTCGCTTCGGACCGGCTCGGAAAGCGAAAAGGTCTCGCCGTTCTGGGCTATTCGCTCTCGTCGACCGCGAAGATCGTGCTCATCTTCGCGGTCACCAAGGGCCAGGTCTTCGCCTTCCGCGTCGCCGAGCGGCTCGGCAAATCCATCCGCGGCGCGCCTCGAGACGCCCTGCTAGCCGGTGTCGCTCCCAGGGAGACGCGCGGCGCTTCATTTGGGGTACAGAAGGCCTTCGACAAGTCGGGAGCGATCCTGGGTCCGCTCCTGGCGTTCGCGCTTCTCGACCGCTTCGGCCAGTCCCTGGGCTCGTTTCGCAGGCTCTACCTCGTGGCACTCATACCGGCGTGGGCCTCGGTCGCCGTGCTGGTCTTCTTCGTCCCCGAGCGCAAGCGTGCAGCTTCGCGGCGGGTTCCGTTCCGCGAGGCGATCCACACCTTGGGCCCCGGCTTCCGGCATTACTTGATTTCGGCCGGCCTCTTCTCCGGAGCCTACTTCAGCTACGCCTTCCTTTTGCTCGCCGCTGCCCGCGCTCAGTTCGCGAGCAAGCACGTGGCGTTGCTATACGCGCTCTTCAACGTTTCGTTCACCGTCTTGTCGGTGCCGATTGGACGGCTCGGCGACCGCGTCGGACGTCGCACGATCATCGCCTTTTCGTACGGATTGTACGGGCTCATGGCGATCGGGTTCGCGGTGACGACATCCAAGGCAGCGATGATCCCTCTCTTCCTCGTCTACGGGGTCTTCTACGCCATCGACGAGGGCCAAACGAAGGCGTATATCGCTGATCTCGTGCCAGACACGACGCGCGCGACGGCCATCGGTGCGTATGGTTTCGTTACGGCCCTCTTCTATCTGCCCGCCTCGCTCCTCGCTGGGGGACTCTGGAAGAGTTTCGGTCCCCAGGCGACCTTCGGTGCAGCAGCCGCGATCGCATTTGTCGCGCTCGCGTACTTCCTAGCGTTCCAGCCCCGTCGCCCGAACGAGAGCTCCGGGCAAGCGCGCTTGCTGGCGTGACTCGGGTGGCGACGCACTCGCTGCGCGCGGGAGCTTCAATCGGCGCATCCTGTGCGCGCTCTTGAAGGGCACCCCTGCGCCAACGCCCGAGATCGCGTTCCCTCGAAGCAGACATAGCCCGAACACCCGGGATTCTCACCGCTGGCACAGCGGGTGCAGCCGGTGAGACCCGCAATGACACAGCTTCATGAAGAGGCTCGAACCGGTCGAGAGACGCACGCCGCGCGAACCCTACCGTTTGGTCCTTCATACGTTCGGAACCAGGACGGAAAGGACCGCATCTTCCGCGAGGGGAGCTTGCTCGCGGGCAAGTATCAAATCGAAGAGGTGGTGGGCGAGGGCGCCATGGGTGTCGTGGTGGCCGCGCGTCACCTGCGGCTCGGGTACCGGGTGGCGATCAAGTACCTTCGCCCGGGAGCCGCGCGAAGGCCCGATGTCGTCAATCGGTTCGTCCAGGAGGCGCGCGCCGGCGTTCAGCTCGGCGGGGAGCATGTGGTGCGCGTCATCGACATGGACGGGCTCGAAGCGGGAACGCCGTACATCGTGATGGAGTACCTGCAGGGCTCGGACCTCGAGCAGATCATGGCGCAGCGAAAGCGACCGTTCGAGGTTCGGGAAGCCGTCGACTACATCATTCAAGCGTGCCAGGCGCTCGCGGTGGCCCACGAGCTCGGCATCGTGCACCGCGATCTGAAACCCGGGAACCTCTTCCTCACGCAGGGGAGGGACGGTTCGCCGCTGATCAAGGTGCTCGACTTCGGCATCTCGAAATTCACCCTTCCGGACGAGGCGGGCGCACCGTCGACGCTGCAGAAGATCGATCTGCTGGGGTCACCGGCGTACATGTCTCCCGAGCAGGTTCAGAATCCGGGAGGGGTCGACGGGCGCACCGATGTCTGGTCGCTGGGCGTGACGCTCTACGAGCTGCTGACCCTGACGCCGGTCTATCAAGACGATTCGGTGCTCTCCATGCTGAAACGGATCCGGTCGGAGTCTCCCATTTCCGCCCGAACCCGACGGCCCGACCTTCCGCAAGCGCTCGACGAGGTGATCCTGAGCTGCCTCGAGAAAGATCCGAATCGGCGCATGCCGAGTATACCTGCGCTGGTGTCGGCGCTACTGCCCTTCGCCAGCGATGGCTCACGGGCATCAGAACGCCGGCAATCGCTCCCTGAGGAACGAAGGACAAACGAGGAGGGTCACCAATGCTCGCCAAACGACAGGTCGGGAACAAGAAAGAGCTCAGTTACGGACGATTCGTGCGCCTATCCGATACAGCCGCCGCTATTGCGCTCGAGCGCGCCAAGAACGCCTTTGGCCGCGAGGGATTCGCAGTGGTGGCCGAGATCGATTTTCGGGGCGCCCTCCAGAGGAACCTCGACAAGGACGTCGGGCCGTACTGGACGATAGAGATCTGCAATCCCAACCTCGCCGATCGCGTGCTCGCCATCGACCGAGCCGCAGGTCTCCTGATGCCCTGCAGGGTCGCCGTCTGGCAGGAAGGCAGAGATTCGGTCGTCGCGGCCCTACGTCCCGAAGCCGTGGTCACCCTCGCGCCGGACGAGAGGCTGTCGGCGATCGCCCGCGAAGCGGAACAGCACATCGAGCGGGCGCTGCTCCGTCTCGAGGGACTGGAGCCTCCGATGGAGTGATCGTCCTAGCGGTGCCGACGGCCGAAGCGGCGTGCCAGCTTGGCGACCTCCAGAAAGGTGATCGGTGCTAACGCACAAAGCGCGGCGATTCCCAGAGAGCCCGGAGACAAATCGGCTATCTGGAACAATCGCCGGCCGACCGAGGTCAGCATGATGCTGGCTTGAGCGACGGTCGAGAGCGCGACCACGGCCACGAGCCGGAGATTGGTCAGAGGGCCGATCTCCCACAAGGTTCGGTCCTTGCTGCGGAAGGCGAGCGACATGACGACGTGCCCGAAGACGAGCGTCGCGAAGGTGAGGGTCCGCGCCTCCTGAACACTCCGATGTGCCCGCGCCCAGGCGAACACGCCGAAGGTCGTCGCCGCGAGCGCGAGCCCCGTTTGTACGATCAGGGCCCACTCCGACCGTCCCAGCATCGGCTCGTCCGGTCGACGGGGAGGCCGGACGAGCGTGTCGCGGTCGGGCGGATCCATCACCAGGGCCAGCGCAGGAAAGCCGTCCGTGACCAGGTTGATCCAGAGAATCTGAAGCGGGAGCAGCGGCGCGGGCAGGCCGACAATCGCGGCGCCCAGCATGAGGGCGAGCTCGCCCGCGTTGCCGCCCAAGAGGTAGAGCAGGCTCTTGCGGATGTTGTCGAAGATCCCACGGCCTTCACGAATTCCCGCGACGATGCTGGCGAAGTTGTCGTCGGCCAGCACGATGTCGGCGGCCTCTCGGGTGACGGCCGTTCCGCTGCGTCCCATGGCGATCCCGATGTGCGCCTCGCGCAACGCGGGCGCATCGTTGACGCCGTCGCCTGTCATGGCGACGATCTCACCGCGCGATTTCCAGGCGCGTACGACCTTCAGCTTGTCTTCCGGCGTGGCGCGGGCGTGAACGACCTCGACGTCATCGCCTTCGCCTTGGTCGAGGATTCCCATCTCCCGTGCGATCGCCGAGGCCGTCGCCGGGTGATCGCCGGTGATCATCACCGTGCGGATCCCCGCCTGTCGCGCCGCCGCGATTGCTTCGATGGCCTCGGGACGGGGTGGGTCGGCGATGCCGATCAGCCCCAACGTGTGCAGCCGCTCTTCGGCGGGACCGTCTCCCACCGCGACGGCCAGGACCCGGAGCCCTCGCGCGGCCATCTGGTGAGCGGCTTCCGTGGCGCCTGCCGTGCCGTCAACCGAGAGGGCGACGATGACCTCGAGCGCTCCTTTGACGTACAAGGCGCCGTCGTGGCGCTGGATCGACATCCTCTTTCTCTGGGAGTCAAAGGGCGTGACGGCGACGCGTGGATTCGACGTCTCGATCTGCTCGCGCAGGATTCCATGCTCGGCCGCGGCGCGCAGGATGGCGAGCTCGGTGGGATCACCGCTGCCGCCTTGTTCGTCGGGACCGAGCTGGGCGTCGCAGCAAGCGGCCGCCGCGGCGATCAGCGCCTCCTGGTCGGGACCCCACAGCTCGCGCACCGCCATGCGGCCGCTGGTGAGCGTGCCGGTCTTGTCCGTGCAGATGACCGTCGCGCAGCCGAGTGTCTCGACGGCGGGGAGCTTGCGGACCAGGACGTTTTGGGACGCCATGCGCCGAACGCCGATCGCGAGGGCGATGGTCACGATGGCCGGTAATCCCTCTGGAACGGCCGCAACCGCCAACGAGACGGCCGAGAGGAAGACCTCCATGAGCGGTACGCCACGGACCAGGCCCAGCAGGGCGACGAGGCCGACGATCGCGCCGCAGAGAACGAGCAGGCTCCGGCCGAGCCGGCGTAGGCGTCCCTGCAGAGGGGTCTCGGTCTCTTTCGTCGTGGCCAGGAGGTGCGCGACCCGCCCGAGCTCGGTGGACATGCCCGTGGCGAAGACCAGGGCGCGCGCCACGCCCGTCGAGACCGAGGTTCCCATGAAGACGCGGTCGTGCCGATCGGCCAAGGGCGCGTCGGCGGGCACCGGGGCCGTGCTCTTCTCGACGGAGAGGCTCTCGCCGGTCAGCGGCGCTTCATTGGTCGTGAGGGCGTGTGCCTCGAGCAAGCGCGCATCCGCGGCCACGACGTCTCCGGCTTCCAGCAAGAGGAGGTCGCCGGGGACCACCTCCAGGGCCGGAACCATGAGAGCCCGACCGTCGCGCTCCACGCGGGCGCGCGGAGCCGTCATCGATCGGAGCGCCGCGATCGCTCGGCCGGCCCGGAACTCTTGAAAGAATCCGACCAGCGCGTTGATCACCAGGATGACGGCGATGGCGATCGCGTCGATGAGGTCACCCAGGAACCCCGAAATGGCGGAGGCGGCGAGCAAGAGCCAGACGAGCGGGCTGGCGAACTGGGAGGCCAACAGGACCCAGCGCGACGTTTCCTTCTCGCGAGCAATCTCGTTCGGGCCGACCTCGAGGAGGCGCTGCCGCGCGACCGTCGTCGTCAGCCCTCCCGGGTTCGAGGGCTGGAGGGCCGTTGTGCTCATGTCTTCAGCTCCGCTTCTAGCGCCGGAAGAAGCAGATCCCGAGCCATTTGCGCGAGGTGACCGCCTTGGATCGCTCTTTGCTCATAGTCTGGAAGGGGGACCTTCAAAGAATGACGATGAAGCGGTCTTTGCAGATGATCCTGACTATCGCGCTCTTCAGCCCACCGTTGACTGGTTATCTGATGCTTCACGACCTCTTTATTACCTCGATCGGTGGGCGGCTCCCGCCTATCGAGCGTTTCGTTTCGGCGCTGCGCGAGCCGGCGTTCGTGTTTGGGATCGGGGCGTACCTGGCCATCTGTGCGATCGCGGTGCTCGGGCTCCGCGGGCGCGGGGCCGCGCAAAGTTGACGCTCCCGGGGGCCGAGCGCGCAAATCTTGCGAGATCTCGCCCGGGTCTGGAACGCAACGTCGCCGTCTCGCGGGGGGCATGTGCCTTGCTGGGATGATCTCCGTGCTCAAGTCCACCTACGAGCGAGAGGTAGAGCGGCACCTGGTCCGGGCCACGCCCGTCTCGACGGTTGCTGAAGATGGAAGACGATCGTAGGGCGCGCCGTTTCTTCTTGCTCCTGCTCGCGGTCGCGACGCTGCTCGTGGCGATCGTCATTCGCCCGCTCGGCGGGGCGCTGCTGGTGGCCGCCGTTGTCGCCGGGGTGATCGGGCCCCTGCATGCGCGGCTCGCGGCCAGAATGGGAGGACGACGGGCCTTTTCGGCCGGTCTTTTGGTGTTCGCGCTGGCTCTCACCCTTCTGGGGCCGCTCGTCGCCTTGGCCACCTTCTTTCTCAAGGTGGGGGACGAAGGGCTGAAGTTCGTCTCACAGATCGCGCGAGGCGACAGCATGAATCACCTCCTATCGAGGCTCCCCCGATCTCTCGGGTCGGTGGCCCGGGAGGCTCTGGCGCGGCTCTCGGACATCGATCGGGTGGCGGAAAACGTCCTTCGAGCCGGGGGCGGAAAGGCCGCTGCAACGATCTGGGCCGCTGCATCGGCGACTGGGTCCCTGCTGTTTCAAGCGACGATGATGCTGATCGCTTTGTACTTTTTTCTCGTGGAAGGCGAGCAACTCCTGTCCTGGCTGGACGACGCTTTGCCGCTGCGAACAGGCCAGACACGCGAGCTGGTCGCTGAGTTCAAGAAGGTGTCGTTTTCGGTCATCGTGTCGGAGATCATCACCGCAGCCGCACAAGCCCTCGCGGCGCTCGCTGGCTACCTCATCGGCCACGTCCCTCATCCGGTCTTCTTCGCCGCCGTAACCTTCCTGGTGGCCTTCGTCCCAGCCATCGGCGCCGCTAGCGTGTGTCTCTTCGCGGCGGCGATCCTCTACCTCACGGGTCACCCTTCGTGGAGCCTGTTCCTGGCGCTCTGGGGGATCTTCGTGGTGGGCCTCGTGGACAACGTCCTCAAGCCCTTCCTCGTGAAGGCAGGAATGGAGATGCGGATCGGAGTCGTGTTCTTCTCCCTCATCGGCGGGCTCGCCGCCTTTGGCGCGATCGGTTTGGTCATCGGCCCAATCGTCGTCGCGCTCTTCCTGACGCTCGTGCGCATCTACCGGCGCGACTTCGCCGCGCCGTCGGTCCCATGACGGTGAAGGAGCTCCCGACCGGCGCCACGGCCCACCTTCTCGAGCTTCCAGGCGAGCGCGAGGACAAGGGCGCCGCCGATAGCCGTGGCGGGTTGCATCCAGGACACGTGCCCGATGATCGCGACCTCTACGGCGAGCCAACCGAGGACGATCGCGGCCGCGGCGATCGCCAGGAGGCGGTCGTGCCGCCAACGCGCGAACACCGCGACGGCTGCCAAGACGAAGCTCCCCCCTACAACCCCGACGAGGATCAGGCTCGGCACGAAGTAGTCCGGGAACGGGCTGCCGCGGAGCCACTCCTTGGGAACTCCCTTCGCACCAGCGAGGCCATAGTAGCCGCCTGCGAGCGCGTTGAGCGCGGCGAACGTGAGCAGCGATCCGAGAATGTAACGGAGCGCAGCAGTCCCGCGGTGCCGGCGCGGCTCGAGCCGGCCGGTGCAGTCTGCCGACGACGCGGCTCGGACGCTGGGTCTCATCACTCATTCTCCAGAGGCAACATCCGCGCCAGTGGGAAGCTTTCGGCCCGCAAGCCACGCCCCTATGACGCGCGCCGGTCCAGCAGCGGTTCGGCCATGACGTCCAGCGCGTGCTGAGCGCTGCGGCGCTGGTGCTCCCTGCCGATCAGCAGGACGAACCCGATCCAGATGGCCGCGAGGCCGACGTTGATCGCGGCGAACGTGCTCGTCGACCAGCCAAGCCGCGTACCGACGAAGACCATGAGCCCCGACATGATCGCGCCCATCCTCACCGCGATCGTGTCGACCGCGGTCTTGCCGACGAACTTCTCGACCCGCGAGCTGACGAGGAAGAGAGCGTGCCGGGTGGTGTCCTGCAGCGAATACTGGAGCGCGTTCTCCCCGATCTTCACCACGCGCATTACCGCGAGCGCGGGAAAGAAGGCCGCGGCTCCGTAGGCCGCCAGCGCGAAGCTGGGCATGACCATCAGCGCGCGTCGCACCCCGACCAGCTTGAGGATGCGCGCCACCGCGAACAGCTGCAGCCCGACGCCGATCGAGTTGTACCAGACGAAGTAGTCGGCCTTGAAAGTGCCCACGAACGTGCGCGCGCTCGCGCCGTGCGCGGCTGCGTCCTTGGCGGCGGCCAGCAACGTGCGGTCGAGCAGGTATTCGCCGGAGCTGTTCACCCAGTTGAGGAAGATCGCCATTCCCGCGATGAACCACAGGTACTTGTCTCGCGACAGCAGGCGCCACGCGCTCTGCTCGGCGAGCGGCTCGTCGGGGTGAGCCTCATCGCGGGTCACCTTGACCGATTGCGCGCGCCGCTCGATGACCCCGATCAGGGAGACGCATACCAGCAGGATGGCCACCGCGGTCCCCATCAAGACGTGCGGGCCAAACGGCACCAGCGCTCGGGCGAAGAGCCCGCCGACCACCGCGCCGATCGAGCTGCCCGCGCCGATGATGGGGAACAGCCGCTTCCCCTGCTCTTCGTTGTAGATGTCGGCGGCGAGGCCCCAGAACTGGGCCACCACGGTGTAGCTGAAGACGCCGACCCACAAGAAGAACGGCAATCCGATCGGAAGATCGAGCTTCGCGAGGACGGTGAACACGGCGAGGTTCGCGATGAAGAACAGGAATACGATCGCGAGCAGCTTCATCCGCCCGACCCGGCGCGCCAGCTCGCCGTAGAGGTGCACCACGCCGACCATCAGCACGGCCTGCCCCGCGCGCGCATAGAGCTTCACCTCCGCGCCGCCCTGCAGGAGGATCAGCGGCTCGCGGACGGTCTTGAGCAGGTAGTAGGCGGTGAGGAGCAGGAACGCCGAAAGCGCCATCAAACCCGCGGTCACCGCCTCATCCGGGTGCACCTTGCTGAAGGGCCGAAATACCGTCGCGAGGGCGCGCCGCAATCGGATCGTGATGATCATAGGATTGATCGGCACCACTATGGGGGTCGCATCTCAGCCTGCGGCTGCAGCTGCGCAAGCACCACAGCGATCGGTCTCCGGGACGGCGCGCAGTCGCTCTTCCTCGATTTTGGAGCGGCACGCCGCGCAATATCCGTAGCTCCCGCGCTCGATCCGGTCGAGCGCCCCCTGAATCCGGCCCAGCGCGATCCGCTCGGCCTCACTCAGGCTCTCCAGCACTGTCGCTGCCGTTTTGGCGGCGGCGACGTCCTCCCAATCCGGCTCGCGCTCGGCGAGCAGCTCCTGCTCGTCGGCGAGCACCCTCTGCCGGCGCTGGAGCAGGGAGAATCGGCGGCCCAGGAGTCGACGGCGAAAGGTCTCGAGCGTTTCGGCGAGCATGTCTTCGAGCAGAGCAGGATCGATGCCACGCGCCGCAGAGCCTCGGTGCCGGACAGACGGCGCAGATGCTGCCGGGTGGGACGCAAACGCCTGCAGTTTCTGCGCGTTTCCGGCGATGCGAAGGCCGGCGTCGATGGTCGACAATCTGGCTACTGGCTAGGAGCGGAGGCAGACGATGTCGAAGGTGAGCGTCACCTCGTCCTGCACGGTGAGGGTTCCGCCGACCAATGAGGCCGGCGTGATCCCGAAGTCGGTCTGCCGGAGCCGGAGGCTTCCTTTCGCGCGCACCATGTCGGCCCGAAGGAAGACCTGGGCCGGCACCGTCACTGGCTTGCGACGACCGTGCAGGAAAAGCTCCCCGGAGATCTGGACCTCGAAGAGTCTGTCTCCGAGCGGTTCCGCGCTGATGCGCGTGCTCCGAAACAGAATCTCACCGTACCTGTCGGCGCCCAGCGCTCGCCGAATCCACGCTTCGATCTGTCGTCGGTCCTTGTCGGCGACGCCGGCATCCGTCAGACGGAGAGAGTCGGCGCGGACCTTCATTTCGAGCGCGGCGGTGTCGGGAAAGTTGGGGGTGAAGGTCATCGAACCGGTGATTCCCCGCGCTTCGATGCGATGATCGTGTGCGAAGGTCGAGGTTGCGCCGTCGGTCCGGGTCTCGACGATGAGACGGCTCTGGCGGGCGTCGATTCTGTAGGCCACCCGGGTCGAAGGGGGCGCCTCCGTCGCGGCGAGGCACGCCATGGCGGCGACGAGGAACGGATGGTTTGAAATCATCCTCGCGCTAGGTGCTGTTGGCCCTCGGGGCCGGCCGCGAGCGATTCCTTGAGCGACGGATAACGCTCCACCAGCGAGAGGTGGTAGGCGATCATTCGGAATTGGACCCGGAGAGTCAGGGTCAGGAAGTCGGCCAGCGCGGCCGGCATCCGCTCGGTCGCGAGGACGAACGCCGCGGCGACCAGCCACGCGAGCGCGGCCACCAGCGACAGGACCCACACCAGCAATAGGGCGGGCAAGCTGGTGAGGAGCCTGAGCAGCGACGAGCCCACCGTCGGGGTCCCTTCGATCTCGATCTGGAGATCGACGTGGCTACCTTCGCTCGTCGGCAGGTCGTTGGTCAGCAGCCAGAGATAGCCGTACGCGACGGCGAACCAGCGGAGAACACGCACGACTTTGGGCGCGTTGTCCGCGAGATAACGCGGGCCGCCCTTCTGGCTGACCATGGCCGCCACCATGGCGGGGAGCGCCAGATAGAGGAACCAGTAGATCGACGAGCAGCCGAGCGTTCCCAGCGCCAGCAGCAGGACCAACCGGATCACGACGTGGATCCGCGGAATCCGGGCCGCGCGTTCGATGTTGAGCTGAACCGGATGACGGGACATGCCCCGATGGAATGCACGACCCGCGCCAGGGCCCTACATGACCTACCTCCATCGCTTGTCTCCGAGGCGATGTCGTCGGCAGCATCCCGAACACCGCCCGACCGTCGCGGGAGATGCGCAGATCTTGCGGTAGTTCGGAGTAGGCCCGCAGGGTTTTCGCCGGGCACCAAGGCTCCCCTCTCCGGCCCGCCCGACCGACGCTGGCACGGGGCTCGCAATCAATACAGTCGGTAGGCTAGAGATGAACAGTCTCCCGAATATGCCAAGGGGCCCCAGACGATCGCACCCCAGTTGGCCCGCCAAGTGGATCCTGTGTCTGGCCTCCAGCCTCGCCTGGGTCGGACCGGCTCGCGACGCCGTGCCGAAGGAATCGGCCCCGCCCGACACCTCGCGCCTGCACTATCGCATCGATGCCGCAAAGAGCAGATTCAGTATCGAGACCGAGACCAGCGGGCTCTCCGCGATGTTCGGGCACGATCACAAGATCGCGGTGCGCGATTTCGGAGGGGTGGTGAGCTTCAATCCGGGCGCGCCCGAAACGGCCTCGCTTGAGCTGACGGTCCAGACGGACTCGTTGCGCCTTCTCGACGCGGAGGTGAGACCCGCAGACCGCCGGGACATCGAGGCGACGATTCTGAATGTCTTGAAGGCGTCGGTGTATAGCAAGATCGTTTTCTCGAGCACCGCCGTCACCGCCGAGACCATCGGCGACGGGATCTTCGACGTGCGGGTTGCCGGGGAGCTGACCATGCGCGGCGTCCGTCGCGCCGTGACGATTCCCACCCAGGTGATCGTTCGACCGGATCTCTTGCGCGCCACCGGCAGCCTGAAGCTCCGCCAGACGGACTACAAGATCGAGCCCTTCTCTTTTGCGGGTGGGACGGTCAAGGTGAAGGATGCCGTGACGCTGAGCTTCGACCTCATCGCGACCCGATTCAGAAGCTGACGACCGAGCCCCGGCAATCGAGCGCCGATCGTCTCAATCATCGAGGTGGCGTCGAGCGCATGAGCATCCCGGAACAGGTAGCAAGCGACGGGTCGGCGATGATCGGCTGGCCGGCGGCGATCCCGGGACCTTCCACCTCGACAAATGAACGGTCCATCGATCCCACGTCGATCGCGACTGGCCTGACCGAGTGGTTGCTCTCTGCAAACCAGACCGTGCCCGCCCCGGATCGGGGTCCGGCCGTCGGATCCGCAAATCTGATCGCGCTCATTGGAACGCGCAAAGCCTGGCGGGAGCCACTCACGGGAAGGTCGACGTTTGCGGCCATTCCGGGCGCCAGGGCGCCGAATTCGTTCTCGACAGCGACCGAGACCTGATAGCGCGCGGGCGTGCTCGGGGAGAGCTCCGCTGGAACCACCTGGCGGACCGTTGCTTCGAAGGGCGATCCGGACAGCGCCGGTACGCGGACGACCGCGGGGCCGGGCTGGACCCGACTGGCGTAGCGCGCATCGATGTCGACGGTCATTCGCAACCGCTGGCTCGGATCGGCGCCGATGACGAAGAGCGGCGGACCCGGGGGACTGGCGACGATCGATTCACCGGCCGCGATCGATCTCGAAAGGACGGTTCCATCGATCGGCGAACGAATCACCCGCCGGTTGAGCAGGGCTCGGGTGTAGCCGAGTTGAAGTCGGCGCCTGGCAATCTGTGTCTTCGCGGCGAGCAGATCGATCGCGGCGTAGCCCGCCTCGCCGGGCAGCGTCGCGTCGGGTGATAAGCGAGCATCGACGACGTCCGCGAGCCTGTTCTCGGCCCGAAGGCCGGCCAGCTCGGCAGACTCGGCGGCAAGCCGCGCCTGCCCCAGTTCCGTACGCTGCTCGAGATCGTCGAGGCGCGCGAGGATCTCGCCCTTCTTCACCCGATCGCCCGGCGATGCGACGACCGCCACGACTTGCCCGGAGAGGGGCGAACCGACGCGTACCGTGTCGGCCAGAGTCAACACGCCGCGGGCAGGCAAGACGCCCTCGATCGCACCGAGGGTCACGAACGAAGTCGGGCACTGGGTCCAATCGGGTCTCGCCTTTCTTTCGGTTCGCAAGCCGATCGCTCCGTCGAGGGCGGCCACCAGACCCAGGACCAAGAGCAGCGCCAGCAGGCGTCTTCGTCTTGGCGTTCGCTTCGCGCCGAGGGGGGTGGGTGGCGAAGGGAAGGGCGGCAGGCCGGCCAGCGAGGCTTTTCGCTCCTCTCGCGATACGAGGGTTCTTGTGGACGCGCGATCGACCGAAGCACTCATTGAAACGCCTCCGTGGAAATACCTCCCGTGGAAATGCCTCCCGTTGCCTACGGCTGCGTCGCGACGATGTCGAACGAGAGGGTCACCATGTCCTTGATGGTGACGGTGCCGTTGGTGAACGAAAATGGCGTGATCTTGAAGTCGGTCTGGCGAATCTCGAAGATTCCGATCGCGTGGAGCGCACCGTCCTTCAATGAGACCCGCGCGGGAACGGTCATCTGGCGGCGCACCCCGTGGAGGCGCAGCTCGCCGACCAGCCGAACGTCGTAGGTGCCATCGCCCCGCCGCTCCGAGGTCACGCTCCGGGTCTTGAAGGTGATTTCGGGAAACTTGGCCGTCTCGAGCACCTCCTCGCGCAAGGCGGATTCGATTCCCTGGCGCGCACCGATGTTCTTCTCTTCCAAGAGGTAGAGAGAATTGGCTTTGACGGTCAGGTCCAAGGCGCTCCTACCCGAACCGCTCTCGAAGGTCGCCGTCCCAGAGAAATCGCGAATCTCGATCTTGTGATCATGGGCGAACATCGAGGAGAGCCCGCCCGTTTCGGTCTCCACGATGAAGCGGCTCTTCTTGGCGTCGATCTGGTAAGGCCCGCGGGCGGATTGCGAGGGCGACTTGTTGCCGCTGGGTTGCCCATGCCCCGTGGCTCCGATGCTTCCGACGACGCAGGTGAGGGCGACCATGAATCGCCGACGGTTGTCGTTCATGAACTTGCTCTTCATGAGCGCTCGAACTTGCAGCTCTGGTGCCAAGCGATTCCATCGAGAGGTGCCGCGTAGTCCACGTAATTCCTGCGCTCGAGAGGGAGCTCCGCGCAAATCCTGCGAGGGGTTTGCCCAGCCGAAGGCGCCCTCCCGCTTGGTTCGTTCCTTGCTCTTCGAGCCTGCGGAATGTCCAACGAGAAAGCCACTTTACTCAGAAGGCTGGCGCGCGGAATCGAGAAGGTCGTCGGCTCCGACGTGCATGAGGCCGAATGGCGTCTGGTCCTGGTCCTCTTCGCCAATCTCTTCCTCCTGCTGGCCGCCTATTACATCCTGAAGGTCATCCGCGAGCCCCTGATCCTGCTCGGCGGAGGCGCCGTGCGCCGGAGCTACGCGCGCGGGACCCAGGCCGGCCTGTTGGTCTTGCTCATACCGATCTACAGCTGGTTGGCAAACCGGATCGAGCCGGCGCACTTGGTCAAGTGGATCATGGTGGTCTTCATCGCCAGCCTGGCGGTGTTCTTTTCGATCGGGCGGCTCGGCGTTCCGATCGGGTTCGCGTTCTTTGTCTGGCTCGGCATCTTCAGCACCCTGTCCATCGCTCAGTTCTGGTCGCTCGCCAACGACATCATGACGGAGGGCGAGGGGAAGCGACTCTTCCCGCTGGTGGCCGTCGGCGGATCGGCCGGCGGAATCCTGGGCGCCCAGTTCGTGGCGCACGCCCTGGACCGGTTCAGCCCAAATCAAATGATGCTGGTCGCGGCCGGCCTGCTGGTGGTCTGCCTGGCCCTCACGCACGCCAGCCACAACGCCGGCATCGGTCACCGGATCCGGGTTCCCGATGGACCGCCCCAGGCGCGAGACCTGCGCAGCGGGTTCACGCTGGTCTTACAGGATCGATACCTGCTGCTCATCGGCCTGTCGGTCATTGCCGTGAACCTGATCACGGCCACCGGCGATTTCCTGTTGGCGCAGATGGTGAGCGCGAGGGCGCACGCCTTGGCGCCCGCTCTGCGCGGCCACTACATCGGGGCCTTCTACGGCAACCTCCAGACCTGGGTGACGGTGCTGAGCGCGGTCGTGCAAACGGTGCTGGTCGGGCGCGTCTTCAAGGCGGTAGGCGTCGGGGGCGCGCTCTTCTTCATGCCGCTGGTCGTCGTCACGGGCTACGGTGCGCTCGTCCTGGCGCCGGTGCTGGCGACGATGGTCGTGGTCAAGGTGGTCGAGGGCACGACCGACTACTCGCTTCAGAACACCCTCCAGCAGGCGCTCTTCCTGCCCACCTCGCGCGACGCGAAGTACAAGGCCAAATCCGCGATCGACACCGTCTCCAAACGACTCGGCGATCTCGGTTCTACGGCGCTCATCTTCTTCGGGACCTTGGCCGGCTTCAGCAAGCTGGGCTTCGCCGCGGCCAACGTCGTGGCCGGCCTCCTCTGGATCTGGATGTGCATCTACGTACGGCGTCGCCAGCTCGCGCTGGTTGCCGCCGCGACGGACGCTGAGCGGCCAACCGAAGCGGATTCGGGCGCTCCGGCCCTTTCGTCGGTGGTTTGAGCCGCCACCCTGGCCCGGGACGCGCAAGGTTTGCGCCGGCTCCAATTGTCGGTGTCGATTCTTGCGTCCGGCGCGCCAGAGTCACGAAGGTCTCGCCCGGCAGAAGGAGGGCACGGCTCTTGCGAGAAGGTTTTGAGAAATGGGTCGCTATCCCTGACATCGAGACGGAGATGAGGCACATCGGATTCGGCAAGGCTGGAATCGCAGGAACGGCGCTGTTGGTGCTCGCGGGGGCCGGCCTGGCGTTCGCCGGGCCGGGAATGATCCGCTGGTTCGTCGATCGTCCCATCGCCTGGAACGAACACGACGACGCCAACGTGCCCGCTCTGCCGGAAGCCAATCACTTGCAAGAGGTTCACGCCACCCTGACGATTCGGGACAACCTCGCCAACGAGGCGGATCGGATTCTGGCTGCCGAGGGACCTCTGCCGGCTGAGGACGTGAACGCGGTCGATGAGGTTCCCTGCTCCACCTGGTATTGCGCGCGCAATCACCTCCACCCCATGAGCCTCGAGGAGATTGCGACAGGCCCGCCCGGGAGCGCGCCCACACCGCCGTTCACCATCGTCAAGGGGAAGGACGAGGGCGCGGCTTCCGGCTTCCAGGTGGTGGACGCCAAGGGCAAGAAGTTCATGCTCAAGCTCGATCCGCGCGGGCACCTGGGCCTGCAATCGGGCGCCGAGATGATCGGCTATCGGTTGTTTCATGCCGCCGGATACAACGTCCCGGGCGCCTTTCTGGTCGACATCGACCGCGCGGACTTGAGGCTCGACCCGCACGCGACCTTCAAGCTCCTCGACATCGAAAAGCGCCCGCTGACCGAGGCGCGGGTCGCGACTCAGCTCTCAGGCGTGGCCCAATTGCCCGGCGGGCGCCTCCGAACGGTCGAGGTCCCCTGGCTCCGCGGCCAGGTTCTTGGCTCGTTCGACATGCTGGGTGTGCGGCCGGGGGATCCAAACGATCGTATTCCCCACGAGCGCCGTCGGTCGTTGCGCGCGAGCTGGGTGTTGTTCGCCTGGCTCTCGGTGCTCGATGCCGGTTCGATCAACACGCTCGACACCTACGTCGAAGAAGGTGGACGGCACTTCATCCGACATTACTTCTTTGATTTCGGCTGTTCCTTCGGATCCGCGACCGCGTACGCGCAAGGGCCGCAGCAAGACGGCGAGTTTCTGATCGAGGTTGGTCGCTCCCTGGCCGCGCTATTTTCGTTCGGCCTCTATCAGCGGCCGTTTCAGGCGCGGGAAGAGCGCCAGACCTGGCAGACTCTCGACGCCGAGCATCCGGCCGTCGGCTACTTCCCGGCCGAGGACTTCGATCCCGACAGCTACCGCGGCAATCGACGGGTTCCCGCCCACATGCGGATCACCGCAGGCGACGCCTATTGGGGCGCCAAGGTCGTGACCGCATTTACCGACGGACAGGTTCACGCGGTGGTGGCCACCGCACGGTATTCGGAGTCCGACGGCGCCTACGTGGAACATGCCTTGCGGGTGAGGCGGGATATCCTGGGCCGACGTTACCTTCGCGCGGTGGCGGCGATCGAAAGCCCGGGCATGTCGCCCGACGGCTCGCAGGTCTGTTTCGACGATCTGGCGATCGATCGCGGATACGCGGGGGTGCTCGAGGCTCGGTATCTGGTCGAGGTCAGCGACGGTCACGGCGTTCGGGTGGCCGGTTACCAGCAGGCCGCTGCGGGCTCACATGCGTGCGTTCCCATCGGTGGTGTCGGGGCGGGTACCGGATACCGGGTGGTCAGTATCCGAGAACAGCTCGCGGGGGGAGCCGGCCACCCCGACACCCCGATCGGCAAGCCCGCACGAATTCACCTGCGCTGGCGGGCCGGGGAACGTCGATTCGTGGTCGTCGGTCTCGAGCGTGACGAATGAGGTCCCGATCTCTGCGGGCGATGCTCTTGGCCGGCCTGTGCGCTCTGCCCGAGATCGTGCACGCCGAGCCGACTCCCGGAGACGCGACGGCTTCGGTCCAGGTCGCAGCCGATCCGCCGCCCTGCACGGGCCCGGCCTCCGATCGCGCGCCCGATCCCCGCTGCGATGAGACCTTGGACGGGCGCGTGACGGCTGGCCCGTCGGCGGATCTGGCCGTGCAGCGGGCGGCGCTGGCGGTTCCCAGGCTCGTTGTACGCGGACTCTTCTGGCCCGTCGTCGAGACCACCGACGTGGTCGAGCACAACCACCTCATTGACTGGATGCACGTGCTCCTCACGACCGACGACGGGCTCGTCGGCGTGCGGCCGGTGATCAACTACTCGACCAGTTTCCTTCCCTCGGGTGGAGCGCGTTTCTTCTATCGGCGCCTACCCGGTCCCGGCAGCGAGGTCGCCGGGCTGTTCGAGACGGCCGGCCCGGCCGTCATGCTCGGCCGGCTGGAGCTGCGTAGCCCCACCCGCATAGGATTGGTCCTGTCGGGGATTTTGGATCGGCGCGACGATCGTCTGTTTGCCGGAAATGGGCCGAACAGCATGGCGGACTTGCTCGCGGCGGGACAAGGACTCGCGCGTTATGGCTCCGACAACTTCGCGGCCCAGCTGCGCTGGTCCCGACCTTTGCCTGGCAAGTTGATCGCCCACGCGCAGGGCGATCTGCAATGGCGGGACTACACCGCCGCGGACGTGCACAGTGGCTCGTCGGTAGCCGAGCTCTATGGCCTGCCGGCCGACACCTGCGCGGCGCAAGGGATGGCGGCGCCGTGTGTCGACGAGCGCCAGCTGCCGGGTTTCGAGCGCGGCATGCGAATCGTCCACGAGGGGGGCGGGCTCGGGATCGGGCTTCGTGACTTGGGACGCGAAGGGGCGGGCGCCAGCCTGATCGTCGACGGAACCTTCGCGGAGGGCTTCGCCGGAGATCCGAGCCGCCACCTCACGCTCTCGGCGGAGACGGTTCTCGCCGTCGGGACTTCCAATCGTGCGTTCCTCTTGCGGGGCCGCGCCGCCATGGTGGAACGCCTCGGCGACGCGCCGGTGCCGTTCGAGGAGCTGATTTCGCCTTCGGGCGCGGCCGGCATGCGGGGATTTCCTGAGGGACGGTTCCGCGGGGAGAGCGGCCTCGTCGGTACCGCGGAGTACCGCTGGTACGTCGCGTCCTACCTGGACGCGTCGGTATTCACGGACCTGGGGACCGTCGCGGGGCGGCAGTTCGCGGGGATTGCCTGGGACCGTTGGTTCCCCACCTTCGGGATCGGTTTCCGCCGGTTCATGACGGAGGGCCCGTACTGGGAGGCAAAGGTTCTGGATGGTATCCAGCTCGCCTACGCGCCCGACAACGGGTTCCGGATCCTGCTCTCGATGGCCGGCTTCTGACCGCCGTTACGGTTCGCCGGAGCCGAACGGGGAGGTGGGCGCCGGGACCCGACAGCTCGCGGGCTCACGATCGGTGACCACCACCTGTCCGGCGCCGAGTCCCGGCGCGCGCACCTCTACGACGTCGGTCTCGGTGACGCCAACGTCAACGGCGCGCGCCGTCGGTTGCCCTTGGTCGTTGGAGAGCCAAAGCAATTTCCCCTCGAACCCGGCAGGTTCGCCTGCGCCGAACGAGGCGGACCGGACGGCGATCGCGGGAACCTGGAGCGCATCCAGCGAGGTGTGCGCGGGCAGATCGACGGTCGTCGATGCGCCGGGCGCCAGGGTCCCCTCGCGATTGGGGACGGCGAGCACGACGGTATAGCGGCCCGGGCTGCGCACCGCCCCCTCGACTGGAACGATCTGACGGACGAAGGCCGAGAACTCTTGGTGTCCATGCCCGGGGGTGGTGAAGGTGACGGTGCCGGGCTGGATGCCGCTCGCGTATTCTTCGTCGATTTCGACTTCCATCTTCAGCTCGCTCGGATCGGATCCGATCACGAACAGGGGCGGTGCGGGCGGACTGGCGGGGATGGATTCGCCCGCCTCGATGGTCCGAGACAGGACCACGCCGGCCATGGGCGCTCGGATGGTTCGGGCCGCGAGCAGGCTCCTCGCCAGGCCCAGCGAAGCCCGCTGTCTCGCGATCTGCGAGGTCGCGTGCAGGAGCTCGAGCTGGGCCTCGCCGGCTGCCCCTTCGAGCAGATCGTCGGGCGAAAGATCCTGCGGCAGTTGTCCCTGGGCGCGGAGCGATCCGATGGTCTCGTCCAACTGTCGTTCGGCGCGAAGGCCGAGCAACTCGGCGGAGGTGAGCTGCGCTTCGGCCCCGCTCACGGCCGTTCGCTGTTCGACCGCCTCGAGGCGGGCCAGGATCTGCCCCGCCTTCACGCTGTCGCCAGGCTTCGCCGCAACGGCGACGACCCGTCCCGGCTGTCCGGATCCGACGCGAACCGTGCTCCCGGGAAGCAGGCGTCCGCGCGCGCGCAAGAGCCCGCTGACCGTCCCATGGGTCACGACCGCGGTCTGGCAGGCGCGAACGGTGGCGACGGCACGCAGGTGCGCTCCGCGGATCAGGAATCCGGCGGTCAAGCCGGCGGCGGTCAGGGTCAGGGCCGCAACCGCGCGCCAGGGCGAGCTGCGCGGGAGCCGCGGAGGCGATCCCCTCAGCGGGGGCAATGACTTCAAGACCGATGACGATTTCTGGGACACCGCGTGAGCGCGATTGGTTTCCATACCCTCACAGGCCATCACGAACCGTGCCGGCCGGGCGGCATATATCGTTGCGCCCGTTCGATCCCGTTCGTTTTCTGGAATCGACTGCTCAACGCCCGCGTCGCCCAAACAAACGACGCAAGACTTGCGTTGATTGCGCCAAGCAGCGCATTCGTTGCGCCGTGGCCTGCGCGACGGAATATCGCGTCGCGAATCGCATCGCGCTCGACGGAATTCGGCTTGTCGTCGACCGGCGGGTGCGCACGTAGGTCACATGCGAAGCCCCACGACGCTGATCCTCTCCGCGGTCGCGACCGCCGCTCTCGCGGCCGGCGGCTGCAGCCCCAACAACTCCGGCAGCACGCAGGTGGCCTGTCGCCCGCTCACCGCTACCGCGGCCACGCGACCGGCAGCCTTTACCGGCACCGTGTTCACGGTGGTCATGGAGAATCACGGTCGCGGCGAGATCATCGGCAACGCCGCGGCCCCTTTCATCAACGGGCTCGTCGCGCAGGGGGCCGAGGCGGCCGGCTATCACGATTCCTACGTTCATCCGAGCGAGCCGAACTACCTCTGGATGGTGGCCGGCGAGAACTTCGGGATCTTGAACGATGACGATCCGAACTCGGGCAACACCCAGAGCTCGCAGTCTCACCTGGCCGATCAGATCGAGAACGCCGGGCTGACCTGGAAGGCCTACCAGGAGAGCATGGGAAGCCCGTGCGGTTTGAGCTCGCACGGAGGCTACGCCGCCAAACACAATCCGTTCGTCTACTTCAGCGACATCAACGGCTGGGACGGAACGGCCTTCCAGCCTTCCGCGCGCTGCACGGATCACGTGGTGGACTATTCCCAGCTCGACGCGGATCTGGCGGCAGGGCAAGTGCCGGACTACGTCTTCATCACCCCCGACTTGGACAACGACATGCACGACGGCTCGGTCGCCCAGGGAGATGCCTGGCTCGCCGCCCAGGTCCCCAAGATCCTGGGCTCCGATCGCTTCAAGAATGGAGGGGTGCTGTTCCTCCTGTGGGACGAGGGGAGCAGCAACGGCGACGATCCCCCCTTCATCGTGATGTCACCGAACGCGAAGGTCGGCTTCGTCTCTCAGACCGACTACGACACGAGCGCGTTCCTGAAGACCGTGGAGACGATGCTCGGCGTCGAGACGTTGCCTTGCAACGCCCAGCCCGACGCGGTGCCGACGATGACCGATCTTTTCGCGGTGCCGCTGGCGCCGTAACCAGCCAGACCCGTGCGCGCCCGCCTGCGCGCACGCCGCTTGCATAGCCTGAAAGCAAATGATCAGGCTGAGGGTCTTGGCGGTCGCGGTCGCGCTGCAGCTGGTCGCAGTGGGGTGTGGCCGCGCCGCCAGGAGGGGTCTCACGCTGGCGGGTTCCACGTCGCTGCAACCGTTCGCAGAGAAATGGGCCGATGCTTACCAGGCGCGGCACCCGGGCCTGCCCATCTACGTGCAGGGCGGGGGCTCGACGGCCGGCGTCGAGGCAGCCCTGTCGGGCGCGGCCGAGATTGGGATGGCGTCTCGCCTTCTCGTTCCGGTTGAAAGCGCCCGCCTCATGGCCATCCCCGTGGCCCGCGATGGCATCGCCGTCGTCGTCAATCCGACAAATCCGGTGAGGGATCTCCGGCTCGATCAAGTGCGCGCGATCTACGCGGGCCAGATCCGAAACTGGCGCTTCGTCGGCGGCCGGAACGCGTCGATCGCCGTGATCACGCGTGAGGAGGGCTCCGGGACCCGCAGCGCGTTCGAGGCGATGGTCACCGACCCCCTGCGGATCGCGGCGTCTGCGCTGGTCCAGGATTCGACCGGCGCGGTGCGACAGATGGTAGCCAGCGATCCGGCGGCCATCGGCTATGTGTCCTTCGGGCTGGTCGACGCATCCGTCAAGGCGTTGAGCCTTCGCGGCGTCGAACCGAACGAGCTCAACATCGACGCGGGAACCTATCCACTGGTTCGCCCATTTCTCTTCGTCGTCACACCCGCGCGATTGAAAGGAGTGCCGAGAGACTTCATCGACTGGATCGTCGGACCGGAGGGGCGTGAGCTCACGCGCCGCGAGGGCTTGTTACCGCCGCGTGCTTGAGGCCTTCGATGCGTCTACCGGACAAAGTCGTCGAGCGCGCGCTTCTGTTGCTGGCGCTCAGCAGCGTGGCTGTTCTGGCGTCGATCGCCTTCTTCATCGTTCGCGAGGGGGCGCCGCTCATCTACCGGGTCGGCCTCTCGAACTTCTTCTCCACCGACTGGCACCCGACCGCTGGCCGGTTCGGGATCCTGTTCATGCTGGTGGGGTCGCTGGCGGTGACGGTCGGCGCGTTGGCCCTGGGTGTCCCCCTCGGGATCTCATGCGCCATCGTGCTCGGCGAGATGGCGCCGCCGCGCGCCCGCCGAATTCTCAAGCCGGCCATCGAGATCCTGGCCGGCATTCCGTCCGTGGTCTATGGCTTCATGGGGATCGTGGTCGTGCTGCCCTGGATCCGAGAGCACCTCGGTGGCCCGGGAGCTTCCGGCCTGGCCGCGGCGGTGATCCTCGGCATCATGATCCTGCCCACGATCATCGCCATCTCGCTGGACGCGCTGGAGGCTGTCCCGATGTCCTACCGCGACGGCTCACTGGCCATGGGCGCGACCGAATGGCAAACCGTCCGGCGCGTCGTCCTTCCCGCCGCGCGTTCGGGGATCGTGGCCGCGGTGATTCTCGGGACCGGCCGCGCGGTCGGGGAGACCATGGCGGTCGTCATGGTGGCCGGAAACGCCGTCCAGTTGCCACATTCGCCGCTCGATCCCTTGCGGACGCTCACGGCGAATCTGGCGCTCGAGATGGGATACGCGACGGGCGATCACCGAGCGGCGCTCTTCGCGACCGGGATTGTGCTGTTCCTGATCGTCCTGTCGCTCAACGGCGCGGCTGGACTGGCACGCCGCCGCCGCCGCCCGAGGCCTCGTCCGCGGCGAACCGCCTCGGTGGCGGGTGTACCCGCCAGCGAGCGGATCCCCCCGAGCCCGGTGTCCGACCCATGAACGCGCGCGCCCAGCGCTGGCTCGCGCCGCGGCGGGCGCAGGCCTTGGCGCGTTTCGTCCTCTGGAGCCTGATGGCCGTGGCGATCGGAATCCTGATCCTGATCCTGGCGTTCGTGCTCGGGCGGGGGCTCCGGCACGTGACCTGGACGTTCCTGACAGCGATGCCCCTCGACAGCGGACGGGCCGGCGGCGTCCTGCCCATCGTCGTGGGGACGCTCGAAGTGACGGCGCTGGGGGTCGCGGCAGCCACACCGCTCGGTGTCGGTACGGCCATCTATCTGGTCGAGTACACGCGTGAGGGCAGGCTGACGCGGATCATCCGATTCGGTGCCGAATGTCTGGCCGGCGTTCCCTCGATCATCTTCGGGCTCTTCGGGTTCGTGCTCTTCGTTCTCACGCTCGGACTCGGCTGGTCCATCCTCGCCGCCGGTCTGACGCTCGCGTTCATGACGTTGCCCACGCTCATTCGGACCTCCGAGGAGGCCCTGCGGGCGGTCCCGGCCCGTTACCTCGACGTCTCCCTCTCGCTGGGCGCGACCAAGTGGCAATCGATCAGAAAGGTGCTCCTGCCGGCGGCGTTCCCCGGCATCCTGACCGGGCTCATCTTGGGGATCGGGCGCGCCATCGGCGAAACCGCGGCCGTCATCTTCACGGCCGGATCGAGCCTTCCCCACCGCATTCCGAGATCGCTCTCCGAGGGGACGCGGACGCTGTCGGTGCACTTCTACCAGCTGGCCCGCGAGGGGATCTCGGCGGACAACGCCTACGCGACGGCCGCCGTGCTGGTCCTGGCGATCTCGCTCATCAACCTGGGCGCTTACGTCACCTTGAACCGGTTCATGCGGAGGTACCGGTGAGCGCGCCCAAGGTGTCGATCCGCCAGCTCGGGATCTGCTACGCCGGCGCGCCGGCGGTTCGCGACGTCGACCTCGACATTCCCAAGAATGCGATCACCGCCGTCATCGGTCCCGCCGGCAGCGGCAAGACCTCGATCTTGCGCACCATCAACCTCCTTTCGGTCGATGTCGATCGGGCCGAGGTCAAAGGCCAGATCAGGGTCGACGACCGAGACATCCTGGCCGGGGGCGTCGATCGGGTCGATCTGCGGAGGCGGGTCGGGATGGTCTTCGCCACGCCGCAACCGCTCCCCGGATCGGTTTATGACAACTTGGTCTACGGCCCGCGACTGGCCGGCACCCGCCGGCGGGCCGACCTCGACGCACTGGTCGAGTCCAGCTTGCGAGCGGCCGAGCTCTGGGACGAGGTCAAGGACCGACTGCGGCGATCGGCCTTCCTGCTGTCGGGGGGGCAGCAACAGCGCCTTTGTATCGCCCGCACCTTGGCGCTCGGGCCCGAGGTGGTCCTGCTGGACGAGCCTTGCTCGGGCCTCGACCCGATCTCCACCTTCAAAATCGAGGAGATGATGCGTTCCCTGCGCGACCGCTTCACCTGGGTCCTGGTCACGAACAACACCAAGCAAGCGGCGCGGGTGAGTCAGAGGACCGCCTTTGTCTTGCTCGGCCAGATGATCGAGCAAGGTCCCACCGGTCAGCTCTTCACCGCGCCCAAAGATCCGAGGACGGGTGATTACGTCGAGGGACGATTTGGCTGACGTGCCAAGAGCGGCCAAGCTCCGAACGGACGGTCTCAACGTCCACTACGGAGACTTCCACGCCCTCAAGAATGTCACCGCCGTCATCGGTGAGCGGCGCCTGACGGCCCTCATCGGCCCGTCCGGCTGCGGCAAAAGCACGTTCCTCCGCGTATTCAACCGCATGAACGACCGCGTGGCCGGCTGCCGCGTCGAGGGGATCGTCGAGCTCGACGGCCAGCCCCTCTACCGACGCGGCGTCGACATCGAGGCGCTGCGCAGGCAAGTGGGGATGGTGTTCCAGCGCCCAAACCCGTTCCCGCTCTCGATCTTCGAGAACGTGGTCTTCGGACCCAGGATTCACGCCCTGGCCGCCGGCGCCGAGCTCGAGGCGGTGGCCGAGCGCTGCCTGGGCGCGGTGGGGCTGTGGGATGATCTCAAGGACCGCCTCGACGACAGCGCGTTGACGATCACCCCCGAACAGATGCAGCGCCTCTGCATCGCGCGCGCGATCGCGGTGGAACCGGACGTGCTGCTGATGGACGAGCCCTGCTCCTCCCTGGATCCGATCGCCACGCTTCGGATCGAATCTCTCATGCGGGAGCTCTCGCACCGCTACACTATTCTGGTCGTGACCCACAACATGCAGCAGGCGGCCCGGATCTCCGACGATACGGGATTCCTCTTGCTGGGCGAGCTCGTCGAGCTGGGCCCGACTGCGACCGTATTCACCCGTCCGCGCGACCGGCGCACCGAGGACTACGTAACGGGAGGGTTTGGATAGAACCATGACCACACGAAGACACATCAACGCGCAGTTCGACGTGGAGCTCCGCTCGCTCAAGGATCAGATCTCGGCGATGGGGAGCCTGGTCGATCGACACGTCGGCGAGGCGGTCGCCGCCCTGATCGAGCGCGACCGAGAACGGGCCAGGCGGGTGATCGAAGCCGATCGGGCCGTCAACCAGAGCGAGCTCGCCATCGACGAACAGTGCATACGGGTGCTGGCCTTGCAACAGCCAGCGGCATCGGATCTCCGCTTCATCGCCGCCGCTTTGAAGATGGTTACCGACCTCGAACGAATCGGAGATCTGGCCGTGAACATGGCCGAGCGCGTTCCGGCGCTCTGCGAAGAGCCCGCTCTGCGGGCGGTGGAGGAGCTTCCGCAGATGGCCGCCGCCGCTCAGACGATGCTCCGCGACGTGCTGGAAGCATTCGTGAATGGCGATCCGGTCAAGGCCGAGGCCGTGCTGGCCGCTGATCCGGCGATCGATGCCTGGTCCGTCCGTATCTTCGACGAAGTCCAGTCGGTCATGGGTCGCGACCCGAGCTCGGTGCCGCGGGGTCTCGCCACGATCTTCTTCGCCAAACACATCGAGCGGATGGCCGACCACACCACCAACGTGGCGGAGATGGTGATCTATCTGGTCCGAGGACAAGACGTCAGACACGCCAAAGCGAGCTCGTCGCCCCAGCAGTCGCCGACCTGAGCCACGTCCGATCGCTCACGGCTATTTGTAGGGGGGCATCGAGGTGGTGCCCAGCGCCTGAACCCATCTTCGGATGTTTGCGGCGGCCTCCTCGCTGAGAAATCCCAGGGGGGGCATCATGAGCCCGATCTCGGCGGCGTTGGTCGGCTTGTAGGCGATGTTGTGGTACAGGTTTGCCGCGGAGTCTTGGTAGCCCGACATGGGCGCCGAATTGACGAAATCCCATCCGAACGTCGCGCCCACCTCGCGGGCGCCATGGCAGAACTGGCAGCTCTGACGGAAGAGCGCCAGGCCCGCTCGAACCGAGGCGTCACCGCCCACGTCGAACTGGGCATAGTAGGCGGCGGCCGCGACCAGCTCGACGCCCACCAGAGTATCGGCGTGAGCCCAGGGCGAGAATCCGGGTTCAGTCGTGGAGGAGACTTCTGGGTGCCAGCGGTCCGCCACCACGATCTTGTTGCCGGAGAACTGGATCGGCCGCCGATCGACGGGTGAATCCTTCTTCACGATGTCGGGGAACGTCCCCGGCGCAGCCGTCGCCCGGGACCCCGCCCTCAGCGCCGTTGCGATGAAAGGATCGAGGCGGCTCATCGCGACGCTGTCGCGGAACGGGACTGGGATAGCCATCCCGTTCGCAAAATGGAGGATCGCGAGATCGACCGATGCCTCCGGCTTGAAGCGACGCAAGAGGTCCCGCAACGTGATGCCCCGGTACTGCCCCTTGCGATCGTATTGGACGTCGAAACGATCGACGGTCACGAGCCGCAGCCGATCGAGGTTCACCTGCCGCGATCGCTCGTGGGGTGCGCCTTGCTCTCCCGGCAGGCTCTTGCCCCGCACCCAGATCTCGATCACGGCGCCGGTTGCCGGACTGGCGGTCGCTCGATGCCATGGCACGCCGAGGACCAAGGCGACGAGCCCGAGCCCGAGCCCGATCCCGCGTAGGCCGTTCATTGCTCCCGGCCGGTTTCTTTGGCGGTTGTCCTCACGCAGCTAGCTGATGCAAGCGTGCCGCCAGCCGTTGCTTGGGCCGCGTGACACCCGCGCTGAGATCTCGGGGTCCCGCCCCGGTAAATCGTGCGCGGCAGGTGAAGAAAGACGCACCATCTGCGTCGGGGAGCCAGCCACAAGTGGCCTGGCAGATGGCGGTGGTTCCGTTCGCAGGGGCCAAGGAAGTCGGACTCGGGCTCGTCGGCGCCCTGTGAGCCGTCGATGGTAAATTGGCGGCGCCATGCAGAACCTGACCTTCCAGGAAAACGTCAAGGCGTACGTCGGGTTCGACGATCTCGCCAGCGCGGCCCTGCGCCAGGCGCATCCCCTGGTGGCGCCTCACTTCGGCGCGATCATCGATGACTTCTACGCCGCCATCGAAACCCACCCCGGAGCGCGAGCCGCCATCACCGGGGGCGCGGCGCAGATCGCGCGCCTCAAGCAGTCGCTGGTCCAGTGGATCGACGAGCTCTTTCGCGGCCCGCACGACGACGCCTACTTTGCCCGTCGGGCGCGCATCGGTCGCGTTCACGTGCGGATCAACCTACCGCAGATGTACATGTTCACCGCGATGGA
>JADGRB010000430.1 GCA_017881315.1 Pseudomonadota bacterium
CGCGCTGACCGAGGCGGGCGTCGCGGCGCCGCCTCTCGACGAGACGAGAGCCATGGTCGGCGACGGAGCGCGCACGCTGATAGAGCGCGCGCTCGAACGCGCGGGCGCCACCGGCGACGTCGATGCCCTGCTCGCGCGTTTTGTGGCGCACTACCGCGATCACCTGTGCGTCGACTCCCGCATCTACCCGGGTATCCTGGACGCGCTCGACCAGCTTCGGCGCGCCGGTGTCCGCTCGGCGGTGGTGACCAACAAACCTGGAACGCTGGCGCGCGGCCTGCTCGACGAGTTGGGGCTCACGCCGCTCTTCACGACCATCGTCGGCGACGGCGACGGATTTCCACGCAAGCCCGATACCGCCGCCGCCCGCGCGGTCATCGAGCGCGCGGGCGGGTCGGCGTCGCGGACCGCCGTGATCGGCGACGGTCTCGCCGACCTGCGAATGGCCCGCGCGGCCGGCGCCCGCGCCATCGCCGCCGGCTGGGGCTACGTCTCCGTCGCTCGCCTCGCCGCCGAGGCGCCCGATCTGATCGCACGCACGCCGGCGGAGGCCGTGGCGGCGGTGCTGGGAGGCGCCGGCAGCGCCTAGAGCCACTCGATGCCGAACGAGAAGTCGAAAATCGAGCCGGTGCCGCCGTGGACCTGCGTCGAGCTGTTGGCGGGCGTGACCAGCAGGATGCCGGCGGCCCAGGGCGAATAGCCAATCTCTCCCGAGAGCGCCAGCCCCTTCGCCGGGAAGTACTTCAACCCGAGCGCGCCGCGCGCCTGCACGATCGCCCCGATCAGCTTGTTCGACGTCGACGGATCGCCGGTGTCGCGCGAATCCACCAGGTTCGCCGCGCCGCCGAGCGACAGGTACGGGAACAGCGCCGCGCTCTCGATGAAGACGCCGTAGTTGATCGGGTAGAGGCCGAGCCCGAAGGTCGTGAACTGCGGCGCGAACGAAAGCGGCACGTCCGCCTTGAAGAAATATCCCGAGCCCCCGAGGTGCAGCGTCGGCGTGATCGTCCAGGCGTTCGAATCGACCGCGAAGTCGCCCGACTGGAACGCCTGACCCGACGCCGTGTTCACGCCGCTGACTAAACTCGCCGGCGGCATGAGGTGCACGTCCTGCATGCCCACGCGAACGCCCGCCCCGAACCAGCCCATCCGCGGCGGCGACGGCGCCGCGGGTGGCGCGGTCGCGGCGAGCTCAGCTTCGGGCGGTGCGACTCCGCTCGAGGTTGCAGACGCATCGACGTCGGGCGCTGCGAGCGCCGCCACCGGAAATACCGCCGTAATGATTCCAACCACTCCGCACAGATATCGCGCGTGCATGAGGACACCTCATCGGTGGGCGCAAGGCGCTGCCACCGTCCACCGTTAACTGTGGGCACGGTTTGGTGGAGGTCCACCCGAATCGGTCGGCTGAGGTGCAATTCGGCGACGATCCGCAGCCGAAACCGTGACGGCGATTACTTGGACGCGACTGCGGTGCGGTTCGCAGTCACGCTCAGCTCTGGCCGGTGGTTGAGCGACTGGAAGACGACGCAGTAGCGCTCGGTCAGCTTGAGGAGCGCGTCGATCTTTTCCTGCGGGGCGTCGGTGTCGAGATCGAAGGCCAGCCGGATGGCGCGGAAGCCGACCGGCGCCGCGCGATCGACGCCGAGCGTGCCGCGGAAATCCAGATCGCCCTCGGCGCGAACGACCGCGTCGCGCAACGGAATCTCGAGCGCGGTCGCGACCGCCTTGAGCGTGACGCCCGCGCAAGCGACCAGCGCCTCCAGCAACATGTCGCCCGAGCAGAGCTCGGCGCCCGTGCCGCCGGTGGCGGGGTGCAACCCGGCGACCGCGAGCGCCCTGCCCGTCTCCACCTTGCAGGCGATCTTGGCGTCGTCGAGCCGCCCCCGCGCCTTCAACGTGACCAGCGCAGCGCCCGGGGTCTGCTTGTAGGTTTCCTTGAGCGGCGCCTGGAGGGCGCGGAGGTGGGTGGCGTCCATGCGCGCATCATGCCTCGGAGGCGGCGGCCGGTGAATCGATTCCGGCGGGCGCGCTCCCGGGCGTAAAATCTCCGCCATGGACGAGCGGGTGCAGCGGATCATCGCGGACGCGGTGGCGCTGGATGCTGAGAAGCAGACGAAGAGGGAGGCGGAAGAGGAGGCGCGGGAGAAGGCGGCCGCGGCGAAGGCGGCGGCTGGACCTTGGGTTCCCAGCAGCGCCGATCCCAAGGTCGCGTTTGCCGAGTTTCAGCTCCACCTTCGCGCGATCACGCCGCGGGTGCGCGTCCTCCCCACGGTCTTCGCGCTCAACCTGCTGGTCTTTGTCGCGATGATCGCGACCGGCGTGAGCGCCCTCAGTCCGACCGCCGACAACGTGCTCGCCTGGGGCGCCAACTATGGCCCCCGAACGTTGAACGGCGAGCCGTGGCGCCTGCTGGCCAACTTCTTCCTTCACTTCGGAGCGCTACATCTGGCCGCCAACATGTTTGCGCTCTGGAGCGCCGGCGCCGTCGTCGAACGGCTCTACGGACCGCTGGCCTTCGCGGCGATCTACTTCACGGCGGGGCTCACCGGCAGCATCGTCAGCCTGGCCATCCATCCGACGGTCGTGTCGGCGGGGGCGTCGGGCGCCGTGTTCGGCGTCTACGGCGCGCTGGCCGCGTTCGTGCTGCGGAGGCACGGGGCCATCCCGAAGGTGGTGCTCTCCCGCCTGGGCGGGGTGGCCGGAAGCTTCATCCTCTACAACTTCATCTACGGCGCGGGGCATGCCCGTATCGACAACGCCGCGCACCTCGGCGGGTTGATCGGTGGCTTCGCGGCGGGCGCGTTCCTCGTTCGCCCGCTGGTTCTCGACCGGCCGAGCGAGCGGCGGCGCCCCGCGCTGATCTCGGCGGCCGCCGTCGTCCTGGCGGGCGTCGTCGTGCTGGTGATGCCGCGGCCGCTGGACTTGCAGACGATCATCAAAGACTTCGCCGCCAGCGAGTCCACGATCGTGGCCAGCTACAACGCGACCACGCAGAGCTTCGACGCGCGAAATATTGACGGGCCGCAGGCGGCCAATCAGATCGAGCAGACCGTACTGCCGCCGTGGCACGCGGCGCAGGCCAAGATGGAGAGTCAATCCAGGGCCTGGCTGCACAAGAACGGCGGCAGTCCCGTACAAAAGCGGGTCCTTGCGCTGATGGTGCAGGAAGCCGAGGTGCGAGGCGGCGGCTTTGCCGGCGTGGCCGCCGCGCTCAAGAGAGAAGATCCTGCTGCGGCGGTGGCGGCGGCCCAGGACGCCGAACGTGCGACGCACAGGATTCTGGCGGAGCTGGCGAACCTCAAGCTGTGAGGCGGGCGGAGCCGTTCGACATTCGCGATCTCGAGGAGGTATTGGCGGGCCGACCGCGATGGTTACTTTCTCTGACATGCGAAAAGTGATCTTGTGGGTTGGGATGTCCTTGGATGGGTACACCTCCGGTGTGAACGAGCAGCTCGACTGGCTACAGCCGCACGCGACCAGGCCGGAGGCCGAGGGTGTCTTCCGGCCGTTGCGCGAGCGATGCGACACCGTCCTGCTCGGCCGCGTGAACTACGAGTATTTCGCGAGCTACTGGCCCAAGGTCAAGGACGACCCCAAAGCGTCGCCCACCGCCGTCGCGATTTCGCGCTGGTTCGACGACGTGCCCAAGGTGGTCTTTTCGCGCACGCTGCGCGAGGTCTCCTGGAAGAACGCGCGCCTGGCCCGAGGTGGCGCGGCCGAGGAGGTCGC
>JADGRB010000182.1 GCA_017881315.1 Pseudomonadota bacterium
GCTCGTGGTAGCGACCAAGGCTGTCCTGGTACGAATACGCCAGCACTGTCCCCTGGTGGCGCAGCTTCTGGAACGGCTCCTTGGTGGAGACGAGGCCCATGTCGTAGAGCACCTTGTGCCAGAAGCGCGCGTAGAGCAGGTGCAGCACCCCGTGCTCGGCGCCGCCGACGTAGAGATCGACGGGCATCCACTGTCTTTCGAGCGCGTTATCGAAAGGACGCGCGGCGTTCTGGGGATCGAGGTAGCGCAGGTAGTACCAGCACGAGCCCGCCCACTGCGGCATGGTGTTGGTCTCGCGGCGCGCCGGGCCGCCGCATTTGGGGCAGGTGGTGGCGACCCAGCTCTCGATACCGGCCAGCGGCGATTCACCGGTGCCGGTGGGGGCGTAGGTCTCGACGTCGGGCAGTCGCACCGGGAGCGCCGATTCGGGGACCGGAACCACGCCGTCGGTGGCGCAGTGGACCAGCGGGATCGGCTCGCCCCAGTAGCGCTGGCGCGAGAAGACCCAGTCGCGCAGCCGGTAGCTGATGGCCGATTTGCCGAGGCCGCGCGCCTCGAGATCGCGCGTGATGGTGCGCTTGGCGTCGGGCGTGGGCAGCCCGTCGAGCGGACCCGAGTTGACGGACACGCCTTCGCCGGTGAACGCGGCCGCCGAATCGGGAGCCGGCCCGTCGGTCGGCCGCACCACCTGAATAACCGGGAGGCCGAACTTGGTTGCGAAGGCGAAGTCGCGCTCGTCGTGGGCGGGCACGGCCATGATGGCGCCCGTGCCGTAGCCGGCCAGCACGTAGTCCGCGATCCAGATCGGGATCGGCCGGCCGGTGACCGGGTTGGTGGCGGTGGCGCCTGTGAAGACCCCGGTCTTGTCTTTCGCCAGGTCGGTGCGTTCGAGATCGCTCTTGCGGCGCGCCTCGTCCTGGTAGGCGGCGACGGCCGCGCGCCGGTCGGGCGTGGTCAGCTCGCCGACCAGAGCGTGCTCGGGCGAGAGCACCATGTACGTCGCGCCGTAGAGCGTGTCGGGGCGGGTGGTGAAGACGCGGATCTCGCGGCCGGCGACCGGCGTCGCGGTGGTGAAGAGGACCTCGGCACCTTCGCTGCGGCCAATCCAGTTGCGCTGCATCGCCACCGTCGACGACGGCCAGTCGAGCTCGGCCAGATCTTCCAGCAGCCGGTCGGCGTAGCGGGTGATGCGCAGCAGCCACTGGCGCATGTCCTTGCGGACCACCAGCGTCCCGCAGCGCTCACAGCGTCCCTGGCTGACCTCTTCGTTGGCGAGGCCCGTCTTGCACGACGGGCACCAGTTGATCGCGATGACTCCCTCGTAGGCGAGATCGCGCTGGTAGAGCTGCAGGAAGATCCACTGCGTCCATTTGACGTAGTGGGGATCGGTGGTGTCGATCTCGCGCGACCAGTCGTAGGCGAAGCCGACCGCGTCGATCTGACGGCGAAAGTTGGCGATGGCCGCCTTGGTGGTCTCGCGCGGGTGGACGCCGTGCTTGATGGCGTAGTTCTCGGCGGGCAGGCCGAAGGCGTCCCAGCCCATCGGGTGCAGGACCCGGAAGCCCGCCATCCGCTTCCAGCGGGTGATGACATCGGTGGCGGTGTAGCCCTCGCAGTGCCCGACGTGCAGGCCGGCGCCCGAAGGGTAGGGGAACATGTCGAGCGCGTAGAACTTGGGCTTGCCCGGATCGTCGGGCGTCTTGTGAAGGTTCGCCTCGCGCCAGCGGGCCTGCCACTTGGGTTCGACGGTGGAATGGTCGTACGGCATCCGCGCTGAATATATACTGTGGCCCGTGAAGATCCTTTTCATCGGCGGTACGGGGAACATCAGCTCGACGCTCGGTCGGCTGCTGGTCGAGCGCGGGCACGAGCTTCACCTCCTCAACCGGGGCAAGAGCCGTAAGCACCCGCTGCCCAAGGGCGTGTGGCTGATCGAGCACGACGTCCACAGCGGCGCGCCGCCCGAGGCGCTGCGTGGCGCGCGCTACGACGTGGTGGTCGACTGGATCGCCTTCACGACCGCCGACATCGAACGCGATCTGGGCTGGTTCGCCGGCGGTGGCGAGGCGGCCACGGTCGGGCAGTTCATCTTCATCAGCTCCGCCTCCGCGTATCAGAAGCCACCGGTGCACCCGGTGATCACGGAGTCGACGCCGCTGGTGAACCCCTACTGGGAGTACTCGCGCAACAAGATCGCCTGCGAAGAGCGACTCATGTTGGCCCACCGGACCGCCGGCTTCCCGATCACCATCGTGCGGCCCTCGCACACCTACGACACCATCGTGCCGGTGGCGGTCGGCAAGTCCGACTTCACGATCATCGATCGGATACGGCGTGGCAAGCCGGTGGTGGTGCACGGCGAGGGAACGTCGCTCTGGACGCTGACCCACGCGGAGGACTTCGCGCGCGCGTTCGTCGGCGTTTGCGGCAACCCGCGCGCGATCGGCCACGCGTTCCACATCACCTCCGACGAGTGGCTAACCTGGGACCAGATCCTGCGCCTGGTCGGCCGCGCGGTGGGCGCCGATCCGGACATCGTCCACGTCCCGAGCGCCTTCATCGCCAAGATCGATCCCGACACCGGCGCCGGTCTGATCGGCGACAAGAGCTGGTGCGCGCTCTTCGACAACACCAAGATCAAGTCCTTCGTGCCCGGCTGGCACGCCGAGATCCCGTTCGCCGAAGGGATTCGCCGCACCGTCGCCTGGTTCGACGCCGACAGGTCCCGCCAGACGGTCGACGCCGCTTCGAACGCCCGCGTCGACGAGATCCTGCACGCCTGGCAACGCTGAGGCAGGGCCCGAATCGCAGGTTCATTTGTATCGCCGGCAGGCAGAACCTGCTATTAGGCGTGCCATGTCCAAGCCTCTCTTCCGCAACCTGGCACTCTCGGTCACCTCAGCCCTTCTTCTCGTAGCCTGCGGCGGAGGGAACGGAACGCCGGCGGACGGTGGCGTCGACCATTCAGCGACGGGGGGCTCGGGTGGGGTGGCCGGAAAGACCGGTCAAGGCGGTCACGGGGGACAAGCGGGCGGTGGCGGCGGCGTAGCGGGCACCGGCAACGCCGGGTCGGGCGGTAGCAACGGCTCGGGCGGCGCCGGTGGCGGCGGAGGCACCGCGAATGGCGGAGCCGGCGGGTCGAGCGCGGGCGGCACGGGCGGCAACGCGGGGGGAACCGGCGGATCGCATACCGGCGGAGCCGGCGGGTCGAGCGCTACCGGCACGGGCGGCAGCGCGGGGGGAGCCGGCACGGGTGGATCGAGCACGGGCGGCGCGGGTGGAGCCGCGGGAGCTGCGGGTGGGGGCGGCTCGGGCGGCTCTCAGCACGCGGACGCGGGAACAGACGCCGCCGCGGCCTGCAACGCGATCAACAACGGCGCGCTGCTCATCAATGAGATGAACGTAGCCACGGCGGCTCCGACCGCCTCCGGCGGCACGGTCCAAAATGGGACGTACTTCCAGACTCTGTCATCGGTCTATACCGGTCCCGGTGGGACCGTCGGCGCCGACGGCCACACCGAGCAGCAGACCCTCGTGATCTCGGGCGCCACGGCCAGCACCGCTACGATCCAGGCCGTGGACTCGAGCGATGGGAAAGCCGCCGGGCGCGGAACCTTCACCGCGGCGATCTCGGGCACGTCGTTGGTCCTCACCACGACTTGCCCGGCAGGCTCTCAGAATCCGAAGGTCTATGATCTTTCGGTCAGCACCGATGGGTCCGCCTTCACCCTCGTTCACACCGGCACCCAGGCTTCCAGTCAGACCTTCACCAAACAGTGAGGGAGATCGGAGCCGGAAGCGCGACGACCGACTCCGAGCGCTGATCCGGTAGTGTGGGTTAGAGGTGCAGCCAGTTCTCGTAACGCAGGCCGGGGACGCGGGCGAAGTGACGCTCATTGCCGGAGATCAGAATCTGATCCTTGGCGGCGCAAATTGCGGCGATTCGAAGGTCCGGATCGTCGAGCCGCCGGCCCGCGCGTTCGAGGAAGGCGCGAATCTCGCCGTACCTCCGCGCTGATTCCGCGTCGAAGTCGAGGCAGGTGAACTCCGGTAGAAGAGCGTCTATGGCCGCGAGCCAGCGTGTCGTGATCGATGAGCGCAGCGCGCCGTAAGAGAGCTCGCCGATCGTGATCGCGGTGGTGTGACGCTTCTCCCTCGGAAGGGCGCCGATTCGCTTCGCGGCCGCGGCCGGTAGACGTCCTTTGAGCAGCCCGCTCAGGACGTCGGTGTCGAAGACGTACAAACTACCGATCCAGGTCCACAGCCCGCCTGCCCGCCGTCCGACGCGCGCGAACCACGTCCTTCATGATGCTCTCGAAGTCCTCGACACCTGCGAGTCGTCCATAGAGCCCTTCGAACCAACCGCTCTTCGCCGCGCTCTGCCCGGTGTATCTCTCGAGGACGGCAACCGGGCGGCCTCGACGCTCGATGACCACCGACCCGCCCGAGGACTCGACATCGCGAATCACCTCTGACAGGCGCGCCTTCACATCGGCCACGGAAAGGGTCTTGGTCATGATGACTATCTCCTGATAGTCATCATAGTCCATTGAAGATTCGCCGCAAGTCCGAGACCGGTCGACACCGAAAGTCGCGATCTCAGGGCGCAGTCCGGCAGGTGTTGCTGGCCGTGTCGAAGAGCGGAGGCGTGGGATTGCCGGGACGCGGGGCTATACTCGATCTCGCGCATGGACCTCGCAAATCGATCGGGCGCCGTGTGTGGCCTGTTTTTGATCGCCTCCAGCCTGGCGGCCTGCGGGAGCGCCACCGTCGGCAAGGGCGGTAGCGCGGGCGCCGGCGGGTCCGCCCAGGGTGGCGCGGGCGCCACGGGCGGAACCAACTCTGCCGGGAGAGGGGGCGGTGGCGCGGGAGCGGGCGGGACGGGCGGCCATGGCGGCGGCGGGGGCGCGGCGGATGCCGCGCAGTTTTGCGTCGACACGATCAACCAGTACCGCGCGACGGTTGGCCTTCCGGCCTTCGGGCGCTGGACGGCCGCAGAGACCTGCGTCGACGGCGAGGCCCTCAGCGATGGGCAGTCCGGCACGGCGCACGGCGCGTTCGGAACCTGCAACGAGAACGCCCAGGACGAATGCCCCGGTTGGACGGGCACCCAGCAGAGCATCATCACGCGATGCCTCGCGCAGATGTGGGCCGAAGGCCCGGGCACCGACTTCAGCACCCACGGTCACTACATCAACATGACCAGCACCACGTACACGCAGGCCGCCTGCGGCTTCGCGACGGCCCCCGACGGCTCGACCTGGGCCGCGCAAGACTTCAAGTAGCGGCGCCGCCCCAACTAGCACATCGTGCGGAAGAACGCGTCGATCAGGAGCTGGCAGAAGACCAGGCCGAGCCCCGCGCAGAGGCCGAGTCCGATCACCTTGATCGCGAAGCCGGCGGTTCCGAGGGCTCCCCAGTTCGCGCGGCTGCGTTCATCGCTGATTCGACTCACCAACCCGGACATCATGTGGGCCTCCCTGATATCCAAGCTAGCCCGCGCGCTGTTAACGGCGAGTTTCGAGGACGCACAATGTGTGTAAAACCGCGCCCGCGGTGCTAGCGTTTTAGGCCTGACTCTCCGGACCGAGCTGTCGCTGGTGCTTTCGTCGCTGCTGGTCGTCTCGATCGGCCTCGCGGGCGGCACCATCATCTACCAGTCGGCGCGCACGATGCGCCGTGAGCTGACCACCGAGTATCAACTGTTCGCCGAGAACCGCGCCTTCGCCTTGCGCGACAACTTCGAGATCCTGGAGGACGAGCTCAAGCGGCTGGCGGTCATGCCCGAGATGAACCCCAGCGATCCCGACCTGCTGCAAGAGGAGCAGATCTTGGCGGGCGCGCACGCGCACTCCGTTCTCTACAACACCGCCGTGTTGCTCCTCGACGGCCAGGGCAACTGCATCCGCTCGGTCCCCGATCGCTCGGCGTTCCGGGGCCAGGTCTTCGGCGACCGTGCCTGGTTCCGGGCCGTGCACGGCGGTGCGCCGGGGCCGCTGTTCCGGATCACCGACGAGCCGGCGCTGGGTCAGACGCTCAAGATCGTCCAGCCCGTGATCCACAACGGGCGCTTCGCGGGCGCGCTGGTCGGCATCATCGCGCTCGGCGAGAACAACCTGATCGCGCCGACGTTTCACGAGAACCTTCCGCGCCAGACCGACGCCGTGCTGGTCGACATCGACGCCGTGGGCGATGGGCAGGTCATCTATCCCCCCGGTCGCCCGCCGGTGGCGGCCGGTTCGGGCTGGGCCCAGGCGATCGCCGCGGCGGTGTGGGGCGGCAGCGGCACGCTGATCGGCGAAGCCAACGGCCAGAAGACGCTCTTCGCCTATTCGCCGGTGGGCGCGGCGACCCGATACGCGGTGGTGTTCGCGTGGCCCTGGCGGACGCTGACCGCAAACATCGAGCAGCAGGGGGTGACGCTGGGTGGGATCCTGGTCTTCGGCGTGGTGGTGGCGTCCATCGCGGGCCTGCTGCTGTCGGCCTACCTGACGCGTCCGCTGCGGGCGCTCGCCGACGGCGCGATCCGGATCGCGCGGGGCGAGCCGGTGCCCGCCGCGGGAACGCCGCAGCCGGCGGGCACCGAGGAGATCTCGGCGCTGCTGGGCGCCTTCGCGCACATGGAGCGATCGATCCAGAAGCGCGATCAGGAGCTGCGCGAGGCGGCTGGCCTCCTCGAGCAGCGGGTGGCCGACCGAACGGCCGAGCTCTACGCGATCCAGGCGGCGCTGGTGGAGGCCGAGCGGTTCGCGGCGATGGGCAAGACCTCGGCGGCGATCGCGCACGAGCTCAAGAACGCGCTCAATGGCCTGGGCATGGCGGTCGACCTCATCGCCCAGGATCCCGGCAACCAGGCCCGGGTGGCGCGGCTGCGCCCGCAGGTGGTGGGCGAGATCGCCCGCCTGCGCGACGTGGTCGACTCGCTGCTGTCGTTCTCGCGCTCACCGCGCATCGAACGCGCGCCGGCCGATCTGTCGGCGGTGGTCGCCCGCGCGACGGAGGCGGTCGCCGATCTGATCGCCGACCGCGGGGTGGCGCTGACCGTGCACGCTCCGCAGGCGCTCCCGGCGCGCTGCGACGCCCACAAGATCCAGGGGGTGATGGTGAACCTCATCAAGAACGCGGTCGAGGCGGGCCGCGCCGTCGCCGTCACGGTCGGGATGGAGGGCGGCGACGCGGTGATCGAGATCGCCGACGACGGACCCGGGCTCACGCGCGAGGCGCGCGAGCATCTGTTCGAGCCGTTCTTCACCACCAAGCCCAACGGCACCGGCCTGGGCCTGCCGACCTCGCGTCGATTCGTCGAGGCGCACGGGGGAACGATCGAAGTGGCGACCTCGGATCTCGGTGGCGCGCTCTTCCGCTTGCGGCTACCACTCGATGCGCGCCCCGAGGCCGATCCGGGCGCGCTCACCACGGAGGCGCGCCCGGCATGAAACCGACGGTGTTGGTCATCGACGACGAGAAGACGTTCCGCATCGTCGCGGAGGAGGCGCTCTCCGCCGAGGGGTTCACGGTCACCACCGCCTCGAGCGGCCAGGCGGGGCTGGCGGCCTGGCAGCGCGAGCCCTGCGATCTGGTGATCCTCGATCGGCACCTGCCCGACACCGACGGCATCGCGGTGCTGGAGACGATGACGCGCGAGTCTCGCGAGCGCGGCGTCGACACCCTGGTGGTGGTGGCCACCGCGTACGCCGACGTCGCCAGCGCGGTGCAGGCGCTCAAGCTGGGGGCGTTCGACTACCTGTCGAAGCCGCTGCAGCTCCCCGAGTTCCTGGTCACCATGCGCAAGGCGATCGAGGCCAAGCGGCTGCGCGCCCAGGTCCGACAGCTGACCGGACGGACCCAGGCGGCGATGGGCGACCTGGTGGTCGGCAAGTCGGCCGCCATGCAGAAGGTGATCGACATGGTCGACAAGGTGGCCGAGGCCCCCGACACCACCGTTCTCATCCAGGGCGAATCGGGGACCGGCAAGGAGCTGATCGCCGACCTGATCGCGCGGCGAACCCGCGGGCGCAAGGACGGCCCTTTCGTCGAGATCAACTGCGCCTCGGTGCCGGAGAGCCTGCTCGAGAGCGAGCTGTTCGGCCACGAGCGGGGGGCGTTCACCGACGCCAAGACCCAGAAGCGCGGCCTGTTCGAGGAGGCCGACGGCGGGACGTTGCTGCTCGACGAGGTCGGCGAGATGCCGATGGCCACCCAGGCCAAGCTGCTCAAGGTGCTGGAGGAGATGACCTTCCGGCGCCTGGGCGGCACGCGCGATCTGTCGGTCAACGTGCGGGTGGTGGCGGCGACCAACAAGGAGCTGGCCGACGAGGTCGAGCGGGGCGCCTTTCGTCTGGACCTCTACCATCGGCTCGACGTCTTCCATATCCGCGTGCCGACGCTGCACGAGCGGCCGGAGGACATCCTGCCGCTCGCGACGCATTTTCTCGAGCGCTTCGCCACGCGGATGCGGAAGCCCGCCTCGCGGTTCGCGCCCGAGACCGAGCGCCTGCTGCTGGCCTACGACTACCCCGGCAACGTCCGCGAGCTGCGGAACGTGATCGAACGGGCGGTGATCCTGTCGACGCGCGAGGTGATCGAGCCCGACTGCATCGTCCTGTCCGGGCCGGCCCGCGCGGTGGCGGCCGGGTCGGCTGCGACGCCAGCTTCGCCCGCCTTCTTCGCGCTCGAGCTCGATCCGGGGGGACGACCGCCCGACCTGGAGGGGCTCGAGCGGGCGTACATCGCTCGGCTGCTGGCGTTCGTGGGGGGCAATCGCACGGCGGTCGCGCGGCTTCTCGGCGTCTCGTATCCGACGGTCGCCAAGAAGATCGCCGACTACGGTCTTGGCTGATGCGCAGGCTCGGGCAGCGCGCCCAGCGCCGCCAGCCGCTCGGCGAGGCCGGAGGACCGGGCCAGCGGGCGCGCGATCGCCTGCTCCAGCAGCGCCCGGCGGCCCACCACCACCATCGACCGTCGCGCGCGGGTCACCGCGGTGTAGATGAGCTCCCGCGACGCCAGCGGCAGATCGGTCTCCGGCAAGATCAGCGCGGCCTGGTCGAGCTCGCTGCCTTGCGCCTTGTGGACCGTCATCGCGTAGGCAACCGTCAGAGTGCCGCGCAGCGTGGCGATCGGAAACGGAACCATCGCGCCGGCGCGCGGGAAGACCGCGACCGTCGTCGCGGCGCCCGAGGCGCCGGCGACGGCGCGAACGACGATCCCCTGATCGCCGTTCATCAGATCCCGATCGTAGTCGTTCTCGGTCATCATGACCGGGGTGCCGGGCGCCGGCTCGTCGGACCCGGCCAGCAGGCCCGCGTCTTCCGCGGCGCGCCGGGTCAGGGCCGCGTTGATGCGATCGGAGCCGGTGAACCCGACGCGGGTGACGGTCAGCAGGCGCAGCCGCCGGTGGCGCTCGAGCAGCGCGCCGACCAGCGCGGCATCGCTCGCGTCGAGCGCGCCGTCGCGCGGGACCAAGATCCGCCCGAGCGCCAGGCCTTCGTCGGCCGGCAGCCGCAGCCAGGTGGCGTACCAATGGTCGACGAACGCCGAGACCAGCCGCCGGCCAGCGCTCGCCGAGGCGCCCGCGCCGGGGTCGAGCCGTTCGAATCCCGAGAACGTCAGGTCGGCGATCGAAGCCGCCGGTGACGGCGTCGGCGATGGCGGGGGCGAGGACGACGGGGAGGCCGCACGGTCGTCGACGAGCTCTCCACGAGCGATCCCGCGCGCCGCTGCGAGGACGGCGGCGCCGGCCGCGTCGGCCGGGTCCATGCGGTGGCTCTCGGTCAGGCGGATGGCGACCGACCCGAGATCCCGAAACACGCTGCCCGCCTGGATCGCCGGCAGCTGGTCGGCGTCGCCCAGCAGGACCAGACGCGCGTCGGGGCGCAGGGCGCGGGTCAGCTGCTCGAGCAGCGGCAGGCCCACC
>JADGRB010000183.1 GCA_017881315.1 Pseudomonadota bacterium
CGCCTGGCACGCCCCAGATCACCGCCTGGCAGGGACCGAACTGCACCGGCTGCAAGCTGATCATTACCGCCGACACCAACTTCTGCAATGTCAGCTTCACCACCTGCGGCGGGCTCAACGACAACGTGCAGTCGATCAGCATCCCCTGAGAGGGCTCGACGCGAATCACGGCCGTGGCAGAGCCGATCGCTGAAAATCGAAGTCGTGCCGGCAATGTTACAGCGCCGGCACGGCTTTGAAGCCGTGCGGTCACCCACGGCCCTTAGTGTCTAGGGGCATGAAGCAAAAAAGCAGACCCGCCGTTCCGGCGCGCCTCGCTCACATCTCGGACCTGCATTTCGGCAGTGGCGCGGAGACCGACGCCAACGCCGTGCGCCTCTGCGCGGCGCTGGTCGAATCGGGCATCGACACCATCATCGCGACCGGCGATCTCACCCATCGCGGCCTCCGCCGTGAGCTGGCGCTCTTCGAGTCGACGTTCGCGCCGCTGCTGGACGCGGGTCGGCTCATCGCCGTTCCCGGCAATCACGACTGCCTCGGCGACGACGTCTCCGGGGATCTCATGCCGGGCGCGCGGGTGCAGGTCAGCACGCGCCCCGGCGTCTACGTCGTGCGGGTCAACTCGACGGCCCCGCACAACCGATCTTGGATAAATGGTCACGGCAGTCTCGACGAAGCCGACCTGGATGCCATCGACGCCGCGCTGGACGCGGCGCCGGCCGGCTTGCTGGTCGTGATCGCGCTGCACCATCACGTGCTCCCGATGCCAGAGGAACACGCGATGGAGCGCTTGTCGTCGTGGCTGGGTTTTGGTTTCACCTCCGAGCTGGCGCGCGGCCGCGATCTGCTCCGGCGCGTCCGCGGGCGTTGCGACCTGGTGCTGCACGGCCACCGCCACGTGCCGCGCGGGGCGCGGCTCTTCGGGCCGCCGCGGCCGATGCACGTCTTCAATGCCGGCTCCTCGACGGAGCTGGGGCGCGTTCGGCTCTTCGCCCACGACGGCGCCGGCGCGCTGCTGGGCGGGCCGCTCTGGCTGGATGTTCCGGCCCCCTGGGACACGGTCGCCGAGGCCTTCGGCGGTGAGACCGGTTTCCCCACCCCGCTGGCCGTCTAGAGCGTCGTGACCGCCGAGCCGCGCTTTCCCGTGGTCGCGGCGGTCGAGATGGGCCTCGGCCATCTGCGGGCGGCCGACGCGCTCGCGCGCGGCTTTGGCGCGTCGATCGCCCACGCCGATCGCGCACCGCTGGCGAGCCCCGAGGAGCAACGCCTCTGGCAGCGCACCCGCCGTTTCTACGAACGCGTCTCGCGGGTCTCGCAGTGGCCGGTCGTGGGGACGCCGTTTCGCGCGCTGCTGGAGGCGATCACCCGGATCCCGCCCTTTCATCCGCTCCGCGATCTCTCGCGACCGTCGCTGACCACCCGCGGCCTCGAGCGGATGGTCGATCGCGGCCTGGGCGCCGGATTGATCGCGGCGGTCGAGCGATCGGGCGCCCCGCTGCTCACCACCTTCTTCCTTCCAGCCCTGGTCGCGAATCGCCACGAGCGGATCGATATCGGTTGCCTGGTCACCGATACGGATCTCGCCCGCGCCTGGGTTCCGGGGCTCCCCGGCGAGAGCCGCATCCGCTACTTCGCGCCGACCCCGCGGGCCGCCCGCCGGCTCGCCGCCTACGGCATCGCGGAAAGGCAGATCGAGACGACGGGGTTCCCGCTGCCGCACGAGCTGGTCGGCGGCCCCGACGCGCCGAGCGCCAGGGCGAACCTGGCGGCGCGCCTGGTCCGTCTGGATCGAACGGGCGCCTTCCGTGCGGCCGCGGGCCCGGCGATCGCGGCGACGCTGGGCGCGGAGGTCCTGCGCGCCGTCGACGAGCGTCCGCCGCTGCTGGTCTTCGCGGTGGGCGGGGCAGGGGCGCAGTCCGACCTGCCGGCGAAGTTCCTGCCTTCGTTGCGTCCCGCGATCGAAAGCGGAGCGCTCCGGCTGGCGCTGGTGGCCGGCGTCCGCGCCGACGTGGCGCAAAGGTTCGATCGGCTGCTCTCCCAGCAGGGCCTGGGGAGTCATCCGGGCGTGCGCCTGGTGGTCGAGACGGACGTCGATCGGTACTTCCGCGTCTTCAACGCGCTCTGCGCGGAGGCGGACATCCTCTGGACCAAGCCGAGCGAGCTGACCTTCTTCGCCGCCCTCGGGCTGCCGCTGCTCCTCGCCCCCTCGGTCGGCGCGCAGGAACGCTACAACCGGCGCTGGGCGATCGAAAATGGAGCCGCGCTGGCGCAGCACGATCCGTACCTGGCCGGCGCCTGGATCGACGAATGGCTGGCCGACGGGACGCTCGCCGCGGCGGCCTTCGGGGGCTTCACGCGGCTGCCGAAGCAGGGCCTGTATCGGATTTTGGCTGCGTATGGCTGCTCCGCCGCGGTCGAACCCGCAGCCGACTTCCGCGCAGCACGGTCAGACGATTCGACCGCCATTCGATCGATCGGCTGAAGAGGCCGTGCGCCCAGGCGGCGCCGGACAGCAGGTCGCCGAGCGGCCCGATCAGCAGCGCGCGAAGGCGAAAGCCGCGGCCGCGCAGGAGCCGTCCGGCGACCGCGTCGCTGGCCACGCGGCTGGCGGTGGCGAGCGCACAGATCGCCGCGGTCGAGCGCGACGGATCCGCCAGCACCGCCGCGGTGGCCAGCAGGACGGGGTTCAGAAGCAAGAGGCCGCAATAGGCCAGGTGGCCCGCGCACTGGTGCTGCATCACGCTCCAGCGCGCGTAACGGCGGACGAATCCAGCCAGCGACCGCCGCTCGGAGATGCAGGTGACGGCCGCCCGCCCGAGGACGATCCGCTTGTGCAGGCGCCCGGTGACCGCGCGTCCGAGCACGAAATCCTCGGCCAGGACGTCCTTGACCGACGCGAACCCGCCCAGCGCATCGACGTCGGCGCGGCGCATGGCCATCGACTTGCCGACGACGTAGTCTTTGCCGCAGACCAGCTTGGCGGTCACGATCGAGGGCGTGATGACGCCCGACAGATGCAGGTTGTCCGCGATCGATCCCAGGCACGCCGACGATCGGGTGTCGCCGTCGCCGACCAGCGGATGCGTCACCAGACCGACCCGTGGATCTTCCAGCGAGGCGGCGATCTCGTCGAGATAGCCGGGCGGCACGCGGGTGTTGGAATCGCTGATCACCAGGAGATCGTGGCGCGCGTGACGGGCCAGGGTCATGAGCTGGTTGACCTTGGGATTGAGGCCGGTCTCTCCCTCCTGCAGCACCACCCGGAATCGTCCGGGCCAGCGGCGGGCCACGGCCCGCGCCAGCGGATAGGCCGGATCGCCGGTGTGTCGCAGACCCAGCAGCACCTCGTAGTCGGGGTAGGGGAGCGCGGCGAAGGTGCGCAGGTTGGCGGCCAGGCGATCGTCGAGGCCGCAGAGCGGCTTCAGGATCGAGATCGGCGGACGGCGAACGGGAACCGCGCGCGGCCCGCACAGATGGCGTGCGAGCGCGATCAGCTGACCCCACCCGATTGCCAGGCCGACCAGCGCGGCGGCCGCCAGCCCGAGGGCGACGACGTGCAACGGCGTTGCCATGATGACCTCCTTGTTGCGGAGACAAGGTTAGGGGGTGGTCGTTACAGCCGGGCGTCGGCCACGCCACGCTGCCGCAACGTCGGCGTGCCGTTTTCGGCGGAGGTAGCCCCCCAAGCCCCGCCGTTCAGGCGTCTTTGACGATCACCGCGTGGTCGGCGGACAGGCGGTAGCCGGTGCCGCGCACGGTCTCGACCAGGGCGCCTGCCTCGCCCAGCTTGTCGCGCAGGCGTTTGACGTGGGTGTCGATGGTGCGGGTGGAGACGCCGGGCTTGTAGCCCCAGACGTCCTCCAGAAGGTCCTCGCGCGAGCGGACGCGCCCGCGGTGTTCGACCAGATAGACCAGGAGGCGCATCTCCAGCGTGCTGACGTGCACCTCGGCGCCGGCCACGAACACGTGGTAACCGTCGACGTCGAGCTCCAGGGGGCCGACGATGTAGCGCCGGCGCTGGGGGGCGTTCGGCGAGCTGGGCGTGACCGGGCGCCGCGCGCGCAAGATGGCGCCCACCCGCAGGACGAGCTCGCGGACGCTGAAGGGCTTGACCACGTAGTCGTCGGCGCCGAGCTCGAAGCCGACCACCCGATCGATCTCCTCGCCCTTGGCGGTCAACATCATCACCGCCGGCTGGCGCGCGTTGACGTCGCCGCGAATGCGCCGGCAGACCTCCGTGCCGGGGATGTCGGGGAGCATCAGGTCGAGGAGCACGACGTCGGGATCGAAGCGTTGCACCGCCTCCAGGCCGTCGGTGCCGTTCTCCGTCGCTTGCACGGTGAACCCCGCCGCCGTCAGGTTGTAGGTGAGCAGCTCGCGCAGATCGGGCTCGTCCTCGACGACCAGGATTCGCCGGTCGAGGTTCGTTTCCGGATTCATACGAGCGCCAGCCTAGACGAGCGGCGTGACGAACCCGTTACAGTCGAGAAAACCCCCGGCAAACTCGGCCCGCATGGCGGCGCTTTCCCGGCGGGCCGGCGCCGCATCATTGCGTCACGTCGATTTCCGCGGCGCCGAAGTCGATGCCCCCGCGGTTGTCACGGAGCACCATCCACAGGTATACGGGGCCCGGGGTCTCGGGCGCCGTCCAGGTGTTCTGGGTGAAGGTCTCGGTCTCGGTGTTCCCGCGCCCGCTCGCGTCGTGCGCGAACTGGCCGGCCGTGGCGAACCAGGAGAGGCGCAGCGACTCCTGTTGCATGACCAGGCTCAACGAAACCACGTCCCAGACCAGGAAGGTCTCGGCGGACGCCGGGCTCCAGTCGACTTGCAGGGTCACCGTTTGTCCGGCGGCCACGGTGCCGGGCGAAGGCGGGGCAGACTGGCTGGCGGTGAAGAGCGGCGTCGCGGTGCCCGCCGGATCGAGCACCAGGTCGGCGAGCTGCGGGTTGTCGTTGGGGACATAGTCGGTGGCGTACTTTCCGGCGTCGTCGGTCGGCGCGTTGGCCAACGGACAGAGGATGCGTTCGAGCGCGAACGACAGCTGGTCGCCCGCATCGCTGGTCCAGACGGCGCGTATCGGTTGGTAGTAGCCCCCGGTGGTGTCGGCGTCGGCGGGTCGGGTGGGCGGTTGACCCTTTTTTGGGGGCGGCGTCTCGGGACCAAACAGCGTGCAGTCGTTGGCGGGAAGCGTTGCGGTGAAGGTCGGCGCCGGCCCGGCGTCGTCGGGAATCTGCAAGCAGCCGCTGCTCACGTCGTTGCCGTTGGCGGGCGGGTTGGGCACCAGGCACTGGGCCCAGTTGATCGCGGGCGCCGGGACGGTGCCCCCGATGTCGACGGTCAGCGCGTCGTAGAGGACGGAGGCGCTTTCGCCCGCTTCGGGCGGCGTTCCTCGAATGGCCAGAACCCGCGGCCCGGTCACCAGCGAGATCGGGGCGCCGAGATCGGGTTTGCAGCCGGTGACCACGAATGCCGCGGTGATCAACAGCGATGCCGTCGCGAGTGTCTTGCTGCCGGACCGCTTCATCAGAACTCCAACCTCGCGCCGACCACGGCCAGCGTCGGGAACCCCGTGATGTAAGCGCGTCGCGTGAAATCGGCGCTGTAGATTATCTCTTCGGGATTTTGTCGATCGGTCACGTTCTGCACGTCCAGGAAGACGTTGATCTTCACGCGTCGGTACACGAACGAGCGCTCGATGCGCGCGTCGAGTTGATAGAAGGCCGGGATCCGGATCGAGTTGTGCGCGCCGAAGATCGGAGCGAACTGCGCGTTGGCGACGTCCTGGTACTCGCCGGCCACCGGCGTACGCGGAAAGCCGGTCGTGTAGCGGAACCGCGTGCCGAGGTCCCATCCGTGCCCCAGTTGATAGCTGGCGACCACGCCCAGCGCCTGGGTCTGATCGAAGTCGAACAGCCGCCAGTCGGTGTCGGGATGATCGCGCCGCTCGCTGCGGGTGAGCGAGTAGGTGATCCAGCCGAAGAATCCGTGCAGCAGCTCTTGCCGCAGCAGGAGCTGCCCGCCGTAGGCGCGCCCGACCTCGTCCTGGGTGAGCGAGTCGGCCACCGGTGGCGACGGGTTCTCGTTGCGCGAGACCAGATCGAACATCCGCTTGTAAAAGCCGACAATCTCCAGGCTCAGGGTGGGGCGCAGCTTGTAGCCGACGCCGCCCGAGAGGTGAACGGCGCGGGAGAGGGTGACGTTCGGGTTGCCGAACACGGGGCTCATGTCTTGCGGATCGGGTGGTTGCGCGTAGACGCCGCCGCCGGCCGTGATGGCGAGACGCTTGTTGGCGCGGAAGGTGGCGCTGAGGCGCGGGTTGGGGAGCCAGGCGAAGATGCGGGCCGCCCGCACGGCGCGCGAGACCGGATCCCCCGGCAACTGGTCGACGGGATTCTCGGGCAGCGAAAAGCTCGCGTAGCCGCGCGGCGGCGTGGTGCCTCCGGCCGGCAGCGAGGGGCTCCCCTCGATGAGGAGCGGCTCGAAGCGCAGGCCCGGGACCAGCGAGAGGCGCCCGATCGTGATCTCGGCGTTGGCGTAGGGGGCGGTGTCGATGGTGGTGACGTTCCAGTGATCGGCGGCGATGTCGTTGCGCGGTGGCAGGCCGAAGACGGTGATATCGCCTTCACGCGGCGGCAGCGTCAGCGAGCCGACCCGGTCGAGCGTGGTCGCCCGCGCCTGCATATCCACGCCGAATGAAAGCGTCGTCGACGCCGCCACCTTGCGGCGGTAGCTGCCGCGCAGCCCGTACTGCCAGGCGCTGGACTTCAGATCGACCGGCGTGCTCCCGAACAGCTCGGTGTCGGCCGACGAATCGTATCCGATCGACGGGGTCACGACGACCGACGCGCCGTCGGGAAGCAACCGGGTGTAACGAATGAAGAGGCGCTTCCAGGAGGTGTCGGTGTTCTCCGAACGAACCTGGTTCGGATCGTCGGAGGGGATCGCGCGCCGCAGGTGATCGTCCGAGGCCAGGAAGGTGATCGCCAGCTCCTCGTCCTGCCGCAAGGCCAGCGTGGCGCGCGCCTGATAGTCGTCGTAGCGGGGGATGGGGACGAAGTCGCTCACGTCCTCGGAAGTCACCAGCGGCAGCTCGCGGTCGAGATAGCTGAAGCGTCCGGCGATGGCGAGCCGCAGGCGCGGCGTGAGCGCCATCGACACCAGCGCCGAGGTGTCGAGCACGTCGGCGGCCACGTAGCCGTGAATGCCTTCCTTGGGGAGCGATCCGAGGTCGATCCGGACCAACCCACCGAGGCCGCGCCCGTACTCGGCGCCGTAGGACCCGGGCGACAGATCGATCGACCGCACCAGATCGGAGTTGATCGTCGAGCGGAAGCCACCGACGTGATAGAGCGCCGGGATCTCGACGCCGTCGACGTTGACCTTGGTCTCGTTGGGGGCGGCGCCCCAGACGATCAGCTCGCCCGAGCCGAACGAGGAGCGCGCGACGCCCGGGAGGTTCTGCACCACCTTGAGCGTGTCCCCCTGCGTGCCGGGGACCCGTCGCGCCTCCTCGGTGCGGATGCGGGTCTCGACCGCCTCCTTCTTGATGCGAGGGGCGCGGATGACGATCGTGACGCCCTCGTCGTCATCATCCTTCTCCTCGACCATGTACTTGACGGTCCGCCGTTTCCCCACCGCGATGGTTTCGTCGGTGATGACGGTGATGAGCTTCGGGTGCGACAGCTCGACCTTGTGTTTTCCGGGCGGGACGTCGGTGAAGGCGAAGCGCCCTTCGGCGTCGGTCGTCGCCACCGCCCCGTCGAGGTCGCTGATCTTGACCGAGACCCGCGGGATCACCTTCTTCGAGAGGCGTTCGACGACCACGCCGTCGAAGTTGATCTGTGGGCCGGCCTTCACGATCTGCTCGACGATCGTGAAGTCGTAGCGGTAGGTGATCTTCACCGGCGCGGGTTGGTTGTCGATCTCGGCGGGCTCGAACACGAATTGCTTGGCGGCGGCGACCGCGGCGGTGTCGAAGTCGGCCCCGGCGCCCTTGACGACCTCGACCTCCCCGACCTGGCCGTCGGCGCCGATCTCGATCGAGAGCAGGACGGATCCCGTGATGTGTGCGTCGTGTTTGTCCTTCGGGTAGACCGCGGAGACGAACTTGACCAGCTTGGGCGCCTTGGTGACGGTCGGCCCGGACTCGCCCTGGGCGCGGGCGATGTTCGGTGCTGCGCAGACGACGACTGTCAAGGCCGCGAGGGCGAGCGCGCGTAACATCGGCTAGTCGCCGAGCTCGAATTTGAAGGTGCGGGGGACCACGGCGCCGGCTACCGGTTTGCCGCACGCCATCGCCGGCTTGAACCGCCAGTGTTTCAGCGCCGCCACGATCGCGGCGTCGAACGCCGGCTCGAGACCGGCCACCACCACCACGTTCGAAACCTGGCCATCCGCGTCCACGACCAGACGCGCCTTGAACTTGCCCTCGATCCCGTCCGCCTGGGCCTGCGGATAGAGGCTGTAGTCGACGGTCGTCTGCACCACCAGCTCCGGCGGCGTCGGCTCCTCCTCACAGGGCGCGTCCGCCCCCCCCGCCTCTTGCTGCGTCCGGCGCGTGCGCGCCTCCGAGATCGCGGAGGCGACCTTAACGGGTGCCGCGGCGGCCGGCTTGGCGGCCCGGCCCTCGAGGCCGATCCCCGGTCCGACGTCGAGCCCGGCGTTCGACATGGCGACGCTGGTGACCATCGGCGCGGCCGCGACGTGCGCGACCGCGACCGGCGCGTCGGCCTTGGCGACCGCCACCGGCTTGGCGGCGGCCGGGCGCGCGATCGGTTTGGGCGGCGCCGCAGGCTTGGGCGGCTTGACCTTCTTCTTCTCTTCGGTGACCGCGACCGAAATGGCGCGCCGCCGCAGCTCGCGCTTCTGCGCGACGGCGACCAGGCCGGCCGCCAACCCCACGTGCAGACCGACCGAAAGGATGACGGTCCCTAGCCGCAAACGACGTCTCCTCTACTCGCCGCTCTGCTGGACGTTGATGGCGAACTTCGTGATCCCGGCGATCTTGGCCAGGTCGAGGATGTGCACCACGTTGCCGTGCATGACCTCCTTGTCGGCGCTCACCACCAGGCTCATCTCGGCGTCCGCCGTCACGGCGGCCTTCATCTTGTCGGCCAGCACCGCCTCGACCACCGGCTCCTCGTTCCAGCGGTAGCTCCCGTTCTTCAAGATCTCGATCTTGGTGGGCTTCTCCGCGGTCCCGTCGGTCGACTTCGCCCGCGGGAGCTGAACCTTCAGCGTCTGCGCGACGATGTAGGTCGACGCGACCATCAGGATGACCAGTAGCACCAGCACCACGTCGACCAGCGGCGTGACGTTGATCTGCGCGATGGTGCGCGCGCGGCCTCGGCCGGTCGACATCGTGCCGGCCATCTAGGCCTCCATCTCGACGGTGCGGGCGACGTGCTCGACGTGCTCGACGGCCTTGCGATCCGCGGGGGCTCCGTCGGCAGGCGCCATCCGCGGGGCGCCGGCGTGACGCACGGCCCGCATCGACGCGCTCACCACGTTGCCCAGCGCCGCCGCCTGCTCCTCGATGTCGGCGCCCTTCTTCTGATAGACGTTGTAGAAGATGACCGCCGGCAGGGCGACCAGGATGCCGACCGCGGTCGCGATCAGCGCCTCGGCGATGCCGCCCATGACGTTGCCCATGGCGCCCATCGAGTTGTTCCCGAGCTCGCGGAACGCCGTCACGATGCCGAGCACCGTTCCGAACAGACCGATGAAGGGCGCGTTGTTGCCCAGGGTTCCCAGGAACAGCAGCCCCCCCTCGAACTTCTTGCGGCGCAGGCGGGTGGCCTTGGCCAGGATCTGCTCGACCGCGTCGGGCCCGTCGTCGTACCAGTCGAGCGCCTCGTGGACGATCTGCGCCTCCACCGAGGGGCTGTTGCC